>URIT01000046.1 GCA_900547945.1 uncultured bacterium
GCGGCCCTCCCGTTGCGCGAAACGCAACTTAAAGCCGCGTAGCGGCGGCTTAATCACTTAAAGGCCGTAGGCCGACTTAACCTCTTAAAGGCCGTAGGCCGACTTAACCACTTAAAGCCGCGCAAGCGGCGACTTAATCACAACTAGTACGAGCGGCCCTCGCGGTGGGCGAGGTAGTTCTCGAGCGAGCGGCGCAGAACGCGCTCGCCGCCGGGCGTCGGGTAATTGCCGGTGAAGTACCAGTCGCCCGTCGTGTGCGGGCACGCCTTGTGGAGGGCCTCGACGGACTGGAAGACCACGTCCACCTTCGCCCGCATGCCCGCCGGCGTGACGAGCCGGGCGATCTCGGCCGACAGATCCGCGAGCGGGAACTTCGCCGCGAGCGCGCGCAGGTCCGTCTCCCGTGTCACCGCGCCCTCCCCCGCGAGGTTCACGAGCGCGCGGAACGCCACCAGCTCCCCCAGCGTCGACATGTCGATGCCGTAGCAGTCGGGGAAGAGGATCGGCGGCGCCGAGGAGGCGACGATGATGCGCTTCGGGCCCAACCGGTCGAGCATCGGCAGAATCGCGTGCTTCATCGTGTTGCCGCGCACGATCGAGTCGTCCAGCACCACGAGCGTGTCCGCGCCCGGCGTGATGAGGCCGTACGTCACGTCGTAGACGTGCTGGTAGAATTCGCGGCGGGCCGCCGCGTCCGCGATGAACGTGCGGAACTTCGCGTCCTTCACGGCGATCTGGCCGAAGCGGACGGGCCGCCCCTCCGCGAGCCCTTCCGTCCAGAGCGCCTGCAGCAGACCGTGGAACGCGACCTGTGCCGAGTTCGGGATGTAGCTGAAGAAGGTATGTTCCAGATCGTAGTCCACGGCGGCGAGGAGCGGACGCGCGAGCGCGGCCCCAAGCGCCTTTCGTTCACGGTGGATCTCCGCGTCGTTCGCGCGCGAAAAGTAGATGCGCTCGAAGACGCAGCTCCGCGCCTCCGCCTCCGGCAGCACGCGCACGCGGGCGACCTCCCCCGTCGGCGACACGACGAGCGCCACGCCGGGCTCCAGTTCCTTCACGTCCTCCGTGCCGCAGTTGAACGCCGCCTGGATCGCGGGACGCTCGGAGGCGACGACGGCCACCGCGTCGTTGACGAGGCAGTAGCCGGGGCGGATGCCGTGCGCGTCGCGGATCGCGAAGCTCCATCCATCGCCCGTCATGCCGCAGAGCGTAAAGGCGCCGTCCAGCTTCGGCAGCAGACGGCGCAGGGCCTCCACGAGCACGCGCCCGCGATCCGCCTCGCCCTCCATCTCCACCTTCAGCATCGCGGAGGCGAGCCATTCGCAGATCAGGTAGCCGTCCGCCTCGCTCTCCGGGAACTTCCCCATCCGCACGTAGGCGTCGAAGAGGTCGTGCGTGTTCGTGAGGTTGAAGTTGCCCGCGAGGAAGAGCGTCCGCGAGAGCCGTGCGGCCTTGTGGACGAACGGGTGGCAGAAGCCCACGTCGCCCTTTCCGTAGGTCGCGTAGCGCAGGTGCCCGAGGAAGATGCGCTCGTCGGGGAGACGCCGCCGCCGGGCGATCTGGCCAAGCAAATCGGCGAGCGGGGTCGCGCTCGCCGATTTGAGTTCGTTGTAGGCCGGCCGTCCCGCCTCCGGGTGTGCCGCGAGCGTGACGACGCCCGCTCCGTCCTGGCCGCGGTTGTGCTGCTTCTCAAGGAGGAGCGAGAGCTTCGTCGCGCCGTCGACGGCGCCCCCCGCCCGGAGGACGAGGAGCGCCACGGCACATTCATGCTTGATGGAGTCGGACATGATCGGCCTTTTTCCGCCTCTGTTCGGCTAGTAGAGGAACAACATCGTGCGGTACTTCGGCAGCGGCCACCGCGCGTCGGAGACGACCGTCTCCAACCCGTCCGCGACCGTGCGCAACGCGCCCATCTTGGCGAGCACCGCCGCCGGGTCGGCGGCCGCGACGGCCTCCTGGAGCGCCTTGATGCCCGCCCGCAGTTCGACGAGCCCCTTCCCGAGCGCCGCCGTCTCGTCGTGGAGGGCGTCGATCGCCACCTTCACGTCGCTCGCGTCCGTCTCGTTGTACGCCTTGAGCGTTTCGAGGTATTCCGCGCGCACGGCGGGCAGGATCTGCGTCCGGGCGATTTCGAGCGCCGTGTTGCCCTCGATCTCAACCTTCGCCGTGTAGTCCTCCATCGCGATCTCGTAGCGCGACTTCATCTCGCGCTCGGTGAAGACGCCGGCCTTCTCGAAGACCTCCACGTTCTCCTTGCGCGTGAACGCCTTCAGGGCCTCCGGGGTCGTCGGCGCATTCGGGAGCCCGCGCTTCGCGGCCTCCTCCAGCCAGCCGGTCGTGTAGCCGTCGCCGTTGAAGATGATGCGCTTGTGCGTCTTCACGATGTCCTGCAGGATGGTCTGCAGCGTGTCGTGGAACGCCGCCGTGTGCTTGCCGGGCTCGTTCTTGCCGACGACGTCGGCCGCCTCCAGCGCGGCGGCGATGCGGTCCATCGCCTCGGCCACGACCGTGTTGAGGATCGTGTTCGGCAGGGCGCAGGAGACGGAGGAGCCGGGGGCGCGGAACTCGAACTTGTTGCCCGTGAAGGCGAACGGCGACGTGCGGTTGCGGTCCGTCGCGTCCTTCGGAAGCGGCGGCAGCGTGTCGACGCCGATCTTCATCGTGCCGCCGTGCTTCGAGCTCGTCGGCGCGCCCTTCTCCAGCTGCGCGACGACGTCCGCGAGCTGGTCGCCGAGGTAGATCGAGATGACGGCCGGCGGCGCCTCGTTCGCGCCGAGGCGGTGGTCGTTGCCCGCCGCCGCGACGGCGGCGCGCAGCAGGTCGGCGTGCTTGTCGACCGCCTCGATGACGGCGCAGAGCGTTGTGAGGAAGATCGCGTTCTGGTGGGGGTCGTTGCCGGGGTTGAGCAGGTTGACGCCGCCGTAGGCGACGGCCCAGTTGTTGTGCTTGCCCGAACCGTTCACGCCGGCGAACGGCTTCTCGTGGAGGAGGCAGACGAGCCCGTTGCGGTCCGCGACCTGGCGCAGCACCTCCATCACGAGCATGTTGTGGTCGCAGCTGAGGTTCAGTTCCTCGAACATCGGCGCAAGCTCGAACTGGGCGGGCGCAACCTCGTTGTGGCGTGTCTTCGCCGGAATGCCGAGCTTCCAGAGCTCCTTCTCGACCTCGTTCATGAAGTTGAGGATGCGGGCGCGGATCGAACCGAAGTAGTGGTCCTCCAGCTGCTGCCCCTTCGGACTCGGCGCGCCGAAGAGCGTGCGGCCCGTCAGCACGAGGTCGGGACGCTCGGCGTAGTACTTCTTGTCGATCAGGAAGTATTCCTGCTCGGGACCGAGCGTGATCGTGACGCGCGCCTCGCCCTTGCCGAAGCACTTCATCAGGCGCTTCGTGGCGACGGAGAGCGTCTGCATGGAACGGAGCAGCGGCGTCTTCTGGTCCAGCGCCTCGCCCGTGTAGGCGCAGAAGGCCGTCGGAATGCAGAGGGTCGCGCCGTTCGCGTGGCGCTTGATGAAGGCGGGCGAAGTCGGATCCCACGCCGTGTAGCCGCGCGCCTCGAACGTGGAGCGGATGCCGCCGGAGGGGAAACTCGACGCATCCGGCTCGCCCACGATCAGGTTCTTGCCGGAGAAGGTTAGAATCGGCTCGCCGTCCCTGATCTCCAGGAACGCATCGTGCTTCTCGGCGGTCGATCCGGTGAGCGGCAGGAACCAGTGCGTGTAGTGCGTCGCGCCGCGTTCAAGGGCCCACTGCTTCATGCCATGCGCGACTTCGCCCGCGATCGAAGGGTCAAGCGGCGTGGCGCCCTGAATGGTCGAAAGCAGTTTCTTCGCGGCGTCCTTCGACAAATACTTCTGGATGGCCTCGGCACCGAACACGTCGGCCCCGAAATCAGTTGCTTTACGTGTTTCTTCGTTCATGGGTTGTGTTCCTTTCACGTGGAATCCTCTTAGCAATTCCCGTGCCAGAGCCCCCCACATCGCCTTTCCCGCCTCCTCCGCCTCCTTGACGTGACAGAAAATGTAAAAGCCACGGCCCTCCATTACAACCCTTGGAGTGGTGAGGCGGGAGGAATACGCTCCTGCACGTCCATTTCCACAAGAAAGGGACGTGGGGACTGGGGAACACGGGATTCCGCGTCGTGTCCGGCGCGAAATCGTGCAAGCCCCAAACCCCCAAACCATGAGACGGAAACGGCGTCAGTGTCCGATGCGGACGCGAATCTTCGGCAACTGGACGTTGTACCACGGTTCGCCCATGTCGTTGCGGCTGGCGGGTGGACGGTGGAAACAGAAACGCAGGTAACGGCCCACGGGATCGTTTCCGACCGTATTCAAATCCAGATTCAGCGTCTGTCCCAGACCAGGGCTCCGCACGCCCGTCCGCTTGGCGACACACGCAAACGTCTTGCCGTCGGCGGAGACCTCGACACGGATGTCGGACGGGAAACACGCATCAGTCCCCGCCGTCAGTTCCACCTCCCGCAGCTCGTAGGTCGCGCCAAGGTCGGCAACCAGCTCGAACGCCGCGTCCGGATTCGCGTCCGGTGTACCGTCCATGCCGGGGAGGACGCGCCACTGCGTGCCGTCCGTCTGGACCCCGCCCCAGAGCGCCGCGTCCGCAAACGAGTCCGCCGTCACGCCCCGAACGACAATCACGTGGTGGCCGGGGCCGAGCGCGCCGCCCGCGTAGGACGCGCCGTCCACCATCACGTCCTTCGAGAGGCGGCAGCCAAACGTCGCGGACGTCCCTGCGGGGACGGTCAACGTCGCCCGGACCGTGTCGTTCGTGCGTTCCCAGCGCGCAACGATGTCGCCGTGCGGCGTTGGCACCGTGCCCTCCGCGAACGCGAGGCGCGAGACGACGTGCGGTTCGAAGCGAAACGCCGCGAAGCCCGGTTCGACGGGCCGCACGCCGAGGAGGCTGGCCGTCATGTCACCGGAGACCGCCGTGTCGGGATGCGATTCGTCCCACCAGCCGCTGCGCGTCAGGAAGCCGCACTCCGTGCAGCACTGCGCGCCCTCCCACGACGGGTCGGCGAGCTTGAGCCACGTGCCGTTCTCCAACATCGCGAACGCCTTCTCGTCGTAGCCGTAGGCGAACGCGCCGCGGATGTTGCCGAGGTGGGCCTTGCTGCCGCCCGTGAGCGGCACGCGCTTCAGGATCTCCAGGGCCTCGTCGGGCGTCGCGAACCCGCAGGCGACGGGCATCCCGCTCCACGAGCCGCCGTACGCCGGCTCCTTGTCGCCGAGACGCCGCCGGAAGAGGCCCGTCCTTTCGTCCTTGAAGGCCGTGCGGATCGCCGCCGCCAGTTCCTGCGCCCGTGCGCTCCAGCGTGCGGCGGAGGCAGCATCGCCCAGCTTCTCCGCGAGTCCTGCGCCGTCCGCGTAGGCGCGCCAGAAGACAAGGTGCGTCCAGAGCCGGATCGACGGGTCGTGCGGCGCCATCGAGGCGATGTTGCTGGAGCTGCGGAGCGGCTGGTCACAGAGGCCATCGGGACGCCGCAGCGTGTCGAGATAGCCGAGGCACTTGCGCGCCGCCGCGAAGAGGCCCCCGTCGAGCGCGGCCCGGTCCGCTGTGTAGAGGTAGTAGGTCTTCAGGATCGGCACGAACCACGCGCAGAACTCGTCGCTCGGGAAGTGGCCGAACTCGCCCGCCTTCGGACGCGGCCCCTTCTCGGAGAACGGCGCGGCCCAGATGTAGCCCTCGGGTGTCTGGTAGTGGGCGAACAGTTTGAGTGTTTCGCGCAGATAGGGCCAGTCCGGCCCGTAGCCCGTGTAGCAGGAGAGGTCGCCCCACCAGATGTCGCCGATCCACGCGAGGCGGTCGCGCTTCGCGCCGTCGGCGACGAACCTGAACGACCGCGTGTAGTCCCAGCCGACGAGGCGGCCCTCGGCGTCGGCCGCGTCGAAGGCGTCGCGGAAGACCACCTTGCCGTCCGCGTCGGCGACGGCGTAGGACTCGACCTGCGGCCACCACTCCTTCTCGACGTAGAGGCCGAAACGCCCGCCGGGAAAGCCGTCAACGGCCTGTTCGAGAATCCGCACGCCGTCCACGGAGATGCCGACCTTGTTCCCCTTCACGTCCGCCGTGAGCCGATGGAACACGCCATCGACGAGGCGCGCGTCCAGGACCATCTTCGCCAGCTCCGTCTTCACGCCGTCCTTCAGCCGCAGGAGCTGGACGTAGGCGGGCTGCGAGGCGACGGCGACGAGGCCGTTTGCCTTGTCCGCCGCGCGGAAGAGGAGACCGACCGCCGAATCGTGGTGCGGGTTCTCGGAGAGCGCGAAATCGATCGTCCAGAGGCCGTCGCAGTCCTGCGCCGCCGTCTCGCAGAGCCCCGCCGCCGTGCCACGCTCCAGCCTGCGCGGCAGGAGCCGTCCCTCGACGACGCGCCAAGCGTCGTTATTGGGGACGCTCGCGAGATTGCACGTCCATGTACACATGTCCCAGACGCGGTTCAGGCGCGCGTCGCTGCAGCGGAACGTGCCGCGCACAGGCTCCGTCGCATGGACGCCGACGTTGCGGATCTCGACCGGGCCCAGTTCGACCATCGTGCCGGGCGTCTCCAACTGGATGCGTACGTACCGCTCCTGCCCCTGCACAAGCGGCGCGACGTAGATTCCCGTGCGCGTGACTGTGTACGTCTCGTGGCGGTTCACGTTCGCGGGGAGGACGGGGTTGTCGAAGAACGGCCCGAGGTAGTGGATGCAGTTGCGGCGCGTGAAGCAGCCCGTCGCCGTGAGGCCGTCCGGGTGTGTCGCATAGGAGAGCCGTAGGACGGGGTAGCCGACCACGTTGCCGTCCGTGTCGCACCCCTGCGGGCGGAAGGACTTCACCCGGATGACGGCGTAGCCGCCCACGGTCTTCCCGCCGTAGTCGAGCGCCACCACGGGCTGTTCGCCGCCGAACGTCCAGTCGAGCCGCGTCGGTGTCGCCCCGCCCTTCGCGTACAACACCTTCTGCGGGAAACCCTCCTCCGCCTGCAATACGCCGCCCGCCATGAGGGGACCGGGCAGCGCCATGGCCGCGCAAACCAGGAAAAACGACCTCTTCATCATCGACCCTTTCATGTTACATCCTTTCGGGAAAAACTCTTTCCTTGTCCGAACGCCCGCATTGTAGCACAGTGCGGGAATCCGGCTCAATGGAATGCGCTTCAGTCTACGGCAAGATAAATATCCACTTTTCGGCAATCATCTCCTTGACGCGGAAGACCCGTCTGCGCTACACTATGCACATGAAACACGAACTGTACGCATGAAGCGCAAGAAGATCGCCATCGTCCTGAGGCTGTCCGGCGCCGCCGGGCGCAACATCCTCGCCGGCATCTTTCTCTTCCTGCGCAAGCATCCCCACTGGCAGACGCACCTGTTCCAGATGCCGGACGACTTTACGCCGGCGGCCTTCCGCATGCTGGAGGCCGAGAGATACGATGGCCTCATCGCAAGCGAACCCGGACCCGCCGAGACCTCCCGTCTGCTCGCCCGCTCGGAGATGCCCGTCGCCTTCATCGGCGACGGCGGGTTCCCGTTCTCCCGGAGACGCCGCAACATCTGCCATATCCGCAACGACGATGTCTACATCGGGCGCCAGGGCGCCCGCTTCCTCCTCTCCCTCGGCAGACGGCGGGCCTTTGGCTTCATCCCGACGACAAGCGTCCAGTACTGGAGCCGTCTCCGCCAACAGGGCTTTCTGGACGAGCTCGCCGCCCACGGCGTCGTGCCGCATATCTTCGCCTCGCCGGGCCAGGCCGGCTCCCCCGCCGACCTGGCCGCCCTCCGGGACTGGCTGACCTCCCTTCCAAAGCCCTGCGCCCTCATGGCTGCCTGGGACACGCGCGCGACCCAGGTCCTGCAGATCTGCCAGGAGGCGCGGATCAGGGTCCCGAAACAGCTCGCCCTCCTGGGCGTCGACAACGACGAACTCCTCGACGAATCGGCCACCCCGCCCCTGACCAGCATCATGCCCAACCACGAGATGTTGGGGTTCGTCGCGGCCCGCGAACTCGGCAAACTCATGGCCCGGAAGCCCGCCATGCCGTTCCTCGCGCGTCCCCTGAAGCTCGTGGAGCGCGAATCGACGGCGAGCGCCGCGCCGGCCGCGCACCTCATCGCCCGTGCGCTCGACTTCATCCACCAGAACGCCGTCAAGGGGATCACGGTCGCCGATGTCGTCAACGACCTCGGCATTTCGCGGCGGCTCGCCGATCTGCGCTTCCACGAGTACCAGGGCGAGACAATCAACGAAACAATCACGCGCGCCAAGCTCGACGCGGTCAAGAAGATGCTCTCCACGACGACGCGCTCCATCCGCAACGTCTCGCTCGCGTGTGGCTATCCCAACACCACCTACCTCAAGGTCCTCTTCAAGAGGCGGTTCGGCATGACCATGGGCACCTTCCGGAAATCAGGTATGGTATAATGTGCGCCCTCATGAAAATCGCCTTGACGCAACAGGAGACCGCCTGGGAAGACCCCGCCGCGAACATGCGCGCCTGTGCGCGCCTCGCCGAGGACGCCGCACGGGCCGGGGCCGCGCTCGTCGTCTTCCCCGAATTCACGCTCACGGGCTTCACGCCCCGCCCGCGCGCCTTCGCCGACGCGCCCGGCGCCGCCCCGCAGCTCGACTTCTTCCGCGCCCTCTCCCGCCGTCTCCCCCTCGGCCTCGCCTTCGGCTGCATCCGCACCGCCGAACCGGACGCCCCGCAGAACCGCCTCGTCGTCGTCCGCAACGGCACCGTCCTTCTCGACTACGCGAAGCTCCACTCCTACTCCTTCGGCGGCGAGACGCGCGCCTATTCGCGCGGCGCGGACCTCTTCACGACCGCGTTCGAGGGCTTCACGCTCGGCGGTCTCATCTGCTACGACCTCCGCTTCCCCGAGGTCTTCCAGATCGCCGCGCGCACCGCCGACGTCCTCCTCGTCATCGGGAACTGGCCGGCGGACCGCATCGAGAACTGGTACACCCTTCTCCGCGCCCGCGCCCTTGAAACGCAGTGCTACCTCGTTGGCGTCAACCGCGCCGGCTCGGGCGGCGGCATCGCCTACGCCCCCAGCTCGGTCGTCTTCGACCCGACAGGGCGGCGCCTCACGCCCCCCACGCCGGACGAACTCATCCTCTGCGACCTCGACCCCCGGCGCGTCCGGGAGGTCCGCGCCGCCTTCCCCCTCCGTTCCGACCGCCGCGACGACCTCTATCCCTCCCTCGTCTGCCGCGACTACACCCTCGCGGCGACCCAGAAGACCGGCCTGTAGGTGAGCGGCACGCCCTGCGCATCCCGCAGCGCCTCGTAGCGCGCGAGGAAGCGCCGCGTCTCCCGATACCCGCCCAGCGCGGGCGTCAGCACGCCCGTCCGCTTGAGGTGCCGCAGCGCGTCGAGCGCCGACGGGAAGGAGAGGCGCACCGACCGGGCCTCGAAACGCCGCACCGCGAACCCGCCCGCCTCCAGCATCGCCCGCCAGCGTGCGTCCGTCGGGCACGCGAGCGGCTGTCCGCCGCATCGCTCCAACTCGACGAGGTTACCCGCCGAGAAGGTCGCGGCGGCGAAGAGCCCGCCCTTCGGCAGCGCGGCGGCGACCACGCGGAAGAGCCGCGCCGGGTCGCGCAGCCACTGGAGGCAGGACGCGGAAAGGACAAGGTCGGCGGGCGGCAGAGCCTCCAGCGCATCCAGGTCCGCGCGCCGGAACGTCGCCTGCGGCAGATCCGCAAAGAAGTCCGCACACGTCTCGACAAGATCCACGAGCAACAGCGCGTCGCACGCAAACGTCCGCAGGAACGCCCGCGTGAGGAAGCCCGTCCCGCAGCCCAGCTCGACGACGCGCGGGAAGGACGGGCGGGCGGCTTCCGCGCGCAGGGCCTCCACGAGCGCATCGGCCGTCTGGCGCTGGACGACGGCCTCGTCCGGATAGGTGGCGAAGTGGCGCGCGAACCGCCGCGCCGTGGCTGTGGTGTCGGTCTTCATGTCAAAGGCCGGACATTCTACCACAAATTCCCGCCTGGCCCCCTTCAGCGGATGAGCAGGAAGAGGCCCTGGGGCGTTGTGTCCTCGAACGACAGGCTGTCGAACTCGTACTGGACGAGCCGGGGCGCGACCGTGTAGTGCGCCATCGCGAGCGGTCCCACGTAGACGTTCGCCGCGCGCGCAAGCTCCTGCGTCCGCGCGTAGACGTACGAACCGTCGTCCGACATGAACGACAGGACGAAACGGTCGTTGCCCGCCTCCAGCCGTTCGCGCGTGGCGCGTACCGTGAACGGCGGGTTGCCGAGCGAGCCAAGGCCGTGGTCTGCCGCTTCCACGCCGAAGAGCGAGACGATGTTGAAGGCATCCCCCAGCGTCACGTCGCCGTAGCCGCACAGCCTGTTCGCGCCGTTCAAGCCCGCGTAGAACACGAAGCCGGACGCATCCGCCGCCTTGAGGGAGGAACGCACCATCACGCCCACGCGCGTATGCCCCGCCACCGCCCCGCCGACGCCCGTCACGCGGAACGAGCATTCGAACGGCGCCTTCCCGGCCGCGCGGTAGAGGAACGTCCCGCTGTCCGACCCGCCCCACATGTCGCCCCCGGAGGCGGCCATGCGCCACCGTCCCTCCGCCGTGCCGCGCACGAACGCGGCACCCGGCGCGGAGCCGATCTGGATGAAGCGCCAGCCGTCCGGGTACGTGAGCGCCCCCGCATCCTGGAGGGATTGCGGCTCCAACCCCGATGCGGACTTCCAGACGACCTGCGCCGCGCACGCCGCCCGGCTTGTCGGCAGGTATTCCACGTACACGTCGTGCGGTCCGGCGGCGAGCGTCTGCGGTACGTTGGCAGACCACCCTTCCCCGTCCACCCACAGGTTGAGCATGCCCTCCGCCGTCGTCGCGGCCGTGTAGGTCTCCGTCATCGGCACGTAGAGGCGTCCCCGCGCCAGAAGGCGCGGACGCTCGCCCGCCTCGGCCGGCACGTCCGCCGCCGTCCACTTCCACGCAAGCGGATCGCACGCCCGCTCCGCCACGAACGTCTCCTCGGCGTTCCCGGCGGGCTTGTCGTCCGCCGCGCGCGTAAAGGCCACGCGCCCCGTGCCGGATGCGACGCCGGCCGTGTCCACGGGAATGAACTCGGCGCCCCGGAGCGTGGGATTCTCATTGCCCCGCACCACGTCGAGGCGAATGGAGCCGTCCAGCGCGGGACGCACCACGTCCTCCACCACCACGGGACGGTAGAACTCGCCTCCGGCCAGCTTGAGCACGTCGATGCCCTTTAGCGCGGCAGGGATGCTGCGGTTGACGGCCACGGAGAAGACGCGCGTGCCGATGTTGGCACCCGTCCAGTTCTCCAGCAGGTGCAGACGCAGGCGATACGTCTGCGCGGCATCGAAGCCGGGGAAGAAGAACCGGTACGTCTGCTTATCGGTCTGCCCCTCTCGGGCGAAGATGCCCGTCTGGTAGATGAGGTCCGGCGCCTGGTCCGGCACGGCGCCCTGCTTGACCATGAACGCGGAGGTCTGGTCGGGCGACTGCTCAAAGCCCTCCGTGTGACCCGTGCGGTAGGGCGCGTCGTTCACCCAGCCCTCCGGCGTCTGGTCGGCGTACTTCTCCGTGAAGTTGACGCGCAGGGGCGCCGCGAGGGAACGGTCCCCGCGTGCGCCGCGCAGCCACGGCGACCACGCGCCGACCTGCTCCCCGGCCTCCGCACGCACGCGGTACCACCGGCTCCCGTCCGCCGGAACCGCGAAGTCCATGAAACCCGTCACGGGCACGCCCCGCGCAAGAACCGTCCCGTCCGTCGCCGCATCCGGCTCCGCCGCCGTGTCCAGATACTGGATCGTGTACGTGTTCTGCGCATGGCGCGTTTCGGGCACGATGCGCACGCCCTCCGTGAACGCCGTCAGGACGGGCGCGGGCGGTACCGCCTCGAACGGCTCATCGTCCCGCGCGAACACCTCCAGCGCGCAGACCGTAATGCCATACGGATAGGACGAGGCGGCGTTCCGCGCGAACGACACCGCCAGCGTGCCATGTTCGTCCGCCGCCGCCGCGAGGTCCCGGTACGCCACGCCGCCGCGCCGCCGTCCGGCGGCCGCCAGGGCATCCCACGTCGTCATGTGGGTCCCGTTCGTCGCGATGTCGATCGGGCGCGTCTTTCCGTCCTTCGCCGCATCCCAGTCCGTCTCCACCACGTGCGTACGGAACGTGTAGACCGCGTTCGCCGTGAGGTTCGAGAACGCGAAGTCCAGCGCCTTGGTCGTCCCCAGCGTGCGGTAGATGCCCGCCGCCGTTACATAGCGTCCGTCCATGCCGTACAGCGTTCCGTTGTACGACGTCGCCTCGAAATTCGAGGCCAGCGCCGCGCGCGCCGGGACGAACCACGCGCAGGGTTCCGTTCCGCCCACGTTGACCGCGTACCGCATGCGCCGCGCCACACCGTACGTGGCCACCGGACCCGTCGCCGTGCCGAGTCCGTTGGACGACACGACGCGGAAGCGCGTCTCCGCCGCCGCGTCCACCACCACGGCGGCGTTCGTCTCCACCGTCGCCGCCACGGTCTCCCACGTCGCGTCGTTCGCGCCCGTCTGCCGCTCGACGTAGTAGGCCAGCGTGTCCCGCGTGGGCCGCCACACAAGCGACGGCCCCTCCGCGCCCACCACAAAGTCCTGCCACGTAACCGCGCCGGGCCGGTTCGTCCCCGCCAGCGTCACGACGTTCAGGGCGGACTGGTCCATCACCCTCGGAAACGCCAGCGAAATCTTTCCGTCCGTCCCGGCGGACACGTCGAACGAGACTTTTCCGACAATCCCCTTTCCGCCCGCGACGACGAACGGCGACAGCACGATATCCTGTCCTTCCGCGTCCTTCAGGTTCACGCCGTTGACGCGGACCTTCTGGGACCGCGCGCCACCCTTCTCGTGCCACGGCTCGTTCACGTAGACGTCCATCCGGTAGACCGCACCCGGCGTGAGGTTCGGGAACACGAACTCGTCCGGGCTGCGCTTTTCGCCGGGATGTACGTACCCCGTGCGGACAAAGGCGTTGGTGGGCAGGCTCGCCAGATCTTCCGTCGACAGCCGCGACGTATCCGGCACGGCATCGGATTTTGAAGTCGTGTTGGATGAATCCGCGTAGGTGTTCAGCTGCCACTGGGCGCGGAACGGAAATGCCGGCGCCGGGCTGGCCTCCTTGTTCAGGCAGTACATCCCGGCCACGCGCCCGCGCACGGGTTCGTCCGCCGTCCCCGCGAGAACGCCCATCGCCAGCACGCCAAGCGCCACCGTCATCTTGCCCATACGCCTCTTTTTCCTTTCGTTCGAGAACCTTGTTTGCAGAATTTTCAAGCAAGTGTATCATGTACCCTCCGCCTGTCAAGAGGCCGTGCAACGCCGCGTCCGCGCGGGAACGAGGCCCTCCCCGGGAGGGACGCGCTTGTCGCGTCCGCGTCCCGTTCGGCCGCAGCAAGCTGCGGCCCTCCCGTGTGTTCATGCCTCCTGTTCGCCGACACCTGTAAAGCCCCCCGGAACCCCAGAACCGGATTGACAGGTCCCTGCGGAATGGATAGAATGGCGTCGATGAAATTCGAGGAAACCATTCAGGACGCCTACCGACGGTACGCGCCGCTAGCGCAGCGTTTCTACTACACGTTCTCCCGGCCCACCGTCACGGTGGGCGGCGCCCCGTGCGCGCTCTTTCTGGGCAACCACTCGTCGGGGAAGTCCTCGCTCGTCAACTGGGTGCTGGGCGGCGACGTGCAGGACACGGGCGTCGCGCCCACGGACGACGGCTTCACCGTGATCCTCTACGGCGAGCGGGAGGAGGACGTCTGCGGCCCCGCCGCGCTCATGCGCCTCCCAGGGGAGTTCCAGACGCTCCAGACGCTGGGACCGATGTTCCTCCAGCACCTCAAGGTCAAGGTGCGTCCGCTCGCGCCCCTGAAGCAGCTCGTCTTCATCGACAGCCCCGGCATGATCGACGCCGCCCAGGGCACCGTCGCGCGCGACTACGACTTCCACGGCGCCGTCCGGCAGTTCGCGGAGCGCGCCGACACCGTCTTCTTCCTCTTCGACCCCGACAAGCCTGGGACGACGGGCGAGACGATGGACGTCTTCGCGCGTTCCCTGCGCGGGCTCGAATTCAAGGTGCGCGTACTCCTCAACAAGTGCGACATGTTCGCGAGCCTCTACGACTTCGCCCGCACCTACGGCACGGTTTGCTGGAACCTCGCGCGCGTGCTGCACACGAAGGACCTTCCGAAGATCTACACGATGTACACGGGGCCCGCGCGCACCCCCGCGCGACCGGGCATGGACTTCTCGGATTTCGACCGCCACCGGGCCGAGTTCCAGGCGATTCTCTCGAACGGCCCCTCCCGCCGGGCCGATGCCATCCGCGCGGCCGCCTACTCCGACTTCACCGGCCTCGCGATCCGCATGGCCGTCGTCGGCGAGGCCGCGCGACGTCTGCGGAAGGCCGCCCTCCAGACGCTCGGCACGGGGCTTCTCGTGGCCGCCGCCGCCGGGTGCGCGACGGGCTTCGCCTGCCTCCGCCTGACGACGGCGGGCAGCTGGGTCTCCGGCACGGCGGGCGCGCTGACGGGCGGCCTCGTCCTCTACGCGGCCTTCCAGTTCAACCGCCTCTGCCGGCATCTGCTCCGCAAGCGCCTCGCGGGCGCGGTCGACGACATCTATGCCGACGTCTACCGGCGCGAGACGGCGGTGGGGCGGCAGGACGACCTGCGGCAGACCTGGGACGTCCTCCGCGACGAGACGGCCTCGGTCATCCTCTCCGCGCCGCTTTCAATCCCCTGGTTCGCGGGCCGGACGCGCCGCAGACTGGAAGCCCTCGCCGCCAACCTGCTCGCCGCGAAGACGGCCTAGTGGTCGTGCTTGCCTTCGCCGTGCCAGGGCTCGAAGGCGGGCACCCGGTCGATGCCCGCCGCGATGCGCTGGCGCACGGCCTCGTAGACGAGGATCGTCGTCGCGGCGCTCACGTTGAGCGAATCCGCGAGGCCCAGCATCGGGATGCGCACGCGGAGGTCCGCATGGTCCATCCACTGCGCCGTGAGGCCGTACTGCTCGGCACCGACGGCGAGCGCGACGTTCCCGGTGAGGTCCACCTCGAAGTGGAGCTTTTCCGCGTGCGGCGTGGCGGCGAGGATCTTGAAGCCGCGCGCCTTCAGCCACGCACGGGCGTCCGCGCTCGTCGCCTCCACGATGGGGACCGAGAACATCGTGCCCGTGGAGGCGCGCACGACGTTCGGGTTGTGGACGTCCGTCGTGCGGTCGCAGACGATGACGGCGCTCGCCCCGGCGGCGTCGGCGCTTCGGAGGATCGTCCCGAGGTTGCCGGGCTTCTCGATGGACTCCGTCACGATCACGAGCGCGTTCGGCGGCAACTTCAGGTCCTTGAGGCGCTTCGTCACGTGCGGCCCCACCATCAGGAGGCCGTCCGGACGGTCCTTGTAGGCCATCTTCAGGAACGCCGCCTTCGAGCAGGAAAACGTCTCCGCGCCGCGCGCCGCGCAGTCCGCCACGAGCGCCACCTCGTTCTCGTTCTTCAGCCAGAGGTCCGGGCAGAAGAAGATCGCGTGGGGGCGGTAGCCGTTGTCGAGCGCGCGGCGGCATTCGCGGAATCCCTCCACGATCATCTCCCCCGTCTCCTCGCGCACCGCGCAGCTGCGCAGCCTGACGACGTATTTGATCTTAGGGTTTGCGGGCGACGCGAGTTCCATGCTTCTTCACCACCTTCTTCGCAGACGCGGCCTTCGGCCTTTCCTCCGGCACGGGCTTCGGTGCCACAAGCGCGGCCACGACGCCCCGCCGTTTCTTCAGAATCTTCGCCCCGCGCGTGATCTTGCAGAGCGACACCCCGAGCCTTGCCGCGATCTGGCGCTGCGGCACGCCTGCCGCAAGCAGTTCCACGAGTTCCCACCGGAGCGCAAGATCGTGGAGTTCGCCCGGCGTGAGCAGCTCGCGCAGGAATTGCTCAACCTGCGCCGGGCGCTCCAGCGTGGCGACCGCCTCCGCCAGGCGCCCCGGTTTTCCGCTCATCGCGCGCCCTCCCGCGCACGCTCCATCATGCGCCGCAGCGCCTCCTCCTCCTCCAGCGCACGGCGGCGTTCGAGGATCTTCGGATAGTCGGCCCGGTGCCGCACCAGGTCCTCGCACAGCTCGCGCCCCATGAACGCGAACCCCTTCGCGCGCATCGCCGCCTCGAGGGCCGCCCCGTCGGGCGCGTCGCTGATCGCCTCCGGCAGCACGGCCAGCAGTTCCTTCGCGACGCGCGGCCCGACGAAGACGCGGGGATAGCGCGCGCCGTAAAAGCAGATGTAGCCGTCCTTCAGCTTGCGCTGGATCTCCACGCGCACCGCGTTGACCTTCTTCACGAGCGCCGCGCTCTTCGCATTCGCCCGGAACGCCACAGGGGCCTCCTCGGCGGCGGGGGCAGACGGCTTCGCGGCGGGGGCGGGCTGCGCGGGCGCGTCGTCGAAGAGGTCGTCCGCAACCGCCTTGGGCTTCTTCGCCTCCACCGCCGCCGGCTTCTCCGCCACGGGCGCCACGTAACCCTCCTGCGTCGCGAGGAACGCGCGCCACGGGACGATCTGCCCCGTCACCTGGCGGTCGTTCACGAAGATCGCCGTTCCGTAGCGCGCCACGCGGTACGGCGGCTTCACGCAGGCGCCGTCGCAGAACAGGAGCCCGGCGGTGAACGGCTTGCCGCGCGTCCCCCGCAGGGCGGTGCGCGCGGCCTCGGGCACCGGCTCAAACCCCGACGCCGCCGCCACGACGGCCGTCAGCGCCACCAGCGCCAGCATCATCGACTTTCTCATCTTCCTTCTCGTCCTTTCGTCCCAAATGTCCTTCCAACCGCCTGCCGTCCATCGCCAGCGCCGCCGGATAAAGAACCCCGGTTTGCCGTAGCACAGAATCCCTGGAACCTCATGTTCCAAGTGGGTGCCCCCACGCACGGCACGCATGCCGCGCGCTTTAGGCTCCCGTCCAAAAACGAAGGTCAGAGAAATACGCTGCCAAGTCCGCGTGCAAACCAGGGCCCACGATGTGAAATCAGTTGTCCCGGACCTCGACCCCGAGCGACGCCCTGAGCGCCTCCACGATCTTCGCGAACGCGCGGTTCACCTCGTCGTCCGTCAGCGTGCGGTCGGCGGACCTGAACGCCAGCGAATACGCGAAGGAGCGCCGCCCCTTGCCGATGTCCTTGGACGTAAAGATATCAAAAAGCGTCACGGCAGTCAATTCCGGCGGCGCCGCCTTGCGGATGCATTTCTCCACCGCCTCGTGCGTCACCCCACTTCCGGCCACGAACGCGATGTCGCGCTTGACCATCGGGAACGCCGGAACCGGCGTCACCTTGCCCACCGCGTCGAAGCGGCGCGTCAGCGGCTCCAGGTCGAGTTCGGCGAGGGCCATCTGCGTGGTGAGGCGGAACGGATGGCGCAGCTTCGCGGAGAGGACGCCCAACACGCCGAACGGACGCCCGTAGGCGCGCACGTCCAGCGCCGCCGCGAAGGCCGGATGCTCAGCCGGACGGAACTCCAGCCGCGCGACGTGCAACGTCTCCGCGAGGCGCGCCACGGCGCCCTTCATCCAGAGCAGCGCCTCCTCCACGGTCACGGCACGGCGCGTATCGAGCGCGCCGCGTCCGACGGGCCCCGTGAAGCCGAGCGCGAGGCGGTCGGCCTCGAACGGCTGCCCTTCCTTGTTCCGCCCGAAGACCCGTCCGATCTCGAAGAGTTCGGCCTGCTCGACCTGGCGCGTCGCGTTGCGTCCGAGCGAACCCATCAACTGCGGCAGCAGCGAATCGCGCAGCACGCCGTACTCGGCGCTCACGGGGTCCGGCAACGCGAGCCGCGCCGCGCGCACCTCCGCGCGACCGTCGAACGCATCGAGTTCACCCGCCGAGAGGAACGAATAGTGCATCGCCTCGGTGAAGCCGAGCGCGAGGCACGTCGCGCGCACCTTCTCCTTCGCGCGGAAGGGGGCGTCGGAAAGCGGCGAGACGCTGGGAGCGGACGGCATCGTGTCGGGGATGTTGTCGAGGCCGTAGAGCCGCGCGACCTCCTCCACGAGGTCCGCCTCCACGGAAAGGTCCCACCGCCAGCTCGGAATGCCGAAGGCGACCGACGCCTTCCCCGCGTAGGGCCCCTCCTCGCGGGGCGTGAGGCCCAGGCTCGCGAGCAGTTCCACCATGCGCTCGTTCTCAACGGGAATTCCGATCAGCCGCCGCGCCCGTTCGAAGTCGAGCGCCACGTCCGCATTCAGCGGCTGGACGCGCGCGTCGGCGTCCACGACGCCCTTCGCGACGACGGCCTCTCCGTATTTCTGCAGCAGATGGCACGCGCGGCGGCTCGCCCAGTCGGCGAGATCCTTGTCCACCCCCCGGATGTAGCGGTAGCTCGACTCGGTCGCGAGGCCGAGCTTCGTCGCGGTGCGCTTCGTCGATTCGGGCTGGAAGAGCGCGCTTTCGATGAGGACGCGCGTCGTCCCGGGGGCGATCTCGCTCCCCTCGCCGCCCATCACGCCTGCGACGGCGCTGGGCTTCTCGGCATCCGCGATGACGAGCATCTGGTCGTCCAGGGTACGCACCACGCCGTCCAGCGTCTTGATCGTCTCGCCCGGCGCCGCGTCGCGCACCACGATCCTGCCGCCCGCGAGCGTCTTGTAGTCGAAGGCGTGCATCGGCTGCCCGCATTCGAGCATCACGTAGTTCGTCACGTCCACGAGGAGGCCGAGCGAGCGTACGCCGCATGCCTCCAGGCGCTTCGCCATGAACGCGGGGGAGGGGCCGTCCTTCACCTGCGTCACGACGCGCGCCGTGTAGCGCGGGCAGCGGACGGGATCGCGCACCTCCACCTTCACCTCGTCATGCACGTCCACGTCGCTCTCGGTGAAATCGACCGCCGGCATCTTCATCGGCCGCCCGAGCACCGCGCTGAACTCGCGCGCAAGGCCCATCACGCTCAGGGCGTCCGGACGGTTCCACGTCACCTCGATCTCGAACACCGTCTCCGGCTTCTCGCCGCCCAGCACGTCGCGCGCGAACGCGCCCACCGGCGCATCCGCCGGCAACTCGATGATGCCCTCGTGCGTGCCGCCCGCGAGCGCAAGCTCCTTCGAACTGCAGAGCATGCCGAGGGATTCAACGCCGCGCAGTTTGCCCTTCTTGATCTTGAAGCCGCCGTCCGGCACGACCGCGCCGATCTTCGCGAGGACGCTCTTCAGGCCCGCGCGGCAGTTCGGCGCGCCGCACACGACCTGCACCGTCGCCGTGCCGTCCGAAACGGTCGTCTTGTGGAGGTGCGTCCCCTCGATCACCTCGCACGTGAGCACTTCACCCACGACGAAGAAGTCGCTCAGGGGCGCGGGACCACTCGTCTCGATCGCCTCGACCTGCAGACCACTGCGCGTCAGGCGCTCGGCCAGCTCCGTCACGGGGATGTCCGACACGTCGACGAATTCGTTCAACCAACTAATGGGCAGTCTCATGGAATGACAAGTAAGTAATTAATATGGTTAGATTGTTAAACGGTTAAACAAGGGGTTGGAGGGTCAGGGGGTCGCGGGCGCATCCCCGGCGGGACTCTCGGAAACAGGCGTCTCGGGCGGGGGCGGCTCCGGGGCAGGGACTTCCGCCGCCGTTTCGACGGCAGGGGCCTCCGGGACGGGTTCCTGCTTCTTCTCCTCGGCCTTGGACGGTTCGGCCTTGGGCGGCTCGGCCTTCGGCGGCGCGGGCGGCTGTTTGCGCGGCTGCGGACGCCAACGCGGGTGTTCGGCCGGCGGCACGAGGCCCCCGCCGTTCGCGTAGCACACGAGGTGGCCCTTTTCGAGAAGCCACATGATGTGCGCCTTGACGTTCTGCCCCTTCACGGCGTCCCCGGCGGCGAGCGCGGCGACGACGGCGCCGGGCGCCTGGTCGGGATGTGCTTCGACGTACGTCACAAGCTCGGCAAGTTCGGGAATCGCGTGCGCGAGGTCCAGGGGCGCGGGCTTCACGGCGATCACGAACTCGGGTCCGCGCGGATCGTTCGCACGGAAGAACTGCAGCTTGCGGTGGTGGAACGCGCCGCGCAACGCATAGAAGAGCGACGCGGGGAAGCGCTTTTCCCTCGCGAGCGCATCGCGGCAGGCAAAGACGAACGCGCGGTTGGACGACTTGAGCGCGAGGTCCGCCGCGAGGTCCACCGTCTTCGGCGACGACAGGAGCGACGGCGCGATCGTGCGACGGAACTCCAGTTCGGCCGCCTCGCGCTCGATGGCGGGCGCGACCGGCGCGGCGGCCTCGCCCTCGTCCGCCGCCGACGCGGGGGCCTGGGGCTGCGTTTCCTTGCGGCGGTAGATCGTCTTCTTCGTGGCGGACGCGCGCCAGGCCTCCACCGTCTCGGCGTCGCGCACCATCTCGATGCGGGCCCGGTACGCCTCCTCGCTCATGTTCGGGAAGCGCGTGCGCACCATCTCGCGCACGCGGGCGTCGTAGCCGTGCAGGTTCGGCGGCCCCAGCAGCTCACCGCTCAGCCCGCATTTCGCCACGCACGTGAACGCGCCCTTCGGCGCCTCGCACGCGACCTCCTCGCACACGTAGTAGTCGCCGAGGTGCGCCGCCACCACGTGCGCCATCAGCTCCTCCTCGGAGAACGCGACGGCGCCGCACGCCTTGCACTGATGGAAGACGACCGGCTCGGCAGCCCCCTTCTTCGGGGCGACGCGCAGCACGCACGCCTCCAGATGCTCCAGGAAGAAGTAGGCAAGCTGCTTGAGCGGGTAGGCCATGAACGGGGCGCTCTGGATGCGGCGGATGAATTCACCAAGCTGCTTCTGCCCCGGCAGGATGCGCACGTCGACGTCCAGCGGCTTCACGAACTCGCGCGGCGGACGGTCCTCGCGGCGAGGACCGCCAAAACCGCCGCGCGGACCCCGATCGTCACGCGGACCGCCAAAACCGCCGCGCGGACCCCGGTCGTCGCGGCGCGGACCACGCTCGTCACGGCGAGGGCCTCCCGGACGCGGTCCCCGGTCGTCGCGGCGCGGACCACCTTGGCCGAAGCGAGGCCGCTCGCCGCGCGCGGGCGTCTCCTCACGCGCCTCGAAACGCGCGAACTTCGCCGCATCGTCCGGCTTGCCCTTTGCCCAGGCGGGTGTGAAATCGAACGAACCGAGCGCGCTCAGATCAAGCGCACCGGCGTCCTTCTCGGTGTGTTCTTCAGCCATGCTTTCTGCCTCTCGGGAATCCCGTCAATTTGATTGGTTTCAGATTATCCTCTATCGGCCCGCGAATGTCAATGCGAAGATGCGCGCATTTTCACGCATTTTCACGGCGCAGGGGGATGACGTATGCGAGAGATATTGTTTTCCGCCCCATAATCTCATTGCGTCCAGATCCGCCTTCTGCTATCATTCCCGCATGTCCAAGAAAGTCTTTCCATCCGGCCCCACCGTTCCCCCCGGCCCCGCCGCGCCGTCCCGCCGCTCCCCCTCCGGGGAGCTGGCGGCGTGGCTCGCGAAGTACGGGCCCGTCGAGCGGGCCATCCTGGAGG
>URIT01000047.1 GCA_900547945.1 uncultured bacterium
GGCGCGCGGTAGGGGCCGGCGCCATGTGTGCGTACGTGGTAGGGGCCGACGTCCCGGCGGCCCGCGTACACGTGGGCGTTTCCGATGGCGTTTGCGTTGGCGCGGCGCGCCGGGGCGGCGCGGGTACTTCGTGACGGCCCGGCGCGATGCGTTGCTGCATGGGCTTCGATTTGCACTGGACACGCGCGTGGGAATCCGCTAAACTTCAACTACGCATTGGCAAGGTTCCACATCTGGAAACGTGCGTGCCAAGGAGGGTCTGGTATGAGACGTGCGAGCGGGGCGAGGGTTCTGGCCTGGGTGTGCGTGTTCGGCATGGCTGCGAGCCTGCTGGGCGCGCACGAGGTCGCGACGGTCGAGCAGCTGGTCGCGGCGCTTGCGGCCGTCAACGGCGGCGACGCGGATACCGTCGTGCGGATCGCGCCGGGGTACTATGACGTCTCCGGCTGCGCGATGGACGAGAAGGGCTGCCTGTCGATCCAGCGGGCGAACGTGGTCGTCGAGGGAACGGATCCGACGAGCTGGCGCGAGACGGCGGACCGCAACGCGAAGGTGGTGCTGGACGCGAAGTACGCGCGGTCCGTCTTCAACCTTCTCCCCGCGCTGACGGGCGTCCGCTTCCACCACCTCACGATCCAGAACGGCACGAACATGAACGCAAAGCTGGCCGACGGCGCCGGAGCGGGCATCCAGCATGGCTGGTACAACGGGACGTACGCGGCCGTCTCGAACTGCGTGTTCCGAAACAACAGGGCCCTGGGGCAGGGTGGCGGCGGACACGAGCTCAACCTCTACGACTGCTACTTCACGAACAACGTCGCGAAGGAGGGTGGCGCGGTCCTGGCGGCGCGGGCGCAGGACAGCCTCTTCGAGTGCAATTCCGCCGTTGACAACGGCGGCGCGCTCCGCAACGGCTCGGAGATCCAGCGGTGCGTCTTCGTCGGGAACACGGCGGGGACGGGCGGCTGCAACTACGGTGGGGACTATTGGGCGGTGGACTGCCTCTGCGTCAGCAACACGGCTTCGCAGGGCGGTGCCTTCGGGGCGGAGTGGGGGAAGCAGGGGCTGCGCGTCAGGAACAGCCGCTTCGTCGGAAACCGTTCGACCGGCACGGGCGCCACTGCCGGGATGGGCGGCGCGCTCCTCTACCCGCGCTTCGTCACGAACTGCGTCTTCGTGGGGAACCAGTCGCGTACGCGCGGCGGCGCGGTCGCCGCGTCCACCAACCTCGCGCAGATTGTGGACTGCGCGTTCACGAACAACGCGGCCGTGGACGGCGGGGCGGTTTCGGGCAATGACGGCGCGTGGCAGCAGCCGACCGTGTCCGCATGCGACTTCGTCGGCAACTGCGCGACGAACGACGGCGGCGGCGTGGTGAAGTGTGCCGTCGTGTCGAACTGCACGTTCACGGGCTGCTGGACCCTCAGGCGGGGCGGCGCGGCGTTCAACGCGGCGCTCGTCGACTGCGTCGTCTCGAACTGCCACTCCTTCGCCATCGCCTCGGCCGCGGGCGTGGGGTCGGACGCGGGGCACCGGCTCGCGCGCGTCGCATTCGTCGACTGCGGTTGCGCGACGAACGAAGCCGGACGGGTGGCGGCGACGGGATGCCACTTCGAGGACTGCTCGTTCCTGCGCTGCAATCCAGCGTCCGTCATCTTGTCGGCCGTGCGCTGCCGCATCGTCGGAAACGGCCTCTACCGCCCAGGGAATCTGTTTGCAGGCGGGGCGTGGACGAATTGCCTCGTCACGGGCATCGCCGCGCAGTATCTCTTCTATGAGTCCCGTCTCGTGAACTGCACGGTCGTCTCGAACAACTGGGGCACGGACGGGCAGCTCTTCGCCGTGGGCGCATCGGCCGTCAACTGCATCTTCAAGGGCAACTACCACAACGGCGGGAAAGCCTGGGACATCGCCGGGTACGGTCACTACTACCTCACGAACTGCGTCTACAAGGCGCATCCCGGGTGGGGAAAAACCTATACGATCCACGACACGGACTGCGTGCGCGAGACGGCGAAGCTCTTCCTCGACCCGGCGCATCCCGACTTCGACGCACGGAACTCCTACGCGCTCGCCCCCGCCTCGCCGGCGCGAAACGCGGGCGCGGCCCTCGACTGGGACGACGGGGTCTGCGACCTCGCGGGCAACCCGCGCGTCTTCCTCCGGGACGGCGTGGGGCGCGTGGACGTGGGCTGCTACGAGTACAGCGTCCTTCCGCGCGGCACGCTCCTCATCTTCCGCTAGGCGGACCTCACTGGGGCATCCCGTCTCGGACGCCGGGCCCGCTCGGACGCCCCGCGCCGAGGGCGGCGCGGGTACTTCGCGCGCCGGGCCCGCTCGGACGTCCCGCGCCGAGGGCGGGTCCCCGCCCGTCCCGCCGGGACGGCGGCGCGTGGCGTCTTTTTATGGTAGACTATACGCAATCATTTCAACGAAAGGCCGCCGTTCAGACTATGAAACAGGACATGATCGTCGTTCTCGACCTCGGGTCGACGCAGAACACCGTGCTGGCCCGCGCCATCCGCGCGCTGGGCGTCTACTCGGAGATCCACCCCCACGACATCACGCCCGCGCAGCTCAGGGCGCTGCCGAACGTGAAGGGCATCGTGCTCTTCGGCGGCGAGAATCGCTGTGTGGACGGTGTGGACGTGGACGTCGATCCGGCGCTCTACGACCTCGGCCTCCCCGTCTTCGCGATCGACCATCCCGCGGCGAAGTGCGAGAACCTTCCGGCGATGCCGGACGAGGCGTGGCTGCGGAAATGGCTGTTCGAGACGTGCCATGCCGAGGCCAACTGGAACATGAAGAACTTCATCGCCGACCAGATCGAGCGCGTGCGGGCGCAGGTCGGGAAGGGCAAGGTGCTGCTCGCGCTCTCCGGCGGCGTCGACTCGTCCGTCGTCGCGGCGCTCCTCGTCAAGGCCATTGGAAAGCAGCTCACGTGCGTCCACGTCAACCACGGCCTCATGCGGAAGGACGAGAGCGAGCTGGTCTGCAAGGTGTTCGGCGCGCATCTGGGCGCGAACCTCGTCTACTGCGACTGCACGGACCGCTTCCTCGACAAGCTCGCGGGCGTGGCGGACCCCGAGGCGAAGCGCAAGATCATCGGAAGCGAGTTCATCCGCGTCTTCGAGGAGGAGGCGCGCAAGCTCGACGGCATCGCGTTTCTCGGCCAGGGCACGATCTACCCCGACATCGTGGAGAGCGGCACGAAGACCGCGAAGATGGTGAAGAGCCACCACAATGTGGGCGGCCTGCCGCCGGACCTCCAGTTCAAGCTCGTGGAACCGCTGCTGCAGCTCTTCAAGGACGAGGTGCGCGCGTGCGGCGTGGAGCTGGGGCTGCCGCCGGAGATGGTCTACCGCCAGCCGTTCCCGGGACCGGGGCTCGGCGTGCGGTGCCTCGGCGCGATCACGCGCGACCGTCTCGCGGCGTTGCGCGCGTCCGACGCGATCCTCCGCGAGGAGATCGAGAAGGCGGGGCTCAGGATCTGGCAGTACTTCACGGTGATTCCCGACACGCGCGCGACGGGCGTGAAGCACAACGCGCGCGCCTGGGACTGGCCCGTCGTCATCCGCTGCGTGAACACGGTGGACGCGATGACGGCCGAGGTGCCGGAGGTGCCCTGGCCCGTCCTGCGGCGGATCACGGACCGCATCCTCGCCGAGGTGCCCGGCGTCTGCCGCGTGTGTTATGAGCTGAGCCCGAAGCCCTGCGCCACCATCGAGTGGGAATAAGCGGGGCGTATCGCACTTTTTTAGGAAACGCAGATGCCGTGCATCTGCGATCTGCGTTTAAGTTCCAAGTTTAGAATGAACATGAGAATCGAGGACTGAAGGAAATGGGATGGTTTGAGAAGAAGGACGAGAAGGCGAAGATCCCGCCGACGAAGGCGCTGTGGCAGATCTGCCCGCGCTGCCGGCGCTACGTCGCGAAGGACGCCTGGAAGGCGAACAACTGCATCTGCCCGGAATGCAACTACCACGGGCGGCTTGGCGCGCGGGCGCGCATCGCGCAGCTCGCGGACGCGGGCTCGTTCGTCGAGGCGTTCCGCGAGGTGAGCTATTCGGACCACCTCGCCTTCCACGACGCGACGGGCCCCTACAAGGCGAAGATCGACGCGGTGATCGCCAAGAGCGGTGAGACGGAGTCGATCGTGATGGGCGCGGCGGCGCTCGACGGCATTCCCGTGATGCTCGGCGTGATGGACTTCTCGTTCATGGGCGGTTCGCTCGGAACGGGCACGGGCGAACGCATCGCCCGCGCGTGCGAGCAGGCGATCGCCGAACGGCGTCCGCTCATCATCTGCTCCGCCTCCGGCGGTGCGCGCATGCACGAGGGCATCCTTTCGCTCATGCAGATGGCGAAGACCTCGGCGGCGATCGCCCGCGTGAAGGAGGCGGGTCTGCCGTTCATCAGCGTGCTGACCGACCCGACGACGGGCGGCGTGTCGGCGTCCTTCGCGATGCTCGGCGACCTCAATATCACCGAGCCGAAGGCGCTCATCGGCTTCGCCGGGCGGCGCGTGATCGAGAACACGATCCACCAGAAGCTGCCGCCGGACTTCCAGACGGCCGAGTACCTGCTCGCCCACGGCTTCATTGACAAGATCGTGGAGCGCAAGGACCTCAAGGCGTTCATCGCCAAGATGCTGCGCCTCTTCGGTTTCGCCGGAAATTCGCGTTGAAAGGACAAGGCATGGCTACGAAAAAGACAATGGGGACGACAAGGGCGAAGACCATGACGGCGATGGACCATGTGAAGCTGGCGCGCGACCCGAAGCGCCCGCACATCTTCGACTTCATCTCGGGCATCTGCGGTGACTTCGAGGAGCTGCACGGCGACCGCCTCGTCAACGACGACCGCGGCCTCGTGTGCGGGTTCGGGACGATCGACGCCTTCCGCTGCCTCGTGATGGGCCACCACAAGGGCGCGTCCGTCGAGGAGAACATGGAGGCCAACTTCGGCATGGCGAATCCGGACGGCTACCGCAAGGCGATGCGCCTTGCGCAGCTCGCGGCGCGCTTCCATCTGCCGATCGTCTCGTTCGTCGACACGCCCGGCGCCTATCCGGGCAAGGAGGCGGAGGAGCGCGGCCAGGCCGAGGCGATCGCGAAGTCCCTTGAATTCTTCTCCCGCCTGAAGACGCCGATTGTCGTCGTCGTGACGGGCGAGGGCGGTTCGGGCGGCGCGCTCGCGATCGCCGTCGGCGACCGCATCCTCATGCTGGAGAACGCCGTCTATTCGGTCATCTCCCCCGAGGGCTGCGCGGGCATCCTGTGGCGCGACGGCGCGAAGGCGCCCGAGGCGGCGGCGGCGCTCAAGATCACGGCGGGCGACCTGAAGAGGCTGGGCGTCATCGACGAGATCGTGAAGGAGCCGGCGGGCGGGGCGCAGAAGGACCACGCCGCGACGGCGCGGGCGGTGAAGAAGGCCGTCGTCGCCGCGTTGAGGGAACTTGTGGACGTGCCGGTGGACGAACTCGTCGAGCGGCGCTACGCGAAGCTGCGCGCGATGGGGAACTTCTACTGACGGGCATCTCGGCGTCGAAAGGAGCAACCGCATGGACAGAAGGACATTCGTGAAGGGCGCGGCGCTCGCCGCGCTCACCGCGCCGTTCGCGCGTTCCGCCTCCGCCTCGGCGGCCCCGTCCGTCGGCGGCGTCGCCTATTCCCGCACGCTGCCCGTGAAGCACGAGGTGGACGTCTTCGTGGCGGGGGGCGGCCCCGCCGGCGTCGCGGCGGCCGTGAGCGCGGCACGCCACGGCGCGAAGGTCTTCCTCGCCGAGGGGCACACCTGCCTCGGCGGCATGTCCACCGCCGGGCGCGTGATGGTGTTCATGACGACGAGCGACGGCGTGCGCACGCTCGACGCGGGCTTCGGGGCGCGGGTGCGCGCGCGCCTGAAGAAGGAGGCGCGCCTCAAGGGACACGCGAACGACCTGGAGGCCTTCAAGCGCGTCTACGACGCGGAGATGGCGGAGGCGGGCGCGGGGTTCAGTTTCTACACGCGCGTGGCGGACGTCGTCACGGAGGGCGGCGCGATCCAGTACGTCGTCTGCGCCTCGCCGAGCGGCATGTGGGCCGTGAAGGCGAAGGTCTACATTGACTGCACGGGCAACGGCGACCTCGCCGCATGGGCCGGGGCGGACTGGAAGAAGGGCGACGCGAAGGGGCGCATGATGCCCGGCACGCTCGTCTCCTACTGGAGCGACCTCGACTGGGCGGCGTGGGACCGGGACCGGCCCAAGCCGTTCCCCGGCTCGGGCCAGCCGTTCGGCGCCTACCTCCCGGAGGCGAACCGCGACGGCGTCCTCTCCGTCCCCGACCTCCACTTCTCCGGCATCTTCCGCCAGGACGGCGGTCTCGGCCTCGCGAACATGGGCCACTGCTTCGACGTGGACGGCACGGACGAGGTGTCGCTTACGAAGGCGCTCGTCGAGGGGCGCCGCAGCATGGTCGAATACGAGCGCTACCTCCACGACTACCTCCGGCACGGCATGGAGAAGGCGCGGCTCCTCGCGACGGGCGAGCTGCTCGGCGTCCGCGAGACGCGCCGCATCACGGGCGACTACGTGCTGTCGCTCGCCGACTACCTCGCGCGGGCGTCGTTCCCGGACGAGATCGGACGCTATTCCTACCCGATCGACATCCATCCCTCCAGCGCCGACCCGAAGGCGATGGCGGAGCACGTGAAGCAGTTCAACGCGCAGTACCGCTACCGGCGCGGCGAAAGCTACGGCATCCCCTACCGCATCCTCACGCCGAAGGGGATCGCGAACCTGCTCGTCGCGGGCCGCTGCGTCTCCTCGGACGAGATGGTGCAGGCGTCGATCCGCGTGATCCCCGCGTGCTACATCACGGGACAGGCCGCCGGCGTGGCGGCGGCGCTCGCCGCCGACCGGGCGCTCTCCGTCCACGACGTTCCCGTGAAGGAACTCCAGGCGAAGCTCCGCGCATACGGGGCCTATCTGCCGCAGGCGTAAGCGCGTCATGGCCCGGCGCCTCCTCCACTACGCGATCCTCGCCGCCGTCCTCCTCGGCGTCCCGGCGCTCTGCGCGTGGTGGGGGGCGGACGCGCGGATTTGGGACGGCGTGCGGAGCTTTCCGCCCCGCACGGAGTTCCTGCTCCACGACTGGAAGCGGGAATGCCCGTTCTCCTGGTGGTGGTGGGGCGGCTATGCCGCGTTCGTCGTCCTCTGCACGTTCGCGTTCGTGCGGCGTGCCCTCCGCGCCGCGTGGGGAGGACGTCGTGCGGCGGGACGGGTGCCCGCCGGCGGCGTCTTTCCGTGGTGGGGATGGTTGGGCGTGGGGATCATCGCCGTCTTCTGGACGCTCTCGTGGAGCCGCCTCCCCGCGCTTGCGCGCATTCAGCCCCACCTTTCCTACATGCCGCTCTGGGCGGGCTACATCCTCGTGGTGAACGCCCTCTGCGTGCGGCGCAGCGGGGCTTCGCCGCTGACGCGCCACCCGCGCGCGTATGCGCTCCTCTTCCCCGTGAGCGCGCTCTTCTGGTGGTTCTTCGAATACCTGAACCGCTACGTGTGGAACTGGTTCTACGAGGGCGTTTCCCACATGAGTGGGCTGGAGTATGCGCTCTACGCGACAGTCTGCTTTTCGAGCGTGCTGCCGGCGGTGGTGGCGACGGCGGCGTGGCTCCATACGTTCCCCGCCTTCCGCGACGCGGCCTACGACGGCATGGCGAAGATCGATCTGCGGCGGCCGGGGTGGTGCGCCTTCCTCGCGGCGGTGGCGGCCGTCGGGCTCGTGGGGATCGTCTACGCGCCGCAGTACACGTACCCGCTCCTCTGGATCTCCCCGGCGACCGTCTTCATCCTCGTGCAGGTCCTCCTGAAGGAGCCGTGCGTCCTCGACCGGGCGCGGACGGGAAACTGGGCGCTTTTCTTCCGGTTCGCGGTGGCGGCGCTCGTCTGCGGCCTCGCGTGGGAGACGTGGAACTGGCACGCGGTCGCAAAGTGGGTCTACGCCGTTCCCTTCGTCCATGCGTTCCAGGTCTGGGAGATGCCGCTCATCGGCTTTGCGGGCTATCTGCCGTTCGGCGTCGAGTGCGCGGCCGTCGCGGCGTGGATCCTCCCGGCGCTCGTCGAGGACGGACCCCCTCTTTCTGCAACGACATCAGGAGGCATGACAAGATGAGACAGGTGACGCGAAAGTCGTTCATCGCCGGCGCGGCGTCTCTTGCCGCCACGCCGCTCTGTGCCTCGGGCGGGAAGCCGCCGCCCCGGGCGGGGCGCCCGCCCGCCTACGACGCCCTGCGCGCGGAGCTGCGCGCGTTCTATCCGCCGGGCTACTGCCGCGAG
The DNA here is from genome assembly GCA_900547945.1 of uncultured bacterium. Classification (GTDB taxonomy): domain Bacteria; phylum Verrucomicrobiota; class Kiritimatiellia; order RFP12; family UBA1067; genus RUG572. The sequence continues at coordinate 8,321 of URIT01000047.1, forward strand.
GTGTGCCAGTCGAAGGAACAGGTCGCGTCGTGCGCGGCGATCGGGCGCGAGCTCGACGCCTGGGCGGCGGCGCATCCCGGCTTCGACGCGCTCGACATTCGCCGCGAGTCGTACCTCGCCATGCGGCGGCACTTCCTGCCGTTCCTTTTCGCGAACTCGCCGTTCTACTTCGAGGCGGGCGTGAACGGCGGCTGGTCGGGAGCGCGTCCGGCCCGGCACGTCAACCGCATCTGCGGGCGGTTCTACCGGGAGCAGGGACTCATTCCGCAGGCGGCCTGGGACCTCCTGTCGGCCCGGTCCCGCGAGAACCTGACGCTCTGCTGCGGGCCGTTCGTGGACGACATGCACCACGTGCCGCCGATGCGGACGATCATCAGGAAGGGCTTCCGGGGCGTGCGCGACGCGGTCGCGGCCGCGCTCGCGGCATGCCCGAAGGACGACCCGCTCGGCCGCAAGGAGCTGGAGACGGCGCTCGTCGGCCTCGACACGGTCCACGCGATCCAGCTGAAGTTCGCCGAGGAGGCCGAACGGCGCCTGAAGACGGTCGGCGCGGGCGAGGAGCGGACGCGCCTCCTGCGCATCGCCGCGTCGGCCCGGCGCTGTCCGTGGGAGCCTCCGCAGACGTTCTTCGAGGCCCTGAACACGCTCTGGTTCGTGCGCGAGATCCTCGGCTACGTCGACGGCGTCAACATCTTCGCGCTCGGGCGGCCGGACGCCTGGTTCATCGACCTCTACCGGCGCGACCTCGCCGACGGACGCCTGACCGAGGCCGAGGCGCGCGACCTCGTGGCGCGGTTTCTCATTGTCGCGGACTGCCACGAGGCGGATTCCGCGCCGGTGGACTCCTACGACGACCAGGAGGCCGAGATCCCCCTGACGCTCGGCGGCTGCGACGAGAAGGGGGCGTTCGTCTACAACGAGCTGACGCGGATGTTCCTCGACGCCCACCTCGACTGTGGGTGTGTCTACCCGAAGCTGCACGTGCGCGTCGACGCGAACTCGCCGCAGGCGTATCTCGACCACATCGGCCGCCAGCTGATGGCGGGGCATGCCGTCTTCACGGTCTTCAACGACCGGCGGCTTGTCCGGCAGTTCCTGGACGAGGGCTTTGCGCCCGAGGACGCGCGCAACTACATCGGGTGCGGCTGCTGGAACGGCTACATCGACTCCTGGCAGGACGTGGACAGCGCGAACTACGTCTCGCTCGTCAAGATCCTCGCCCTGACGATCCACCGCGACCCCGAAGTCGAGCGCCGCTGCGGGCTCGTGCTCGACCCAATCGACGGCGCGCGGAGTTTCGAGGAGCTGCGCGACACGGTGTACCGCAACTACATGCGCTTCTTCCGGTCGCTGATGAGCGAGTACACGCGCTACGGGCGCACCTCGGCGAAGGTCTTCCCGCATCCCGTCTACACGATGTGCCTCGAAGGCGGCGTCGAGAGCCGCCGCGACACGACGGACGGCGGCATCACGGGGCGGCAGCGGCCGAAGGAGATCACGCTCGGCTTCGTCGGAAACGTCGTCGACTCCCTCTGCGCGATCGACCAGGTCTGCTTCCGCGACCGGGTCTGCACGGTGCGCGAGTTCCTGGACGCCGTGCGCGCGAACTGGAAGGGCGAGAAGAACCAGCGTCTGCGCATGCTCGCGATGAACGCGCCGTACTGGGGCGACAACTCCGACCGCTCGACGTCGCTCATGGCGTGGTTCATGAAGCGCACGCACGAGGACGTGGACGGCTTCGCGACGGACCAGGGCGGGGCGTACAGGCTCGCGATCTTCACCTACCGCGAGTTCATGTACTGGGGGCGCCAGACGAAGGCGACGCCCGACGGCCGCTACGACGGCGACTACCTCGCGCAGGGCTTCTCGCCGAGCGAGTTCCGCTGCAAGGAGGGGGCGACGGCCGTCATGAACGCGATCGGCCGTCTGCTGAACGAGTGCCTGTACCAGTGCAACGCGAACCTGACGTTCGACGCGAGCGCGATGACGCCCGCGCTGATGGGCGCGGTCCTGCGTGTCTTCGCCGAGAAGGGCTCGCACCTCATGCAGCCGAACTGCAACTCGGTCGAGCAGCTGCTTGACGCGCAGAAGCATCCCGAACGGCACCAGCACCTGATCGTGCGCGTCTGCGGCTTCTCGGCGCGCTTCGTCTCGCTCTCGAAGCGCTGGCAGGACGAGGTCATCGCGCGCCACCGGCTGAAATGAATGAAGGAGGATCGAACGATGGAACTGCTGGACAGAAGGGTCTTCATCGCCGGCGCGGCGTCATTCGCCGCCGTGCCGCTCTTGGGCGCGAAGCGGGAGGGACGCGCTCTGTCGCGTCCGCTCAAGACGCCGCTGATGCTGGACGTCAAGCGCATGGCCGTCCACGACGGGCCGGGCCTGCGCACGACGTTCTTCGTGAAGGGGTGTCCGCTCCGCTGCATCTGGTGCCACAATCCCGAGTCCATCGACCCGAAGCCGCAGGAGGCGCGCTTTCAGCATCTCTGCCGGCACTGTGCGCACTGCACGCACGACGAGGCGACGTGCCCGACGCGGGCGTTCAAGCTCTACGGGAGGCCGTGGACGCAGGACGCGCTCGTCGCCAAGGCGCTGGAGGACAGGGCGTTCTACGACGCCTCCGGCGGCGGCGTCACGCTCTCGGGCGGCGAGCCGCTCTTCTTCTGGGAATGGGCGGCGGAGCTTCTCGCGCGGTTCAAGGCGGCGGGGCTCCACACCTGCCTCGACACGTCGCTCTACGCGCCGCCCGCCGCGATCGAGGCGCTGCTGCCCGTCGTCGACATGTGGTTGCCCGACTACAAGGCGCACGACGACGGACTGCACATGAAATGTACGGGCGTCTCCAATGCGGTCGTCAAGCGCAACCTGGCGCGCCTCGTCGCGGCGAAGGCGAAGCTGGAGGTGCGGTGCCTTGCCGTGCCGGGCTTTACGGACGGCGAGGATCTCGCCGCGCGCCATCGCGACCTCGCCGCGCTCGGCATTCCCGACAGCCAGGTCGTCGACCTCGAATACTTCGACTATGCGCGGTCGAAGTATCTTGCGCTCGGCATGAAGGACACGATGCCGCCCAGACCGCGCTGAGGCGGTGCGCGGCGGTTTTACAAATCCTCCGTTTCGGCTTGCCTTTCGCCCTCATATTCTGTATGATTATACGCACGCACGGCGAGACAGGATTTTCACCATCAATTTAACACCAAGGAGTTAAGAAAATGAAGTGTTCCATGATGAAGGCGATTGCGATTTGCGGGGCGCTCGCGTTCGCGGTGGCGGGCTGCAAGTACGATGACGAGGCGGCGGCCGGCACGGGCGATGAAGCCGTTGCGACGGATGTCGGCACGGATGACGGCGGGACGTCGTTGGGCACGGACGTCGCGACGGATCCGGGCGCGACGACCGCCGTTGACACGAACGCCGATTCAAGTTCGCTCGACGCGGCCATTGGCAATACGCCGTTCGACCAGGATCCGAATTATGCGCGTTGCACGGACGTCGATTTCGCGCCGGTCTACTTCGGCTTCGACGCCTCGGCCCTCCCGTCGGGCGAGATGGCCAAGATCGAAGCCGTGGCCGCGCACCTCCAGGAGAAGCCCGGCCGCGTCGTGATCATCGAGGGTAACTGCGACGAGCGCGGCTCGAACGAATACAACCTCTCGCTTGGCGACCTCCGCGCCACGTCGATCCGCGCCTACCTCGAATCGATCGGCATTGCGCCGAACCGCATTCAGACGAAGAGCTACGGTGAGGAGAAGCCGGCCGTCATCGGGCATGACGAGAGCGCGTGGGCGAAGAACCGCCGTGGTGAGTTCGCCGTGTTCCAGCACAAGTAAGTCCTGTTCCGGAACGGTCTGCTAGATGACATTCGCGTTCATCTTCGATTCCGTTGGAGGCACCGAGTGGCTTGTTCTGCTCGGTGTCATTCTTATTGTGGTCGGTCCGAAGAATCTGCCCGCTGCGGCGCGCAAGTTCGGGCAGATCATGGCGCAGCTGCGGCGTGCGGCCGACGAGTTCAAGCGGCAGATCCTCTCCATGGACGAGGAGATCCGCAACACGGTCGAGGATGCCGTGAAGACCGACTACGTGGAGACGCCGAAGGACGAGGCGGCTTCCACGTCATCCTCGGAGTCTTCGGACGGAGCGCCCGCCGACGACGGCGCGGACCGCGCGGCGGCCGAGACCGATTCCTACGGCGCGAACTACGACGAGAACAATCCCTATCCGGGGCACGAGTTCTACGACGAGACGCAGTACCAGAACGAGCCGGAGGCCACGGCGTCCGTCGAACCCGCCGTCTCCGAGCCGCCGCCCGCGCCTGAGAAGCCGAAGACCGATCCTTACGCGATCAAGATCACCGTGACGACGAACGCGGGCGGAAAGCAGCAGAAGAAGGGCAAGGGCAAACAGGCATGAAGGTGCGTCCGCTCCTGAAGAATCCCGACGAGTACAACGACCCGCCGCGTCCGTTTTTCGAACATATCGTCGCGCTCCGTGCCTGTCTGATGCATGCCGGTTTCGCGTGGGCGGTCAGCTGCATTGTTGCCGGCTGCTTCTCGCCGACGATTCTCCGTTGGCTCAAGGCTCCGGCGGACGCCCTCGTCAAGGCCGGACGCATCGAGATCGTGAGCCTCAACATCACGGGCGGCTTCAGCCAGATCATGTCCATCGCGCTCTGGGGCGGTACGGTGATTAGTTTCCCGTTCGTGATGTATTTTGCGCTGCGCTTCATCTTCCCCGCGCTCACGAAGCGCGAAAAGGTGGCCATCCTCTTCTTCCTCATCGCGGGCACGGTGTTCTTCGGCTTCGGCGTGGGCTTTGCGTTCGGGCAGCTCGCGCCGAACGTGGTGAGCTTCTTCGATCTCGTCAACGAATGGGTGGGGCTTTCCGTCACGCAGGTGCAGGTGGAGGACTATGTGCCGCTGATCCTGAAGCTCGTCCTCGCGTTCGGGCTCGTCTTCCAGATTCCGCTGATCCTCTTCGTGCTGGGGTGGCTGGGCGTCATTTCGTCCGACACGCTCCGCCGTTGGCGCAAGTTCGCGATCGTGATTGCGTTCTTCCTGGGGATGGTCCTCACGCCGCCGGATCCGATGAGCCAGATCGTGATGGCCCTGCCGCTCTGCATTCTGTATGAAGTCAGCATCTGGGCGGTCTGGCTGAAGGAGACCTGTTCCGGCGAGCGGTGGAGGCGCGCCGGGGAGGTGAAGTGAAGACCCGCCTCCTGATCGTGCTGGGCTACCTTGGCACGATCCTGGTGGGCGCCCTCGTCCTCATGCTGCCCGTCTCGTCTGCCGCGCATGCGTGGATGAAGCCGGGCGATGCGCTCTTCACGGCCTGTTCCGCCGTCTGTGTGACGGGGCTTTCCGTCATCGACGTCGGGGTCGAGTTGTCCCGCTTCGGACAAGGTGTGCTGATCGTCCTCGTGCAGCTGGGCGGCCTGGGGACGATGACGGTGGGGACGTTCTTTCTCGTTCTCATCGGGCGGCGGCTCTCCCTCGCGAACGAGTTCGCGGTTATGAACGCCTACGGCGCGAAGGGCGTTCGGGGCTGGCGCGGGCTCGTCCTCTGGGCGGTTCTCTCCACGTCGGCGGTTGAGCTGGTGGGCATGTGCATGCTCCATGCGGTCGTTCCGGGGCAGTCCTGGTTCCGCTGTTGCTTCTACGCGGTCATGTCGTTCTGCAACGCGGGCTTTTCGCTCGACCCCGGTTCGCTCGCGGTCTTCCAGCGCTACCCGCTCGCGCTCTTGACGATGGGGGGGCTGTTGACGCTGGGCGGATTCGGTTTCCTCGTCCTCTACAACCTCTGCACGATCCAGTTCTGGCGGCGCAACCTCGTTGCGCGCGGACGTCTCTCGTTCCATGCACGTGTGGTGCTGCTGGGGTCGCTCGTCCTCGTCGTCCTTGCGCTCGTCTGCGTCTTCACGGCGGAGTGGAACGGCGCGCTGGAGCCGTATTCCCTTTCGGAGAAACTGGGGGTGGGCATTTTCCAGGCGGTGACGCCGCGCACGTGCGGGTTCACCGTCATCCCCATCCACGAGCTGAGCCCCGTGACGCGGTTCATCACGGCGGTACTCATGTTCATCGGCGCGGCGCCGGGCGGCACGGGCGGGGGCATCAAGGTGACGACGTGCGCGGTCTTCGTGCTCTCGATCCTCGCGATCTGCCGGGGACGGGATGCGGTGACGCTTTTCCGGCGCACGGTGCCCGGGCCCGTTGCACGCGAGGCCATCGTCATCGTCACGGTCCTTGCGTTCCTCGTCGTCCTCGGCATGACCGTGTTGCTCGTGAGCGAGAACCGGGGCGGAGGGGAGCCCGTGCCGTTCGAGGCACTGCTCTTCGAGACGATCTCGGCCGTGTCGACGGCGGGGCTGAGCTGCGGCACGACGACGGAGGCGTTGTCCCCCGTCGGGCGCGCCGTGATCATGGTCTGCATGTTCTGCGGGCGCCTCGGGGCGCTTGCGGTTGTCTTTCTCATCGGAGGGCGGGAGACGGCGCCGAGCCGCATCCGCTTCCCAAAAGAAGATTTGGTGGTGGGCTGATGTTCAGGATTGGATGTCATCTTTCGAGTGCCGGCGGCTACCTCGCGATGGGACAGACCGCCGTGTCGATCGGCGCGAACGTGTTTCAGTTCTTCACGCGCAATCCGCGTGGCGGCGCGGCGCGTCCGCTCGACCGCGCGGACGTTCGCGCGTTTGGCGCCTTCGCCGCCGAACACGGCCTCGGCCCCATTCTCGCCCATGCGCCCTACACGCTGAACGCGGCCGGCGCGGAGGAGCGCGTGCGCGCGTTTGCCGAGTCGACAATGAAGGACGACCTGCTGCGGCTGGAGGCGACGCCGGGCGCGCTCTACAACTTCCACCCCGGCAGCCACGTCGGCCAGGGCGCGGAGAAGGGCATTGCGCTCATCTCGTCCCAGCTCGCGCGTGTCCTCGCGGATGTCCGGCGGCACGTGCCGGACGGGGCGCTCCACACGACGGTCCTCCTGGAGACGATGGCCGGGAAGGGCAGCGAAGTCGGGCGTACGTTCGAGGAAATCCGCGCGATTCTGGACGCGACTGCCCAACAGCTCGGCCAGTCCCTCCCCCAGCTCCCGCTGGGCGTCTGCCTCGACACCTGCCACGTGTGGGACGGCGGCTACGACATCGTGGGCGACCTGGACGGCGTCCTCGCGCAGTTCGACCGGGTGGTGGGGCTGTCGTACCTCCGGGCCATCCACCTCAACGACTCGCTCAACGCCCTCGGCGCGCACAAGGACCGCCACGCCGGCATCGGCAAGGGCAAGATCGGTCTCGACGCCCTCGTGCGCGTCATCAACCATCCGCTCCTGCGCGATCTGCCGTTCTATCTGGAGACGCCCTGCGACCTCGACGGCTACCGTGCCGAGATCGCCCTGCTCCGTTCGCACCGCTCGGAGACCTGAGACCGGTCGCTTCCTATACCACGCACCGAGGCGGCAGGCGGCGAAGGCAGGATGCGATTCTGGATTCCTTGTCCGTGCAAGGATGGCCATGCGACGGGAGGGCCGCGCCCCTGCGCGGCCGAGGGGGATTCTTACAGCCGTGCAGAAACGCGGCCTCGGCACAATGAAACGTGCAGCTGTGAATTGAATGGGAAGATCGTCGCGGTCGGGAGCGCACCCTCGCATTTATATAAATGCGAGGGTGCGCAGGGAACGATCTTCCCGTACGTCTGACTCGCCGAGAGTGAGCGCGACATGCTTTCCGTGGACGCGCCTCAGCCCACTTTTTATAAAAAGTGGGCTGAGGCGCATGGACTGTTCCCGGCGCCGCAGAAGGGCATGCGGTTGGGCGCTACGGAGGGAACGCGCTTTCAAGGGCGGCGACGGAGGAGGGGGTAAAATTGGGGCGATAACGCCTAAAACACTAAAACCTGGAACCTAAAACCCAACATCGGGCGCGTCACATCCACCGCCGATTTATGCTATACTATCCTCTGTTTTATTTGGAAAGGATTCCCGGAATGAAATACGACAAGAACCACGCGCTGCTGGAGACCGCGATTCCCGGCCTTCCGCCGCCGAAGAGCGGCAAGGTGCGCGACGTCTTCGATCTCGGCGACACGCTGCTGATGGTCGTCACCGACCGCATCAGCGCGTTCGACGTGATTCTCCCCTGCGGCGTGCCGGACAAAGGCAAGGTCCTCAACCAGCTCTCCCTCTTCTGGTTGGACTTCCTCGGCATGAAGAACCACCTCGTCACCGCCGACGTGGACCAGTACCCCGCCGCGCTCCAGTGCGTGAAGGACGATCTGCGCGGGCGCTCGATGCTCGTCCGCAAGGTGAACATGGTCGAGGTGGAGTGCATTGCCCGCGGCTACCTCACCGGCAGCGGCTGGAAGGAGTACCAGAAGAGCGGCACCGTGAACGGGCAGAAGCTCCGCGCGGGCTACCAGAACGCCTCCAAGCTCGACGAGGTGCTGTTCACGCCCACGACGAAGGCGGCGATCGGCGACCACGACGAGGCGATCAGCTACGCCCAGACCGAGGCCCTGGTGGGCGCGGACCTCGCGAAGGCCCTCAAGGATGCGACCATCGGCCTCTACACGCGCGCGGCGGACTACGCGCGGGCCCACGGCATCATCATCGCCGACACGAAGTTCGAGTTCGGCCGCGACGCGGACGGTTCGCTCATCCTCGCGGACGAGGTACTGACGCCCGACAGTTCGCGCTTCTGGCCCGAGACCTCCTACGCGGTGGGCGCGAATCCGCCCTCGCTCGACAAGCAGTACGTGCGCGACTGGCTCGACTCGATCCACTTCAACCACCAGCCGCCGGGTCCGGTGCTGCCGGATGATGTCATCGCCCGCACGCGCGCGATCTACGTGAAGGCGTACGAGGAGCTGAGTGGGAAGAAGCTGGTCTGAGGCGGCCGCCGCCGCGCTCGACGCCTACCCGTGGCGCGATCCGCGCGAAAAGGCGCGGGCGCGCGCGGAGGCGGAACTCGTCGCCTTCGGTGCATGCGTGGAGGTGGGGGATCTGCCGCTTCCCGTGCGCCAGTGGCTGCGTGCGCGGTCCGGCGGACCGTTCACGGGCTGGATCTGGCGCGGCGAAAGCTGGAAGGACCTCACCGAGGGATTCGAGCGGACCATCCTCGCGCAGGCGCTCGCCGCGCACGGCGGATTCGCCGCGAAGGCGGCCCGGGCGTTGAAGACCACCCCGCGCGTTGTCGCCTACAAGGCGCGGAAGTATGGATTACAGGCTTTTAAGGCAAAACAACGAAAAAAGACAGGATAGAAAGCAATGGGTATTTTCGACCAGATGAAGCAGGCCATGCAGATGCGCAACGAGGCCAAGAGGATCCAGGCGGAGATCGAGAAGATCAACGTGGAATACGCGAACGGGGGCATCTCCGTCACGGCGCGCGGCGACTTCACGATCACCTCCATCAAGATCTCGCCCGAAACGTGGGCCGAGGCGGCGGGCGGCAAGCCCGAGCGCTTCGAGACGATGCTCTTCAACGTGATCAACGGCGCGCTCAAGAGCGTGAAGAAGACGACGCAGGAGCAGATGATGGCCGCCATGAAGGGCGGCGGCATGCCGAACCTCTTCGGCAAGTGAGCCGATGCTCGCGCCGATCGACACGCTGGAGCGCGCGCTCGCCCGTCTGCCCGGCCTCGGCCGCCGCAGCGCGGGGCGGGCGGCGCTCGCGTTGCTGCGCGATCCGGAGCGTCTGCTCGATCCGCTCGTCCTTGCGCTCCGGGATGCACGCGAGAACGTGTGCTGCTGCCCGCGCTGCGGGGCGTTCACCGTGCGCGGCGTCGAGCCGTGCGCGCTCTGCACGGACGCGGCGCGGGACGGGGCGCGCGTGTGCGTGGTCGAGGAGCCGGCGGATATCGTGACGGTCGAGGGGGCGGGCGCGTTCCGCGGGCGCTACCACGTGCTGGGCGGCAAGCTCTCGCCCGCGCGCCGCATGGGGCCCGAGCGGCTGCGTCTGGGCGAACTGAAGGACCGCATTGCGCGCGAGGGCTTTGCGGAGGTGTTGCTGGCGCTCTCGACGGACATGGAGGGCGATGCGACGGCGGGCTTCGTGGCCGAGACCCTGCGCGATTGGCCGTCCGCCACGGCGCCGGTGCGGGTGACGCGCCTCGCGTTCGGCCTTCCGGCCGATTCGGGCGTTGCCTATTCCGACCCGCTGACGCTGCGGCGGGCCATCGTCCATCGATGCGAGGTGTGACATGAAGTTGAGCGTGTTGTGGAGCGTGGCGTTGGCGGCTTTCTGCGGCTTTGGGGCGACGGAGGCGCGCCTGGGGGGAGACGGGCGCGTCGTGCTGCCCGCTCTGGGCGTCGAAATGGGCGTGAAGATCCACGCGGAGGGCTGGAAGGGGAATCTGCACGTCCAGCCCCAGCCCTCGCGGCGCTTCCCCGACGCGCAGAAGGGCCTCGCCCAGTGGCGGGGGCTTGCGTCGCGGAAGGCGGACGCCGCGCAGTTCGCCCACGGCACGGTCACCCTGCGGGCGGCGGCGGACGACGCGGCCGCCGTGGCGGCGGTCGTCGTCTCGGATGCCGACCAGAGGCCGGAGGCGGTGGTGTGGAGCGTGGAGCTGCCGGCGGACCGCTTCGGGGGCGGCACGTGGGCGGCGGACGCGAAGGCGGGGGAACTGCCGCGCGCGTTCAACGGCACGCGCATGGGGCTTTTCAACGGATCCTGCTCGACGCTCGCGCTGACGGACCGGGAGGGGCGGCGGTTGGCCTTCTCCTTCGCCGCGCCGGTTGCGGTGCTGGTCCAGGACGGGCGGCGTTGGGGCGATGTCTTCACGGTGCGCCTCTTCAACGGGCGCGTGCCGTTCGGGAAGGAGGCGCGGCGCACGTTCGCGTTTTCGTTTTCCGCGCCGGACGGCGTGGCGGTTTCGTATGCGAAGCCGACCGTCGTGCAGGCGGGGCCGGACTGGATTCCCGTCGACTACCGGAAGAACATCCTCGCGGGGAGCGCGCTCGACTTCTCCAACCAGGGGCTTCAGGACGCCCCGGCGGGCAAGCACGGCTGGCTGCGGAACGTGGGCGGGCACTTCGAGTTCGAGCGGCTGCCGGGCGTGCCGCAGCGCTTCTACGGCGTGAACCTCTGCTTCGGCGCGAACGTGCCGGAGCGGGCGGTGGCGGACGAGCTGGTGACGCGCCTCGTGCGCCTCGGCTACAACACGGTGCGCGTCCACCACTACGAGCGCGACCTGCTCAGGGAGGGCCCCAAGGGCGGACTCGACTTCGACGCGGCGGCGCTGGACCGCTTCGACTACCTGATGGCGAAGTGCATCGCGGCGGGGCTGTACGTGACGACGGACGTCTTCGTGTCGCGCCCTGTCCGCTGGGCGGACATCGGCTATCCGGACCGCGCGGGCGTGGTGGAGGAGAAGGCCGTCTACAAGTGCCTCGTCGCGGTGTCCGACGCCGCGTTCGCCGACTGGTGCGCATTCGCGAAGCGGTTCTTCGAACACGTCAACCCCTACACGGGGCGGCGCTACCTGGACGAACCGGCCCTGCCGCTCCTCTCGCTCATCAACGAGGGGCAGCTTACGATGGGTTGGGGACGCGGCGCGCGGGAGGAGCCCGCCGTGCAGGCGGCCTACGTAAAGTGGCTCGCGGAGAGGCGGGCGTCCGATCCGGCGTTCTGCCCGTACGCGCCCGCCACGGCCGACAAGCTCGGCTTCTACGGCGCGGACGGCAACGCGATGGCGCTCTTCATGGCGGACGTGGAGCGCCGCAGCGCCGCGCGGATGATCGCCTACCTGCGGACGCTTGGCTCGAAGGCGCTCTTCACGAACGCGAACAACGGTCCGCACCCCGTCGCGATGCAGAACGTGCGCGCGGACCTCTACGACTACGTGGACGACCACTTCTACGTGGACCACCCCCACTTCCTCGAACGGCGCTGGCGCCTCCCCTCGAAGATCGGCAACCTCAACCCCGTCCTCGACAAAAAGCTCGCGCTCGTGGGGCCCGCGTTCGTGCGCCTTGCGGACAAGCCGTTCTGCATCACCGAATGGAACTTCTCGGGGCCGGGCATGTACCGCGGCGTGGGGGGCATCATGACGGGCGCGCTCTCCGCGCTGCAGGACTGGGACGGCCTCTGGCGCTTCGCCTACGCGCACGGCGCGAAGGATCTCGCGGAGGGGCCCTGCAAGCCGGGCTACTTCAACGTCGGCACGGATCCGCTCGGACAGGCCGCCGACCGCGCGAGCGTCTGCCTCTTCCTGCGCCGCGACCTTGCGCCGCTCGCGGAGGGGACGGCCCTGCGGGTGACGGACGCCGCCGTGGCGGGGACCACGAACGCCCACCGCGTGGTCGTTGTGCGCCCGGCGTGGGGCGATGCCGCGTGGCACCGCCGCG
>URIT01000048.1 GCA_900547945.1 uncultured bacterium
GGCGGGCGCACCCTCAATTCGACTGGTGGGCTGCGCAACCCACTAACCCATTACTCACGCAGCGCCCGTCAGCCCGCTCTTCCCAGCAGTTCCGCAGCGGAGATCAGCGCGTCGAAGAACCCGCTGCCCCGCACGCCCTTCGCGAGTATGGGTTTGCCTTCCTCCGGCATTCTCATCCGCGCACGGCGAGCGTCAGGGAACCCGTCTGTCCCTTGACGAGCTTCGGACGGAAGAGCGGCACCGTGACCAGGACCTCCTCGCCCACGCCCGGCAGGCGCGCCAGGTCGAGGACTCCCTGCGCGATGATCTTGGGCGCGTCCTTCTCGCCCACCATCGCGGCGAGCGCATCCACCGGCGCGGAGGCGAGGTCGCCAAAGCCCAGCATCGCCTTCTCCACGAAGTCCGCCCCCTGCTTGAGCGCGTACTTCGCCGAGAGGCGCAGGAAGCGGCGGACCTTCTGGATGCTGACCGGCTCGGTGATGGAGACGGCGAACGCGGTATGCCCCTCCACCTCCTCGCGGAACAGGACGCGCTGCGCCCACGGTTCGTCCGCGAACTCCGCCTTGCCCTTCCTGAACGTGAACGCGCGGGCCGCGCTCCGCTTCGCGATGCCCGCGCGCGGCCAGATGAGATCGACCGATCCGAGGTTGCGGCTCTTCAACAGTCCCCTCTCCGGCAGCCCCGTCATCTCGCCCCGCACGAGCAGCACTTCGATCAGTCGTTTCGTCGTCTTTGCGGCCATGGTTCGTCCTCCTCCTTCCACGTCGTGGGCGCCCGCGCATCAGGCGCCGCGTATGAGTTCGCGCCCGACGCTGACGATGCGTTTGTCGATGCGCGTCTTGATCTGGCTCACGGAATTTCGGGAAATCCCGAACGTGCGCGCGACCTCGGCGATGTCGCGCCCCTCCAGCGCGTAGGCGCGATAGACGTTCCGGTCGCGTTCGGAAAGCGCCGTCTTCGTCAGCACGTGCTCCACGGCGGACTTCAGGACGGCCTGGCGCCACGCCGCGTCGATCGCCTCCGGCGACTCCTCCGCGGCGACCAGCGTCTCCCCCACCGAGCGCGCCCCCTCCCCGTCGTGGTCGTCGTGCAGGGCGTCGATCGACACCCTCCGGTCGTTGCCGCGCGCCACGTTCCGGCGGTGCAGCATGTGGACCTCGTTCACGATCATCGTCGCGAGATAGGAGTGGAACCGCCCCTTTTCGGGCGTATACTGCCCCTTGCGCAGCACGTCCACGAGCTTGCCGAGCACGAGCATCACGATGTCGTCCGCATTCTCCTCGCCGCCCTTCATCGCCGCGAACTGGCGGATCGCGCCGGAATAGGCGTTCCAGAACCGCACCCAGGCGGCGGAATCCGAGGCGGGGCCAAGGTCCTTGATCTTCGCGATCAGCGTGACCGCCGTCTCTGGAAACGTGGCGCTCATTGCTCGGCGATCTTCCTCAAACGTTCGACGGCGCCGTCGAGCAGCATCTGGAGCGGCAGGTTGTCGCCGTTCTGCAGATAAGGCTCGCCGGCGAACTCGACCGCGTCGAACGGCGACTCCTCTGCGTCCTCGTCCAGGGCGTCGCGCAGATGTTCCAGCCGTTCGGCGGCCTTCTCCACGGTCAGCGTCCCCATCTGAAGGCCAGACAGGATCGTCCGCGTCAGGATGAAGGCGTCGTCCCGCGCGACGGCGAAGTCCGCGCGCGACGGCATCACCACGTCCCCCTTCTCGTTGGTCTGCTCCTCCCCCTTCGCGGCGGCGGGAATCTGGAACAGGAGGTCGAAGGGAATGGGCTGGGGCCGCGTCTCGTACCACTGCATCTTCGCGCGCAGCACCCGCGCGTCCGACCGGACGAACCAGACCCCCGCGCCCAGGCCGGCCGCCAGCGCCAGGGCCACGCCCACGAGCGCCCGCGCCACGTGGCGCGCCCGATGCCCGCGTGTCTTCTCGCGTGCGCATTTCTCCTCCAGCCGCGCCAGCCTCCGCTCGACGTCCGCCGCCTTCTCCTCGGCATAGGAGAGGCATTCGCGCCCCTCGGGGTTCGCGTGCAGCAGCTTCGGGATGATGCGCCGCCAGACGGGATCGTACGTCTCCAGCATCTCCGCCACGTCGGTCCGCGCGTCGCACCACGTCCCCGTCAGCAACCTGTACGCGATCACGCCCAGCGCATACCAGTCGCTCCGCTCCGTCGCCGCCACGCCCATCTCGACCTCGGGCGCCATGTAGCCGACGGACCCCATCACCGTCTTCTTCCCGTCCCGGATGCCGATCAGCGTCTGCACCGTGTCCACCACGGTGTTGCGCCCGCCCTCGGGATCGAAGACGCGCGAGATGCCGAAGTCCGTCAGCACGGCGTGTCCGTCCGGGCCGATCAGCACGTTCTGGAGCTTGAGGTCGCGGTGGATCACGCCCTTGCCGTGGATGTAGGCGAGCGCGTCGCGGATGTCGTCGTACCACCGCCCGATCGTCTCCTCGTCGGCCTCGCCGTCGCCCACGTCGGCGAGGCTTTTCGGGTTGCCGTCCGGCGCCAGCACGAGGTCCATCACGAAGTAGGGCTTCCCCTCGTCCGTCTCCCCGATGTCCGTCACCTTGACGATGCGCGGATGGCCCAGCCGGGCCAGGAGCCGCCCCTCCACGTCGAACCGCCGCCGCACGTCGGGATCGTCGTTCCGATACGTGTAGACCTTCAGCGCATGGCGGCTTCCGAGGCGTGGATTCTCCGCCTCGTAGACCTCGCTCATGCCGCCCTTCCCCAGGACGCGGATGACGTCGTATGCACCAATCTTCATAGCCTCAAACCCGCTTTCGGGTCCTAGGATAACACACGAACCACCTGCGCGTCAAGCCCGCCACCGCGGAATCCGCGTCCTCCGCCCGGGCAACACGGAATGCGTGGAGATCGTTTTTCAAGGTTGGCGCGGGACGGCCGAACGGGTCTGGCGTGGGTACGGCCGCGACAAGCGCGGCCCTCCCGCATGACGCCACGCGATTTCACTTCGGAACAGTTCCGCCGGGTTGATACGCGGCGTGTCGGCGCGCGAAGGACCCGCACCGCCCCCGGCACGCCGTCAGTCCTGCGACGGCCCGTAGAACTCTTCGGCGTCCTCGTCGTCGCGGTTGTCGCCGGAGGGGTCGTTGTACCAATTGTCCAGCTGCTCCGGCGTCGTGATGTTCTCCTCGCCTGTCAGGAACTCGATCGCCTCGCGCAGGGCCGCCTTCGCGGCGTCCGTACCCGTCGCCCAAATCTGCTTGATCGTCGCCACGGCAACGGAGGGCCGCATCTCGTTGAGGCTCATCAAGATCGAGTCCATCGCATCGGCGTCGGCGATCACGGCCGCCGCCGCCGTCACGACCGCCGAAAGCTCGCGGTCGCCGTTCGCCTCGATGAGCGCGCTTTCATAGGCTTCGATGGCGTCCGCCACGACTTCCTTGTCGCCGTCCCCCAGAAAGCCCGCAATCTCGGGCAGGGCCGACATGCCGATCCACGACACGGCCTCCAACGCCGCCCGCCGGATTGGCAGAGGAATGCCGTCCGGCCACTCCTTGGCCTTCTGCAGCTTCTGCACGAGCGCCAGCACCGTCTTGTGGTCGTCCTCGTCCAGCGCCTTGCGGATGGCCTCGATGAGCGCACGCTGCTCCGTCGTGAGCGCGGCTTCGTCCGCATCGTCCAGCTCAAAGGACGGCTTCTCCCTCTTGACCACCTCGTCCACGGGCTTCTTCGCGGCCTTCGCGATCCGAGCGGCGCGGACGCGCTTCCGCGTCGCCTTGTCCTGCGCCTTGGCGTCGGCGCGGCGCACGCCCGTCGGCGCGTCCGAAGGCCCGGTCTCGCCCCCGCCCGCAAAGTGGACGTAGGCCACGCCCATGCAGATGAGCGCAACCGCCAGCCCCGCGACCATGAATTTGACATTCTTCATCGTATGATACGATATGCGCACGTGTTGCCCGGATGACAGAAAATCAAACTTCTTTTTCTCCCATCCACGGCACAAGACAGGAACAAGGCCATCTCATGAAGCTTTCATTTGGATCAATTCAGCGAAAAGGGCGCGCGCTTTACTATGTTTCGCGCATCCACGCCCAACAGAACTGGACGCCCCTGAAGACCGGCGACCTCCGCCTTGCGCGCGTGCGCGCACGCCTGCTCGTCCCCGCCGACGACGGCGGGCAGACGGCCTGGCTGCGCCAGCTCGTCCGCCTGGGCGAACAGGCCCGGCGCCGCCTCCAGCGCATCGAGTGCCGCTCGACGCCCGGGTGGAGCGGGCTCTGGGAGGACTTCCTCGCCGGCGTCCGCGTCCCCGTCCCGGCCGCCAGCCACGCGAGCTACCGCCACTGGCTCGACCTGCTCGCGCAGGCCGCGCGCACGCGCGCGCCGGACGACCTCACGGCGGCGGACGCGCGCACCCTCGCGGACACCCTGCGGAAGAAGTACCTCTCCGCCGGGCGCATGATCCGCTTCTACCGCCGCGTCTGGGACGTACTCGGCCTCGACGCGGAGGTCTGGCGCGCGGAAGCCCGTCTGCGCGGCGCGTCCAGCGTCGGCAGCGGGAAGGTCGGCGAATTCTACCGCCGTCTGACGACGGACGAGATCCGCCGCGTCCGCGACGCGCTGCGGCGGGCATCCCCCCTTCCGTCCGATCCAACCGCCTATGCGGACATGCTCGTCCTCGGCTACTACACGGGCCTGCGCCTCTCCGACGTGGCCGAGCTTGAACGCGGCGAGACCACGCCGGACGGCGCATTTCTCCGCCTCCAGCCCAACAAGGTCCGCCACAGCAAGAAGCGCCTTCTGCTCATCCCGCTCGTCGGCGAGGCCCGCGCGATCGTCCTGCGCCGCCGGCAGACGCCCGCCGACGGGGACTTCCTCTTCCCCGCCGCCGCGCGGAAGCGCCCGACGAAGCCCCTCACGGCCGCCTTCCGCGCCGTCGGCATCGTCAACAAGGGTCCCGCGCGCGCGAGTTTCCACTCCCTGCGCGCGACGTTCATCTCCCTCATGGACGAGGCGGGCATTCCACCCCACGTCACGGACGCCATCACCGGCCACGCGGGCGGCGGCATGCACGCGCGCTACACCCAACCGTCGGCCGAGACGCTTCAAAGGGCCGTCCTCCGGGCCATCCCGCCCCTGGTGGTTAGAAATCCGTTGAAGCAGCCCATCGGCGCTTCCCCCGATGGGCAAAGGGCATAAACGCCCTGCCACGCCGTCGCCTGCCACCCCGCCGTTGGAACTTCCGTTGGAAGATACCGCTCCCGGCCCACCTGCGCCCGACGCGGGCCCGGATGGGATGTCCGGACCTGGGTTAACTCCGGGCGTCTATACGACGGTCCTTGGACATGGAAGAAGGCACAACAAGTTAACCACCAAGTAGAACGCGAGGCCGGGTGGCCGGACGGACGAACGGTCAAGGGGCGCAAGCCCCGGAAATGAACAGAACATGAAGAAACTCATGATTGCCACGCTCGGCCTCGCCGTTGCCGGCAGCGTGTTCGGTGCCCCGCAGGTCTTCGACTACAAGGCCTCCGTCAAGCACATGTACCTGAAGGAAGTCAAGATTAAGACGTCGGGCTTCTCCGGCATCGTCTACCAGAAGTACGCGAAGTCGGCCTCCCTCAAGGGCTATCTCATCATGGACGCCGACGGCGTGACCAGCCCGACGATCAACCCGGACGCTCCTGCGGAGGCTTTCGACTACGGTCGCAACCGTGGCTTCCTCGTGGTGCAGAACTCCAAGGCCGAGGCCAAGGTGCGCGCCCCGAAGATCCTCCCGGCGGTGCTCGACGCGAAGTGGATCGACACGCAGTTCAAGAAGGCCCACAAGGCTTCCTCCGGCGTGGCCGAAGGTACGCTCTTCGTCGGCGGTGATTCCGTCGCCTGCGTCCGCACGCAGCTGGATGTGATCAACGGCGTGATTACGGGGCGTAGTGGGGCTCCGACGGCTCCGGCGGCGAGCACGCCCGGCATGTCGGCCTATGCGGACTACGTCTGGACGTCGGTCTACCTCTTCGGTCAGTTCAATGGCCCGAACTGGTTCAAGACGGGAGCCGTTTCGCCCTTTGACGTTTTCGAGGCGGCCTGGGATGCGAATCTTCCGGAGGAACTGCGGATCGATTGGGCGAACAAATCGCCCGTCAACTACTACCACGACACGTGGATGAATGGTGCCGGCATCGGCAAGTACGCCGTTCCGACTTCGACGACGGGCGACCTCTGCTGCGGTCTGACGACGACCACGACGTCCGAGATTGTTCTCGACAAGCTGACAGGCAACCTGAAGGGCGGGCTCTTCCTCTGCACCGAGAATGGTACCGATGCCAAGAGCGCGGCCTATTCGTGGTTTGACGGTGTCGCGTGGGAAGACCAGTTCAACTGTGCACGCCTTGGTGTCGCCGCGACGTTCTCGCCTGATGCTTGGCAGAACGACATGTGGAACGACGGTGCGGTCGAGCAGGAGACGACGGACGTGATCTACGGTTCGTGGTCGATCAAGTGGAACCGCAAGTTCTACGCCGCCAAGGGTGGCGTGGCGCGTGACTTGACGGAAGTCGAGGAGCGTCTGATCGTTCCTGCGGCCAATACGATCCCGCTCTGGGGTGCGATCAAGGGCGCGGCGCTCAAGCTCAACAAGTCGGCGAACGTCTACGATGGTACGGAGATTTACGGGAAGTCGGCCTCCAACCGCTTCGCGCTCCCGGTGGTCACGCCGCAGTTCGCGACCTATTACGGTCTCAAGTAAGATGCCGCGAAGCAGTCCAGTTCATCTAGACTGATTCCAAACGGGGGAGAGGGTGTGGAAACAGACCCTCTCTCCTGTACATTAGTTAACTGTTAAGCCCATTTTCTAGAAGGTACTCCCGCTGTGCGAACTCCGTTGCCCTGTCTTTGCCTCGTTGCCCTTCTCGGTTTCGGAACGGGGTGTTCCCGGGATCCCGATGCGGACTGGCGCGTCCCCCGGAAGGCGCTCCTGCTGGAAGCCTGTCCGCCCGCCGTTGCGCTCACAAACGGCGTGACGCGCCCGTTTGCGGACCTTGCGTCGAACGCCGTCCTCGTGGCCGTCAACGGGCGGGTTCTGACGAAGGGGACGTTTGAGACGCTGATGGCCCTTTACCTGAAGGGGATCCTGGACCAGAAGAAGACAAACCCCCTCGTGGCGGACAAGATGCTGGAGGAGCATCGCCGGGCGTACCCGCGTATCTTCGTCGGGCAACGGCTACTGGTCGACGAGGCGTTCAGGAGCGGGCTCGTCACGACGAACGAGGTTCTGGAGGCCGTCTCCGCGCGCATCCGCGCGGTCGCCAAGCAGAAGAAGTTACCCATCGCCCGCCTGCTGGGGGGCTACGCCCACGGCGCGCACTATTTCCTCTACGAGCAGTGCGTCTCGTATATCATCGACAAGGTCATTCACGAGAAGATTCCCCCGAAGACGACCGTGGACGAGGCATTTGTGGACGCCGTGAAGGAGCAGGTCCAGGTGGAGAATGCCGCCAGCCGGGCGACCAACGCCGTGGCGCGGGCCGCGCTTGAAAAGGCGTGTAAGCAATTCCGTTCAGGCCGGCAGACCTGGGCGGCCGTGGCCGACGATTTGGAGGCCTGCGGTTTGGGCGAGGGCGGGGACTGGGGCACGTTCACCGTCGACGATTTCGACAATGCCGCCCACGCCGCCAAGGTCTTCGCCCTCAAGGAGGGGGAACTGTCCGAGATTCTAGAAGACGACGACGGCTACCGCGTCGTGCGGGTTGACAAGATCTTGCCCGAGGAAAAGGATGCGGACGGAAACGAGCTCAATCCCGAGCGTCGCCATCTCTCCCATCTCCATGTCGACAAGCGTCCGCTCCTGATCGAGGATTCGGATCTTGTCCTGACCCGCGACCTGAAGCGGCAGATGCAGACGCAGGCCGTCAACGAATTCGTGACGGGGCTTGCCACAAACGGCCAGAACAAGGTGGTCTACCCGAACGGCATGATTTCCCCCTGAGCCATGAGGCAGGGGAACAGCCCAATGTCTTAGCCACAAAAAACGCAGAGAACGCAAAAGCGGAAGAAGAGGGTTTTCAATGGTCAACATTCGAGGAATATTTCTTGTCGCCCTGATGCTGAGTGGTGTCATGCCACTCTCGGCGACGACATTGAACCAATTTCTTTCGTCGGGATATCCGAAAGCGGGCATGGGGGTGCCCTACGGCTACAATTCGTCCTCCATGGGTGCAGGCGACCAGTCGTTTCAATGGTGCCTCGACCTAGTAGAAACAAACATGGTCAAGCCCAGTGTAACGGCCCTTGCGGCGCGCAGGCGTCCTCTCGTCATCATCTGTGGCAAGGATAGTTGTGGAACGTGTTCGGCCTTCGCGGACATGGTCAACAAGAATCCACGCGGCATGCCTACGTGGTTTGGCCGTCTTAAGATTACAACGGCCTGTTTTCGGGGGACGAAACCTGCGTGCGAAGCGGCCCGTGCGTTTATCAAAAGACATCAAGTTGGCGTAGGCGGGAACGGAGGCTTCAAGGAGTCTGAATCTGTCGATCCTTGCCATCGTGTCTATGTGTACGGTCGCTATGAAAATGGCGATCTGTATTTCGGGACGATTGGATCCATCCCGATGACGCCGGATACATACGGGACGGCCATTGCCGCCCAGATCAAGCGTTTCGACAACGACTACGACAAGCACCTACATAAGCCGCCGGCGGCGAATGCGGAGTTTACGGTGGAGGACGGATGGCAGGAGGCGACGCCGGAGACGAAACAGGTCTACGTGCCGTTCAGGCGCACGAACGATTTCGCGCGTGTCGAGACGAACCGGCTCGTCGCCACGTTCCCGGACAACACGGCGGTGACGAACGACGTCGCCTGGGGGGCGAACGCCCGGGGTGCGGAGGTTCCCGTGGCACGGCCGTCGGCGGGATGGGGCGGCATGGGCGCGCGCATCCGCCTTGAACTCCTCAGCACGAACGGCGTCTCCGTCGCGACGAACTTCATCACGTGCGTCGCCGCCACGAACGCGCTCCTCCTTCCGTCGCTTAACGCGGCCCCCCTCGCCTCGGCGTCCGACGCCGCCTGGGGCGCGTGGACGCTCTTCGAAGGCGCGGCGGCGGGTCGGCTGCCGGGCGCCGTTTCCGAAGCCAACGGGCACTTTGTGACCCATGACACGCCGACCCCCATTTCGCATGAGGCTTCGGCGTCGTTTGACGTGACGAACCGCCTGACGGTCGTCACGACGAACGACCTCTCCGCGTTCGCGTCCTTCGACGCGGCGTCCTGGACGGAGCTGACGAATCTCGTCGCGCGGGGTTCCGTCTACGTGGATGCCGGCAACACGCTCTGCGCCACAAACGACCTTGTCGCCTGGACGAATGCGGTGGCGAAGGGCGGCGACGCCCTCCGTCCGCAGACGCGGACCGTCGCCCTCGACACGGTCACCATCACCAACTTCGTCGCCGGGGAAGAGGCCCTGAAGCCGGTGGAGACGTTCACCGCCACGACGACGATCGAGGCGACGAACGAGCTGCGCGGCGTGTTCGGCGTCCTCGGCACGACGCATGCCGTTGCGTTCCCGTTCGCCGTCGCGGTCGCACTCCCGGCCACGAATGTCGTCTCGGCGCTTGCCGACGGCGAACACCCGGCGGACACGGCCTCCACCAATGCCACGCCCGTCGCGTTCTTCGTCACGGTTCTGACGGCCTCGCGCACGCTGGAGGCGGTGCGCGTCGGCTCCGAGGCGGCACGCGACCCGGACGGCGGGGACGCTCCCGTTGAGCAGCGCCACGAACATGTCTGGACCGATCCGGCCTTCACGACGAATCTCGTTGACGGGACCACGGCTGCGTACATCGCCAAGAATGCCATGCAGACGAATGTCGTGGCCTGTGCCGTCACGAACACGACCTATCTCGTCTTCGGGGGCGAAAACGGCGCAACCTCCGCCGACGACCCCGACGTGGCGAGATGTCCGTTCACCTACACCCTGACGACCAACTCCTATGCCATCACGCGCGACCAGCGCGTGGGCGAAGACATCCAGGCGTTCCAGCTGCGCGTGACGGGCGGCCTCGTATGGGACGCGCGCGTGCGTGCGTTGGCGGACACCTTTGATTCAAAGGAATTCAAGGATTGGTGCGCCGTGAGCAAGGTCGTCTGCACGGTGATCGACCAGCGCGACGCGGCGACGGGCGCCTCGCTCTTCACGCACGCTCGGGCGACGAACGGCATGCGCGGCACGCGCTTCCTCTCGCGCAACGGCCTTTCGGAGAAGGAGAACGGGGCACATTCCTCCGAGGGCGACACGTTCAAGGTCGAGTTGATCCGCCCGGACGGAACGACGGAGGATGGAGAGAAGGTGTATGAGAACGGCGTGCAGAAAGCGACGGGGCAGATCGTCTGGTCGACGACGGATCCTGCGCGTTTCGACACGGTCGCCAAGGCGCGTGCCACGCTCAACGGGGCGCTTGAACTCGCCAAGGCCGACCCCACGGAGAACCTGAACGACGATCGGACGACGCCGCTCACGCTGGCGTTCAACACGACGGTGACCAACCAGACGCTCTCGGCCCTGGATGCTGTGGATGTCTTTAGGCTGACGGGCGCCTACAGGGACAAGGCCGTGGCGTTCACGCTCACGAACACGAACAAGACGGACACGGCCGACGTCCTCTCGTTCTCCGTCTGCGACGAGGCGGGCATGGAGATTCCGCCGACCTTCGACGCGGCGGAATCGACCAACCGCGTGTGGGTCTTCAAGGCGGACGATGCCGTGTTCGTGAAGGTCTTCACGACGAACGCCCTGCCGGGGATGGTGGCCTACGGGGTGGGGGCGACGAATGCGCCGCCGTGCCCCGGAACGGTCGGCTTCAAGGTGACGGAGGCCGCGGTGACGGAGGGCGCGACCAATGCCTTCAGCATCGTCGTCACGCGCAGGGGCTACACGGGCGCGGCGTCCTGCACGGTCTCGCTTGATGAAGCCAAGATTCCCGAAGGGGAACGCGCGCGCTATGTCTGGAACGGCGACCAGACGGTGACGTGGGACGATCTTGAAAGCGGCGACAAGACGGTGGAAGTCGGCCTTGTCGATGACGGCATCTGGCATGGGCAGACCATCTTGCCGTTCACGGTGACGGTCGCGGAAGATTCGGCTGTGTCCGTCGAGGGCGATGCCTCCACGTTCACGCTCACCTACCGCGACGACGAGGTGGAGTCCGTCGGCGAACTCGCCCTTGCGGATGTGACGGGCAACAGCCTCCACGCGGCGGGGGACGGGCGGCTCTACGCCCGCGCCAGTTCGCTGATCGGAGTGGAGGTTACGCGGCGCGGCGGCTCGTGTTCGAACGTGACGGGGCGGATCGTCGCCTCAAAGGCGGATGCCGTCGTGTCGCCCGACGCCGGACAGCAGTGGTTTGAGAAGTCGCCCATGACCAACAAGACGTTCGAAGTCCGTCTGCCGTCGGTGACGGGGACGGCGAAGCCCCTTGACTGTGTGTTGACGTTGGAGGGCATGGGCATCCCCGTCGCCAAGGGCGAGAACCGTGTGACGATCCGCGTGCTGCCCGAAACGTCGCCGAAGTGGGACGGCGAGGCGGTACACGGCAACGTGGTGGATTGGACGGGCGTCCAGTACACGAAGTTCGAGCATTTTGTCGAACTGGCGGGCGATGGAGACCTCGTCAGCCACACGCCGAAGCTGATCTCCGGCGCCGTTCCGGCGGGGCTGAAGGCCACGCTCGACAAGACGAACCGCCGGCTCGTCGTCGCCGGCACGCCGACGGTGGCGGTGACGAATGGCGTCACGCTCGTCTACCAGGCCAGGGCGAAGGTCGAGGGTGTGGAGGTCTCCACGTTCCCCGTCACCCTGCACATCACGATCAAGGCGCTGGCGGACGTGAACGCGAACTTCGCCGGGGACGGGGCGAAGGCGAAGAGGGTCTGGACGGGGCTTGCGCTCCTCGATGCGGCGGACGTGGATGCCAAGGAACCCGCGCGCCTCCGGGGGCTGCTCGACCTCACCGTTTCGCCAAATGGACGCACGAGCGCGAAGTGGCGGACGGTCGAGGGGAAGACTGTGTCGTTCAGCGCGGCGGGCTTCGCGGGGATTGACGAGGCGAGCGGCGACGTCACGCTCGGGGCGACGCGCGTGGTGGCGGGCGTGGCGAACACGCTTTCGGCGACGCTCTGTGCGACGGGGGGCCTGGACGTGGCGATCGCGTCGAACGATGTGGAGGTGGCCTTCGGCACGGTGGAGGCCGACGCGGCGGCCTGGTCGAAGGACCATCCGGCGACGGATTACGTCGGTACGTATGTCGCGGCGTTCCCGGTGGACACCAATTGGGTCGAGACGGTCGCGGGCGGGACGTCCCCTCTCTGTTCCGGCGCGGCGACGCTCACGTTCCGTTTGGCGGCAGGCGCGGCGCGGACGGGACGGACGATGTTCGCGGGCGTGCTGCCGAACGGGCGGACGTTCAGCGGTTCGGCGACGCTGGCGGGGAACGCGGCGTTGCCGGTTCTGGCGGCGTCGGCGACGGACGCCTTTGCGGCGGTGCTGGACGTTGCGAAGGAGGGCGAGGTGGTGGCGGTCGAGGGCACGGAGCCGTTCTGGGCCCACCGCGAGCGGAACTTCGCTTCGCTTTCCTACGACCCGGCGTTCATTTGCTTCGGCGCGCGCTGGACGGCGCCGGACAAGGACGCGGAGCTGCCGCTTGACGTGCAGGTGCCGGGCGCGGACGGCGAGGTTGTTGCTTCGACGCGCCTAAGGCTGAACCGCACGTCGGGCGTCGTGCAGGGGGCGTTGCGCGTCAGGAACGCCGAAACGGGCCGCCTCGAGACGCGCACGGCACGCGGCGTCCTCGTCCCAAGGGGCGAGGAGGGCTTCGCGCTCTTCGGCGCCTGTTGGTGGAACGAGGTGCTGGATGCTGAACGCGACGACGGCAAGACGGTGCGCAAGACGGTGCGCGTGGGCAAGCCCTTGGGCGAGTGAAGCCGCGAAGCCGAGGTGTCGTAGCGGAAGCACGGAGCGATTCGGATGAGCGCGAATGTCCAGTTTGGAGAGGGGAGCGGGCGACCGAGGGACGGGCGGCCGGGGACGTCCGCCCCTACCATCGATGGTGTACCGGGCGGTACCATGTGCGACGGGCCGGGTGCGACGGACATCGATGGTGTACCGGGCGGTATCATGCGCGATGGGCCGGGTGCGACGGACATCGATGGTGCGACGGGCGGTATCATGCGCGATGGGACGGACGACGGCATGGTAGGGCGCGACGTCCTCGGCGCGCCGCCGCCACCGAACGGCCTTTGCGCCGTCCCGGAACGCCCCTTTAACGGTTTTTGAATTTAACGGATCGAGAGGAGAGAACAAGATGACACGAACAGGAAACGGTTGGACGCGGTGGGCGGCGTGCGCGCTGGTCGCCGCAGGGCTGACGACGGGCGGCGCCTTCGCCGAATCGCTGAAGAACGGCGATGACAACGCCTGGACGAAGACCGTCACGGTCGCGCGCGGCGAGGAGCATACGTTCTGGGTGACGGGGCTGAGCGCCGAGACGGCGGTCAGTTCCCTCAGCGTGGAGGGGAAATACTCCTACAGGGAGGACGGCGAGACCTACGAAGATTCCATCTCTCCCTCCGAGGAGGCGGAGACCTCCAACGGCGAAGGCAACCGCACCGGCCTCTACTGCCTCCTCACGTCCGACGACTGGGAAAACGTGCCGACGAGCGTCAGGAGCGTCAAGTTCACCGTCACGGTGGACGGCTTCTACGACGAGGAGGTGAAGGCGAACAACACCTTCACGTTCGGCCATGCGAAGGGGCGCGAATCCTTCCCCGGCGAGCAGAAGCCCACGATCCCCAGCGGACATCCCGACAAACCGCTCTCGCTCACCGTGAAGGAAACAGCCGATCCGACGGTTTCGTGCGGCGTGGTGGACTGTTCCTTCGACGCGCCGGAGGAGTATGAGTTTGACACCTACACCGTTAAGCTGACGCTCAAGAAGGGGCGGCGCTACTACCTTGGCGCGGACGTGCTGGACGCGGCGGCCGTCGCCTGCACGGGGACGGTGGGCCGCGTCGCGACGAACCTCTTCGCGGATGCGAAGGCCTACACGGACTGGTCGGGCTGCGCGACGGCGTTCACGTTCGTCTCGCCCCTCGACGGCTCCGCCGTGATGACGGTGAAGGGGAAACAGGACTTCGCCCTCTACCACGCCGTGCTGCCGGCCCGCACGCCGGCCAATCATGCCTTTGACGACCTCGCCGTCGGCGAGACCACCGTCGAATTCACGCCCGGGCGCGAGAACGATCCCGAAAGCGGCGCGTGGGACGGCGTCATCGACGAACGGCTCTTCCGCATCACGGGCTACAAGAAGGGCGACGCGCTCGTCTTCGCGACGGACGGCGCCTCTTGCGACCTGCTCGCGCGCCTCTACGACGCGAAGGGAACCATCCTCGCGGAGAACGTCCGCAGGGCGGACGACACGCAGGACATCCTGCTCGCCTGGACGGCGACGGCGAACTACGCGACGAACAGCGCCCTCTACGTGGGCGTGTGCCAGAAGCTCGCGGAGGACGCGGAGCCTGATGAGGCCTGCACCGTGACCCTGCGCGCGGCGGCCGTCGCGCTGGCGAACCCGACGACGCCGCTTGCGGCCGTGCCCGCCGCCGCGGAAGGCGACCCGCGCGCGGCCGAGGGCGCCGTGCCGAGCGCGGCGCGGACGCTGGGCGAAGCCGAATGGGCCAACACCTTCGTCCTCGCGGCGCGCGCCGGCGTGACGTACCATGTGAAGGCGCAGTTCGCCGACGGCGGTGCGGCGAACGGCAACGCGCTCGCGGCCGAGGTCTACACGCTCAACGGGACGCGCAAGGTCCCGCTCTCAGAAAAGGCGAACGTGGGCGGAGACCTCGACCCGGCGGCCGAGGGGTGGCTCTCCTTCACGCCGACCGCGCACGGCAACGTCTACCTCGACGTCACCGTGGCGGACAGGCCCCTCGCCTACGGCAGCGGCCAGGGCCTCCCGTTCGGCCCCTATGCGCTCGTCGCGACGGGCACCTCGGCAAGCGGCGCGCTCGGCATCCTCCAGGCGCCGATGAAGGGCGTCTCCACGGACCTGATGGGCTGGAAGATCCTCTCCGGGCCGGGCGTCACGCCCGCCAAGGAGCCGTTCTACGCGGCCGGGGCGGCCGCGCTCGTGCCGGCGGGCGCCTACACGCTCGTGGCGCGCGAGGTGAAGGAGTTCGCGAAGCCGGACGCCAAGGGCTACGCCACGGTGGACGTGGCGGCCGGGACGTCGCCGAGCGTCGCCGCCGTCTACAAGTACACCGACACGGCCGACCCGCTCGACGACTGCCCGGACACGAAGGCGAAGCATCCCACGCTCAACCGCGCCTACGCCCCCACGAAACTCGCGCCGACGGCGGCGAGGCCGGTCGAGACCGCCCGTTCGCTCTGGAAGGGTGAGAACGGCGCGGCGGACGACGTGGACTGGTTCACGTTCACGGGTGCCGAGGGCAGCTACTACCGCTTCGCGCTCTCCGGCGTGGAGGGCGCGCCGCGGATGGCGGTGTTCGGCCCGAACAACTGGACGAACGCCTGCGCCTACGTCCTGGAGCGCGACGAGGCGAAGGCCGTGCAGGTCTGCGCGGCGAAGAGGGGGACCTACTACGTGCGCGTGGCGCAGGCCGACGAGACGAACCCGGTGGACAGCGCCTACACGCTGACCGCCTCGATGGCGACGCCCGGCGTCGTCAAGCTCGCGAAGACCGCGCTCACCGTGAAGGATTCGGCGGGCCACGCGGACATCTCGGTGTCGCGCACCGGCAGGGACGGGCGCGTGCGCGTCGCCTTCCGCACGGAGGGCGCGCAGAGCGACCGCGCCGACGCCTACTACTACCCGACGAACGGCATCCTCGAATGGACGAAGGACGACAACAAGGCGAAGACGGTGCGCGTGCGCCTCGTGCCGGACGCGGCGTGGCACGCCGACCGTACGGTGAAGCTCGTCCTCTCCGCGATCCCGGAGGACGACGACGACTTCAGGCCGTCCGGCGAGTACGAGGCCGTGTTCCCCGTGGACGCGAAAACGGGCGTGACGAATGACACGGCGACAATCACCGTGACGTCCGCCGCGAAGGCGGCGCCGGGCACGGTGCAGCTCGCGTGTACGGACACGCCGAAGAAGCCGGTGGTGAACGTGAAGGCCGGCGAAGCGGTGACGCTCACGCTGGAGCGCACGGGCGGCGCGGACGGCCTCATCGCCGTGACGGCGGCGACCGCCAAGGGGACGGCCAACAAGACGGCGGGCCTCGACTACGAGGAGACGGCGGAGACGTTCACGTGGAAGGACGGCGAGACGGACCCGAAGACGCTGACGATCCGGACGAAGGCCGTGGAGGGCGACCACACGGCGAAGAAGACGTTCACCGTCAAGCTCGCCGCGAAGACCGGCAAGGACGCGGACGGGACGGCCTACGCGCGGCCCACGCTCGCGGCGGCGTCGGTCACGGTGAACATCCTCAACGAGAAGTTCGCGTCCACGATGGCCGACTTCGCGAAGACGCTGCCGAAGAACGGCGGCGTGGCGGTCAAGGAGGGGAAGGCGGGCACCTGGTTCGTCGCGGAGGACGGCTCCTTCTTCGCGTCGCCCGCGCCGGCGGACCTCACCTTCACGCTCGACGGCCCGGGACGGTTCACGTACCGGGCGGCCGGCGAGGAGACGAACCGCGTCGCCTACGTGGCGGCGGGCAAGAAGACCGTGGCGGTGAAGGGCGTGGCGGGCATCGACGCCTACACGTGGGAGCCGCTGCCGGCGGCGGCTCCGCTCGCCCCGACATGGGACAAGGCCGTGCTGCGCGCGGGCCCGGCGACGCTCGCCTTCGCGCAGGCGGCGGGCGTCTCGTACCGCGTCTACCTGCTGAACGCGGCGGAGCGGGGCGTGAAGCTCGGCGACGCGGCGACGGAAGTGCCGGCGCCCTACGCGGTCGAGCTCGCGGCGGACGCGAAGTACACGTGGCGCGTCGATTCCTACTTCGAGGGCGGCACGGTGACGAACACCCCCAAGAAGGCGTGGGCGCTTGCGACGCTCGGCGCGGACGCGCCCGGAACGCCCGTCGCGGACGGCGCGGACGCCTGGGGAAAACCGATTGCCTACGATTCGGCGTCCGCCGCCGCGACGAACATCGCGCTGCGCGTGGGCGTGAAGGCCGAGATCGCGGTCGCGGACGACACGGCCACGGCGGTGAAGTCCGTGGCGGGCACGCTGCCGACCGGGTTGAAGGTCGAGCAGGACCGCGCGAGCAAGGCGTGGTTCATCCGGGGCGTGCCGACGAAGGCGGGCGCGTTCGAGGCGCTTGTCCAGGCGACGTACAGGGACGAGGCGACGAGGAAGGCCGTGCCCGGCACGACGACGGCGTTCGGCTTCGACGTGGCGCCGCTCGGTGCGGCGGCGGGGACGTTCAACGGCCTCGCGGCGACGTCCGACACGACGAACGGGGCGCCCCGCCTCGCGAGCATCGCCCTCACGGCGGCGGCGACGGGCAAGCTGAGCGCGAAGGTGCAGATTGCCGGGAAGTCGTACACGTTCGCGGCCGCGGGTTACGAATACGCCCAGCTGGAGGCGGACGGTTCCGTGCGCCTCCAGGCGGAGCTGGAGAACGTGGCGAAGGCCGGAACGGGCCGCGAGGCGGTCACGGTCACGAACACGCTCCGCTGCGCCCTTCTCGCGTCGGCCACGAACACGGCGGCCGTGTGGCGCGACGAGCCCGTGGTCGACATCGCGTTTGCGGCCCTGCCGGACGCGAAGGGCGCGGGCTTCCAGGAGGACGTCTGGTACAACGGGCGGATCGTCCGCGACGGCGCGAAGATCGCGGACCGGGCCGAACTTGCGGCCTGGCAGGCCGAGGCCGCCGCGTTCGCCGGCTACTACACCGTCTCGCTCCCGGTCGCCGACACCACGGACGCGCCGCGCGGCAGCGGCTACCTGACGCTCACGCTGGACGCGAAGGGCAAGGCCCGGGTCGCGGGCCTGCTCGCGGACGGCACGCGGTACACGGGCAGCGCGACCTGCTCGCTCGCGGAGGAGGACGGCGCGGCCGTGGCGCGCGTGCCGGTCTTCGCCGCGAAGGCGACGACGGCGTTCGGCGGCTGGCTGACGCTGCGCGTGGTGGACGGCGTGCCGGTCGTGTCGGCGAGCCTGATCGGCGACAACCTCCTCTGGACGAGCGACGAGCCGAAGGCGACGCGCGAGGGGACTGCGGGCTTCGAGACCACCCTCCATCCGGTCGGCGGCTGGTACGACACCGTCCTGAACCTCCAACGCGCCTACCTCGAAAGCGACCTCTCGGTCTCCCTGCCGGAGGGCGACGAGGCGCTGGAGGAGATCCGCGAACTGATGGCCCTTCCCGAGGGCTATGCCTTCAAGGCGCGGCCCGACGGGACGCCCGTCACGCTCAACGGCGACAAGATGGAGGTGGAGAAGCAGAAGTTCGTGACGGGTTCGGACCGCCTCAAGGACTGGGCGGCGAGCGTGAACGCGGCCAACGTCAAGATCACGTTCAACCGCAAGACCGGTCTCGTGAACGGCTCCTTCGACCTCTGGTACGAAGGGACGAACACCACCAAGGGCGTGGTGGAGCAGAAGTCGGTCAGCGGGCTCAAGCACAACGGCGTCGTCCTGCTCGCCCGCGACCCGGACGACGGGACGCTCGACCCGGACGTCCTTTCGAGCGGCTTCTTCCTCGCGCCGCTGAAGGTCACGGACACGACGGGCGCGCGCCCGACGACCCACACGTGGAACGCCTCGTACCGCTTCGACATCAACGCGGTGTGGTCCGAGCGCAACTGGCAGGACGCGTCGGCGGGAGAGTGAGACGATGGAACGGTTCAAGATGGTTGGAACCGCGAAGGGCTGGGCGACGCATGTCGCCCGGCTCTTTGTCTTGTCGGCGGCGGTCGCCGCAGGCGGCGCGCTCTCGGGCGCGGATCTCGACGCCGCGCTCATCCAGACGACGGGGAAGCCCGCGCTCGGGACGGGCTGCTTCTACGGCTACCGCACGGCGGCGGAGGGCCCCGGGCCGACGGCGTTCGCGGACGCCCGCGACCTGGCGCGCGCCGGGAACGTCCCCCTCGTCCTCGTGTGGGGCGAGGCGAGCTGCAATCACTGTGGCACCCTCGCGGCGGAACTCAACCGGCGGAAGGACGAGGTGGCGGCGTGGCTCGCCGGGACGCGCGCCGTCTTCGCCTACTTCAAGGACGACACGGGCGGGGCGAATCCCACGCCCGCAAGCCCCTACAGGGCCTGCTACGAGGCCTGGGACTTCGCCCAGGGGACGTGCCGCGCGCGGCCGACATGGCCGCTCTTCGCGTTCTGGTACGTGCGTCCGGACGGGACGGTCGTCACGTGGGGGAGTGCCGACGACTGGACGGGCGCCACGCGCACGTTCGACAACCTGCGTGCCGCCTACGCGGCGTGGACGGAGGAGAACGGCATTGGTAACGTCCACGGGGGACGCTTCGCGGCGACGGGCACGGGGACGGACCGCTACGAGGCGCAGGCGTCCACGCCCTCCGTGGAGGTGGAACTTGTGCGCGACGGCATCGACGTGGCCTATGCGGCGACGAACCGCCTGGAAGCCGTCTGGCCGGCCGGCGTGTTGCCGGAAGGGGAGGCGCCGGAGGCCGTCGAGGTGGCGTGGGCCCCCGGCGAGGCGGAACGGCGCGTGGCGGTCGATCTGGCGCAGGGCACGCGCAAGGCCTTCCCCGTCGGCGGGCGGATCGCGCTGCGCCTGCTGGACGCGGACGGCGCCGTCGCGGAGACGAACGCGGTCCACTTCGTCGCGGACGAGGTCTCGGCGAGGTGCCCGCTCTGGAAGACGGAACGGACGGCGGAGACGCTGGACTTCGGCGAATGGACGGCGGACTACGACGCGGCGACGAACAAGGTCGCCCGGGCCGACGGCGCCGCCTACACGCTCGTGAACGTGCAGGGCTCGCTCTGGTGCCCCGACTGCGTGCGGACGGAGGCGAACTTCCTGGACCTGGCGGACGAGACGGGCCTGAACCGCTTCTGCGCCTGGGCGAAGGCCCGGCAGATCGCCCTCGTGGCGGCGGACATCCCGAACTTCAACGGCCCGGACGTCACGAACCGCAGCGGCGCCACGCTCTTCACGCGCGAGGCGTACATGGTGGGCGGTTCCGGGAGAAGCGGGCGCGCCTACCTCTCGCGCAAGGCGATTTCGGACGAAGACGCCCAGGCGGCACTGACGGCGTTCCACCATCTGGCCTCCGCCAACACGGCGCAGGGCGGTTTCCACCGTCCCGAGGACCGCAAAGCGAACAGGACCGGCGTGCCCATCTTCGTCCTTGTGCGCAAGGACGGCACGGTGGCGGGGCGCTTCACGCGCTTCGCGGCGGTGAGCCCGACGGAGGCGGACCGCGGCCATTTCGGCGCCTACGTGCAGCGCATCGAGGAGCTGATCGCGCGCGACGGCGAGGCGGCGGAGATCGAGAACAACCACTGGTCGTCGACGCCGCTGCGGCTCGCGGCGGGCGCGGCGGAGGTCGGCAGCCTGTGCCAGTCGGACGCGGCGGACGCCTTCCGCCTCGCGGGCGTGGCCGAGGGCGCCCTTGTTCGCCTCTCCCTCGCGGGGCCGTCGGACG
>URIT01000049.1 GCA_900547945.1 uncultured bacterium
CCGCGAAGGGCAGACGCGCGCGCCGCCCTTCGCGGCCTCCACCGCCGCCGCCACGCCGTAGGACGTGCCGCCGGCCACGACCACGTCGTAGGCCTCGCCGCCCGCCGCGGCCCGCGCCATCCCCGCACACGCCAGCACGCACGCGGCGACCAGCTGTCGCAAAATCCGTCCGTTCATCGTTGCCGTCTCCCCTAGAACTTGTTGAAGTAGGAGCAGGTGCGGTCGAACGCGGCACCGCCCGCGCCCACGCGGAAGAGGCGGAATTCGCCGGCGGCGGGCTTCACCGCCACGAGCTCGAACAGCATCTCCTGCGCGCGGTTGAACGCGACCGTGCGCGCGCCCCAGGGCTTGTTTGCGCGGTTGACGCCGCCGTAGCCCTGCGAGATCGTCCAGTTCACGCCCCGCAGCTCCATCTCGTTGTCGAAGTGGCTGTCGCCGCAGAAGTAGCCCGCGAGGGCGTTCGGACGCGCCTTCGCGAAGTTCTCCAGCACCGCCATGAACGCCGAACGCCCCTGCGCGTCGCAGTCACGCTGGTACTGCTTCCAGTGCCCGATCTCGCTGAAGACGCAGAAGTGCCCGAAGACGGCCGCCGTCCAGTCCGGCGGCATCGAGGAGAGCGCCTTCGCGACGAAGTCGATCTGGCCCTGCGAAAGGCCGTAGTAGGCACCGTCGGAGGTGTTGCAGAAGACCGCGCGGAAGCGCTTGTCCGGCACGTCGAAGTAGCCCCACGAGCGGTTCTCGCCGAAGACCACCTTGAAGCCGTGCCGCTCCGCGAGGCCGTTGAAGGTGTCGCCGAAGCGGGCGGAGGAGATGGGGCGCGTCTTGCGGCCGAGGAACGGGCCGTGGTCGTGGTTGCCGAGGCAGAAGAGGACCGGACGCGCCGTGTAGTCGTGGTAGACGCTCTCCGCCACGGCCATGCGCGCGAAGGCCTCCTCGTCGCTCCTGCAGCCGTTGTCGTAGTCGTGGTCGCCGCCGTCCACCAGGAAGTCGCACCCCGCGCGGTCCGCCGCCGCCTGCGCGAAGAGGACGTGGTAGCGCGCGTTCGAGAAGTCGAGCGGCACGGCCTTCGCGGTCAGGTGGGAATGGAGGTCGGTCATGAACGTGAACGCAACCGCCTCGTCCGCGCCCTTCCACGCCCGGTAGCGCGCCACCGCCTCGTCGATCTGCCGGTTCGCCCACGCGGGCAGCCCCCCGCGGATGTCCTCTGCGGCGCAGACCCGCACCGTGGCCGCCGTCGCGGCCGTTCCGAGGAGGAACCCCTTCCGTGTCATGTTCATGTCGTCGTCAACCTTTCCTGTTCTGTTCCGCCCGCCTCCGTCCCGCCGCGCGCAAGCTCGCGCAGACGCAGTTGCCCGCACGCGGCCGCGACGTCCCTGCCCCGGCTGCGGCGCAGCATCGTCTGGATGCGCGCCTTCATGAGCACGTCGAGGAACGCGAGCTGTGTCGCCTCATCCGGCGTCTCGAAGTCGGGCCGGTGCTCCACCGGCGAGAGCGGGATCAAGTTCACCTTGCAGTCCGGCAGCGTCTTCAGGCGGCGCACCAGCTCCTCCGCGCACGCGCGCGAGTCGTTCAGGCCCTTCACGAGCGTGTATTCGAAGGTGATCACGCGCCCCGTCGCGCGCGTGTAGGCGCGGCACGCCGCCAGCAGCTCGTCGAGCGGCCAGCGACGGTTGACGGGCATGAGCTGCGAGCGGAGCGCGTCGTTCGGCGCGTGGAGCGACACGGAAAGCTCGAACTGGAGACCCTCGGCCGCGAGCTTCGCGAAGCCCGGCACGACACCGCAGGTGGAGAGCGTGATGTGGCGCGCGCCGAGGTTGGGGCCCTTCCCCGCGTTGAGGAGCTTCAGCGCGCGCAGCGTCGCGTCGTAGTTCGCGAAGGGCTCGCCCATGCCCATCACGACGAGGTTCGTGAGGCAGAGGCCCGAGCCCTGGCGGCGGTTTTCGGGCGTCGCGAAGAGGCGCTGCGCCGTCATGACCTCGGCGACGATCTCGTCCGCCGTGAGCGACCGCACGAGGCCCCGGCTGCCGCTCGCGCAGAACGCGCAGCCCATCGCGCAGCCGACCTGGGTGGAGACGCACTGCGTGAGGCGGCCCTGCGCGGGGATGACGACGGTCTCGACGGCCTGGCCGTCGGCGAGGCCGAGGAGGAGCTTCGTCGTGCCGTCGGCGGCGCGGTCCGTCGCGCGCACGGCGGGGACGACGAGGGGGAACTCGCGCTTGAGCGTTTCGCGGAAGTCCTTCGGCAGCGTCGTCGCCGCATCCCAGTCCTGAATCCAGTCGCGGTAGAGCGCCTGGAGGATCTGGTCGGCGCGGAAGGCGCGCAGGCCGCGCGAAACGAGGATCGGCTTCCACTCGTCGGGGAGGATGGACCAGGCGGGCGTCATTTTCTCTCGATTCCCTTCAAAATCTCGTCGATGCGGTCGAGCACGTCCGCCTGCACGGCGTCGCCGCTCACGCCGAGGCGCAGCACGGCGCTCTCGAACTGCGCGTAGAGGATGTCCGTCATCACGTCCGTGTTGAGGTCTTCGCGGAACTCCCCGTGGCGCACGCCGAGGGTGAGCAGCGTGTGGATGATGCGCTTGAGGCCGATCGTGAACTGCATGATGCGCCGCGCCATGTCGTGGTTTGCGCGCCGCATGGCCATCACGTAGTCGATGATCACGCAGAGGAAGTCGCGGTTGTCGAAGAGCGTCGCCGTCACGACCGTGCAGATCTGCCGGAGGCGCACGGCGGCGGGCAGCTTCGAGTGGACGATCTCCGCGTGCTTCTGCACGATGCGCCCCAGCACGAGGATCACCGCCCCGTCGAAGATCTGCCGCTTGTTGCGGAAGTAGCGGTAGATCACCGTGCGCGCGACGCCGCACGCCTCCGAGA
The DNA here is from genome assembly GCA_900547945.1 of uncultured bacterium. Taxonomy (GTDB): domain Bacteria; phylum Verrucomicrobiota; class Kiritimatiellia; order RFP12; family UBA1067; genus RUG572. The sequence continues at coordinate 2,874 of URIT01000049.1, forward strand.
TCTCGCGGAACGAGACGTCCCGGTAGCCGAGCTTCGCGAAGAGCCGGATGGCGTTCGCAATGATCTCCTGCTTGCGCGCGCGGTGGTCGACCGTCGGCTTCACGCCCGCTGTTCCTTCCTTTCGAGCGTCACCAGCGTCTCGAAGCGCGCGGTGCGCGGGAACATGTCGAAGAGCCGCACGTCGCGTACCGTGTACGCCTTCGCGAGCGCCGCAAGGTCGCGCGCAAGCGTCGCCGGGTCGCAGCTCACGTAGAGGACGCGCCGCGCCGGACGGTTCGCGAGCCAGCCCGGCACGTTCGGCTCCATGCCCCCGCGCGGCGGATCCGCGATCACGGTGTGCTGCCGTCCCACCTTGATCCGTCCGAGGCTCGCGCCCACCCGCTCGCAGAAGAAGTTCGCCGGCACGCGCAGGGACTCGGCGTTGCGCTTTGCGCTCGCGACGGCCTCCCGGTCGCTCTCCACGCCGACGAGGCGCGGCGTCTCCGCCGCCGTCCCGCCCGCGAGGCACGCAAGGCCGAACACGCCCACGCCGCAGTAGAGGTCGAGGATGTGGGGCGCCTCGGCGGCGCCCGCCGCATACGCCTCCCGCACGGCCTTCACAAGCGCGTCGCCGACCTGCGGATTGACCTGGTAGAAGCCGCCCGCCGCCACGCGGAAGCGCCGCCCGTCCGTCGTCTCGTGGAGTTCAAGCCCGCGCGGCGGCTCGCCGAGCCACCACGTCACGCCGTCGATCGGCGTCCAGCGCACCGTCACGTTGTCCGCCGCCCGCGCGCTCTGCCGCACGGCCTTCGCCCCCTGCGTGAGGAGCGCGAAGACGCCCGCGCGGATGTTCGGCAGCTCGGCGTTGATCTCCGGGCACGCGAGCGGATCCTGCGGCGTGTCGACGACGTGGTGCTCCGGCTCCGTCCGGTATCCAAGCACCCACGCCCCGTTCCGTTTCTCCGTGTGGTAGACGACCTTGTTGCGGTAGCGGAGCGGCTGCGGCGCGGCGACGACCGTGGGCGCCGGCGCGCCGGGCGCCGCCTTCTGGAGGAAGTTCGCGAGCTGGTCCCGCTTCATCCGCACCTCGGCCTCGTAGGAGACGCCCGCGTAGACCATGCCCGGCACGACCACACCCGGCTCCCGCCGGTCGGACGACGCCTCCACGATCTCCGCGAGCCGCGCCTTCACGTAGCGCTTCTTCTGCTCCGTGATCTCGGCCCGCACGGTCTCGCCCTCGAACGCGCCCGGCACGAAGCAGACGCGCCCGTCGCCGAGGCGCCCGAGGCCGTCCCCGCCGTAGACGTTCTTCTCGATCTTCAGCGTCACCGTCATTTCGCGTTTGCCCCTTCCGCGCCCCAACGGCGCGCGTACATGGTCGCGCCGATGTCGCGCGCGGCCTCCACGAGTTCCGGGTAGGGCGTGTCGGTGACGGTCACGAAACCGATCTGGTAGTTCTCGCCGTCGCTGCGGCCGGTGAGCGCCTGGTCCTGCCACTGGAACCAGTGCGTGCCGACGAAACGCGGGTGGTCGAGGCAGGCGTTCAGGAAGTCGCGGTAGCACTGCGCGCGCTCGGCCTGGTCGCGCGTCCCCACGAGGCCCGTGTGGAACAGGCCCCGGTCGAGCGCGCCGAAGTGGAACTCGCCGTTGATGAGCGGCTTGTCGAGGGCGGTCACGGGCAGGTCCTTCACGGGGCGGCGGTTGTAGATGTTCACGCTCACGACGTCGCAGAAGCGCGCGCTCTCCTCGTAGATCACGTCCGCGCCCCAGGCGATGCGCGTGCCGAGGTAGAGGCGGTTCGGCGCGGCGGCCTTGATCGCGTCGCGGATGACGCGGAAGTACTGCGCCACGACGCGGCGGTGCAGGTCTTCGAGGTCGGCGCCGGCCTTCGCCTCGTCGACGGCGTTCGTGCAGGCGAGGAAGCCGTCCCACGTGCCGTAGGACGTCCCCCAGGCGGCGTCCAGCTTCTCGGCCGCGCCGTACTTCTCCCGCAGGACGTCCCGGAACGCCTGCTTCGCGGGCTGCGCGGCGGGCGAGCGCAGCACGGCGCGCGCGAGGTCGCGGTTGTCCTGCCCCCAGCTCAGCTCGTTGTCCACGAACCAGCCGATGCACCAGGGGTCCGTCCCCGTGCGCTTCGCCTCGTCGGCGGCCGACTGCCGGGCGTTCGCGATGAACGCGGGCGCGAAGGGATCGCGCAGCTTGCCCCACCAGCCCGAGGAGCCCTCGATGACGGGGCCGCGCGTGCCGAACGTCGCCGTGTAGGGCGTCTTCGCCATGCGGTAGACCGCCGGGTCGCTCCAGTTCGCGACCGTGTTGAGGCCCCAGGCGCGGATGCGGTCGTGGGCGCGCGCACGCACGAACGCGGCCCAGTCGGGGCCGTACTTCCGCCGGGCGTTCGCGCGCCCGAAGCTGAACGTCGCGTAGGGCAGATGTTCGGGCTGCTTGTAGAACCCGTGCGCCGCCGGCCACCGCACCGTGCCGAGGAAGCCGCCGAACACGGGATCCGTCTTTTCGGGGATCCATTCGAAATAGCGTTCACGGAAGCCGACGCCCGTCTCGGCGCCGACGCGCACGCAGTCCACGCCGTGCGAGAAGAAGAGGCGTCCGGCGGGATCGACGAGCCACCACTTGCCGTTCACCTTCTCGGTGCGGAAGAAGCCCGTCGCCCGCAGCTGCGGACCGCCCGCCCAGCCGCCGTACTGGTCGCAGGCGGGAATCGGGCTTTCGGGATGCGCCGCGAGCCAGGCGTCCTCGGCCTCCTTCGCGGCCTTCAGTCCGGCCTCGTCGTGGATCTTGCCCGGCCAGTCGTCGTGCTTGAACTGCCCGAACTTGTCGACGAACGGCAGGAACGTCGCCGCCGAAAGCGTCTTCTGCGCCATTCCCTCGCCCGAGACGCCGACGCGCCGCACGCTGAAGCCGCTCGCGCTGCCGTCGCGGTTGTAGAAGATGTGGAAGGAAGACGTCTCGCGCAGGTCGAACGTGGTGCCGCCCTTCGTGGACGGCTTGCCGTTCATGCCCTCGAGGGCGAGCGGCGCGTCGAGCAGCCACGGCATGTTGCGCAGGTTCACCGTCAGCTCGCCCGCCTCGTGCGGCTTGAGCGTGAGGCTGCCGCCGGGGCTCTGCCCCTGGTGCGTCTTCCCCTTCACGCTCAGGTTGACGGTGCGCGTGCGGTCCGTCGTGTTGCTCAGGGCGATCGTGAGGCGCCCGTAGCCGGAGAGGTCCATCGTGCCGGACTTGAAGTCCATGCGCATCCCCGGCCAGCTCGCCTTCGTGCCCGTCACCACGACCGCCGCCCCGTCGGGGGCGAAGGTGAGCGTCGAGTCGCTCTGCGCCTTCATCTCCGTCAGCGGAGACGGCCACAGCACGGTTTCGCCCGCGCCGGACGCAAGCCCGCACGCGGCCACGGCCGCCAATGCCAAGGTTCTCAGATTCTCCATCATCACAAGCCCCCTACAACTTAATCACTTAACTACTTAAAGCCGCGAAGCGGCGACTTAATCACTGAACTATCCCAACAGCAGATCCATCAGCTCGCCGCCCTTGAGGAGGCCGAGCGCACCCTTCGGGCATGCCACCTCATCGTAGGTCTCGACGGCATCCGGCGTCTCGCCGGGCTGGTAGACGGCCACGGGGACGGGCGTGCGGGTATGCTTGCCGAGGCGGATCGGCACGGGGTGGTCCGGGAGGACGCAGTAGCTCACCGTGTCGCCGAGCGCAGCGCGCACGCGGCCGATGAGCCGTCCGTCGAAGTCCTCCAGCGCCTGGAGCTTCAGCTTGAGGTCCTGCGCGTGGCTCACCTCGTCCGTCGCCTCGATGTGGACGTAGACGAAGTCGTAGCCGTCCCGGATCGCCTTGATCGCCGCATCGGCCTTCCCCTCGTAGTTCGTGTCGATGTAGCCCGTCGCACCCGGGACCGGGATGACGTCAAGGCCCATCGTGCGGCCAAGGCCGTTGATCACGTCCACCGCCGCGACGATCGCGCACTTGATGCCGTAGCGCGCCGAGACGGAGTGGATGGCGCCGGCCTTGCCGCCGCTCCACGGCCACACGCCGTTCGCGCCGCGCCCCTTCAGCACCTCGGCCGCGCGGGCGATGATGTCGCGGAGGACCTGCGCCGTGTATTCGCCTTCCGGCGTCTTCGCGCGCGGCAGATGCTCCGCCACGGGGTTGCCGCTGTTGTCGTCCGGCTTGTCGTACGCGACGGCCGAACCGCTGAATGCGGGACCGTGCAGCAGCACGAGGTTGCGGTAGCTCACGCCGGGGTAGAAGCGGATGGATTCGCCCGTATGCCCCCTCCAGCCGTCGGCGATCTGCGCGTTCAGGAGCGCGATCGCCTCCTTCTGCTCGGCCTCGCCGACATGCCCGCCGGAAAAGTCCTTCAACGTGCCGTCGGGCGCCACCGTGACGAGGTTCAGGCGGAAGACGACGTCGTCGGGGCCCATCGCGATACCCTGGCTCGCGGCCTCCAGCGGACCGCGCCCGCACAGTTCCGTCGCAAGGTCGCCCCCCAGCACGCTCATGTTCGCCACGTCGCTCGACGTCGGGAAGCCGTCCGGCAGCGTGAGCATCTGGCCGGACCGTCCATGCGCGGCGATCCAGTCCATGTTGGGAACCCGTGCGGCCTGAAGCGGCGTGCGGCCGCCCAGTTCGGCGAGGGGCTCGTCGGCCATGCCGTCGCCGAGGAAGAGAACTGTCTGTGCGTGTTTCATAGCGTCCTGTACGTGTTGCATCGATTCGGATAGTATATCACAAGATGTTCGCCCTGCGTCCTTCCCGCCAATATGGTGGAACACGCGGCATGACTACAATCGCCTGATGCTCCAGAAGAGCGCGGCGGCGCATCTGCACATGCCGGAGAGAACGAGCTGCGGCAGGAAGGCCTGCACTCGGCATCCTGCTCCGCATAACATTCTGCTCCGAATAAGAGGTACGGGAACAGAATCCTCACGATGAGAATTCGTTGCGTCTACGGATGATTGCCCTTAACGCCAATGGCCCGCCGCTACCCACGCATTTATATAAATGCGTGGGTAGCGGCGGGCGCTCCTCCCGAGTTTGCAACTTCGCCGGTAGGGTTCAGCGCGGAGCGCGGTAGGATTCTTCAATGCTTCGTATGCTCCAATGTGCCATGTCGTTTCTTCGCCGCCGCGTTCTCCTTTTGTCTGGCGACGCGGCTCCCTGCGGCGGGAAGATAGCGCGTGCCTCGTTCAAGATATCTCCAACAAGGCACCGCTAAGAGCCCGTACTGAAATACCAAGAACGGGCACGCAGAACAGGCATACCTATGGCAAGGGCATGAGATGCCCCGGTATGCAAGCCTGCGCAGCCACATTCTTCGCTTCAGTACGTCAATTTAGCGGATTTTCGTTGGAAGCAAAAAATGCGCTTGCGCACATTTGATGATGACGGCGAAATTGCCTGTAGGCGCATCGCCGCCGATATCAAGGATCGATCATCATCCGTAAATCACTTCACGGATAAGGAGAAGTATAGCACACTTCGGAGAGTCCGTGGGCAACGGAATACGGAATGGGAAGAAACCTCCTCTGAATCATGTTCCGACAAGGTTGCTCCAGAACGTCATGCGCCGAGGCGGCGCGGGTACAACGCGCGCCGCCTCCGTGCGGTCACGACGGCGTATGGCACTCTAGAGCATGGCCCTGTACTCCGTGCGGATGACGTCGTCCGCGCGGGCGAGGACTTCGTTGAGCGTGCCGGTCTTGACGCGGTGCCAGAGCTTGAGGTCGTCGAGGTCGGCGACGTTCACGCCGTGGCCCCAGTCGTCGTAGAACGGATCGACGTTGCGCGGCACGCCGAGGTCCACGAAGAGGACGTTGCGGTCCGCGACCGCCGCGCACATCTCCCGCGTGACGACGGGGCGCGATGCATCGACGGCGGAAAGGACAATGTCCGCCTCCTTCAGCGTCTCTCCGATCTGCGCAAGCTGCACCACGTCCACCGCCTTCGCGAGGCCCGCGGTCTGCGGCTCATGGACGTGGTAGACCCACGTGACCTGCGCCTCCGTGCGCGCGAGCGCCTCCACCGCGCCGCGCCCCACCATGCCGGTACCGATCACAACGACATGCGTCTTCGCGTCAAGGCCCCCGTGGACGCTGAGATAGCGCACGGCGACCTGGTCGATCTCCGAGACGCGCAGCATCCCCTCCACGGCATGGCGCACGGCCTTCGAGACGCGCAGCACCTCCGCGCCCGTGAAGCGGATTGCGCCCGCGCTCCAGGCGTTCGCCTCCGCCTCCGCAAGCGCCTCCTTCATCTGGGAAACGATGTGAAACTCGCCGAGGAGCGACGATTCAAGCCCGCTCGCCACGCGCGTGAGGTGCTTGAACGCCTCGAAGCCGCGCAGCTCGAAGCGCTCCTCCGGCAACAGGCGGTCGAAGCCCGTGAGGCGCCGCAGCACGGCCGCGACGCCCGGGTCGTGGGAGGCGACGACAACGAGCTCCACGCGGTTGCAGGTGTTGAGGATGAAGAACTCGCGCACGCCCCGCACGCGTGTGAGGAGCGCGCCGAGGGCCGCGCGTTCGGCGGAGGGAAGGTGGTAGGGGGCGCGCTTGCGGCTGGGGAGGAGCGCGTCGCTCGTCCCCAGGACGAGCAGTTCGAGGTCGCGCCGTTCGCCGAGGGCCGCGACGATCTCCTTCTTCGCGTCGCGCGCCGCGCGGCAGTTCTGGCCGCTCGTCGAGACGGCGACGACGAGGTCGCCGAGGCGCGCCGTCGCCGGGGTCGTGAAGTCGCCGTCGCTCCAGTTGAGGTCCGCGCAGCAACACGGCACGCGCGCGAGGCGCGCCTCGTCGAGAATCGCGCGGTTGACGTGCTTGTCGTCCGTGCAGGCGAAGACGAGGAGATGCCCGGCGACGTCGCCGGGGCGGAACGCGCGCCGCGTCCAGCGGATGCGCCCCTCCGCCGCGAGCGCCCGCAGCTCCTCCACGGCTTCGGGGCAGACGAGTTCAACCTGCGCGCCCGCCTCCAGGAGGGTCCGCGTCTTGCGTCGCCCAACCTGCCCGCCGCCGACCACGAGGCCCTTGCGGTCGTCGATGATGAGGTTCAGCGGAACCGTGCGCCGAACCGGCCGTCCATCCCGGTACATCAGTCCCGCACTCCGTTCCACCCCTCGAACCGTTTCTGCGCAAGCGCGCGGTACTTCGCGCCCGTGCCACCGTTCACGAACGGATCGATGGAGATGCCGCCGCGCGCGGCGAACTTCCCATACACCTCCAGGTACCTGGGCTTCAGAAGACGCGCGAGGTCGTCATAGATGACGTTGACCACGTCCTCGTGGAAGTCGCCGTGGTTGCGGAAACCGAAGAGGTAGAGTTTGAGGGACTTCGATTCGACGAGGCGCTTCGCGGGGATGTAGCGGATCGTGAGCGTCGCGAAGTCGGGCTGCCCCGTCTTCGGGCAGAGCGTCGTGAACTCCGGGCACGTAAACGTCACCCAGTAGTCACGCTCCGGGTGCCGGTTCCCGAATGCGTCCAGCATCGACGGATCGTAGTCCGCCGCCGCCGTCACGGTCTTCCCAAGCGCCTTCAATTCTTCCAGATCTTCTCTCATCGTCTTCGCTCCAATTCCCTCAATTCTCGAAATAGACGGCCTTCGCCAGGTCCGGCACAAGCCGCACGCGCTCGCCATGCCGCCATGCCGCGTCACCCGCCACGCGCGCGGTCATCGGCACGTTCCGCTGGTCCAGGACCGCATGCACGATCGTCTCCGCACCCAGCGGCTCGACGAGATCGACCGTCGCGGACAATCCGCCCTTCCCGGCGTCCCCACCAGCCTCCATCCTCTCCACCCGAACCGCCTCCGGCCGCACGCCGACGGTGCGGCCAAGGTCGAGGATGCCGGGCGGCACGAGGTTCATCGGGGGCGTGCCGATGAAGGAGGCGACGAAGCGGTTCGCCGGGCGGTGGTAGACCTCCAGCGGCGCGGCGGCCTGCTGGATGCGTCCGCCGCTCATCACGACGATGCGCTCGCCCATCGTCATCGCCTCCACCTGGTCGTGCGTGACGTAGATCATCGTCGCGCCGAGGCGTTGGTGGAGACGCACGATCTCGGCGCGCATCTCGACGCGCATCTTCGCGTCGAGGTTGGAAAGGGGTTCGTCGAAGAGGAAGACCGCCGGCTCGCGCACGATCGCGCGACCGAGCGCCACGCGCTGGCGCTGTCCGCCCGAAAGCGCCTTCGGCAGGCGGTCCAGGTAGGGGACAAGCCCCAGCGTCCCGGCGGCGGCGACGCGGCGCGCGATCTCGTCCTTCGGCACGTGGCGGAGCCGCAACGCGAACCCCATGTTCTCGCGCACCGTCATGTGCGGATAGAGGGCGTAGTTCTGGAAGACCATCGCGATGTCGCGGTCCTTGGGCGGCAGATAGGTGACGTCGCGCCCGCCAATCGAAACCGTGCCGCCCGTGGGAAGCTCCAGGCCGGCCACCATGCGCAGCGTCGTCGACTTGCCGCAACCGGACGGCCCCACCAGCACGAGGAACTCGCCAGGCCTCACGTCGAGGGTAAAATCGTCCACCGCCGGCGGTTGCCCCGCAGCGTAGACCTTCTCGACGTGACGGAACGAGACGCCCGCCGGTTCATGTTCTGTCGCCATGCCGATAGTGTACCACATTCACGGGTTTCAGTCCGCACGGATGATGCCACGGGAGGGACGCGCTTCTGCGCGCCCCTCCCTGCCCCCCGCCGCCTCATTTTCCGTAGAAATGTGGACCCGAGCGGCCTCACCGCGAGGGGGGCAGAACGAACGTCGTGACCGAACCGCCGAGAACCTGGAGGGGGTAGTAGCGTGCATCGGCCTTGACCTGAACTTGACGACGATGATAGCGTCCCGCGCGGCAGGCCAGGACAACGACCCGGGATCCGTCGGGGTTGCGGAACGCCACGGAACGGACGTCGGCGGCCCCCATCCGTCCCCGTCCCTCGACCAGCGGCGCCGCAAGAACGCGCGCCCCGCGCTTCACGAACGGGCCGATGTGACGGAACAGGCGGAACTGGGACGATTCAAAGAGTTCGCCCGTGCGCGAATCGACCTCAAGAAGCCCCGCGCAGGGATGCCCCATCGAAACGTTCGGCTGCCCTTCTTCATCCAGCAGGAAACACCAGCTCACGAATGCACCGCAACCCGCGTTGAACGAACCGAACACGAGGTCGGCCCACCAGAGCAGGTCGCGCTGTGACCGGTCAAGGTGCGGCCCCATTTCCGTGACGTACATCGGCATGTCCGGGAAAGCCGCGCACACGGGTGCGAGATTCGTGGGCGAACCGGCATAGGGATGCCAGGCCACGGCGGCGGTCACCGCGCGGAAACGGGCATCGGAAAGCTGATGCGTGACGTAGGCGACGCCTTTCGCGTCGAAGTTGTGGTCATACGCCCAGATCTGCGTCGACAGCCCATTCCGCGCCAGCGTCGGCGCGAGGAAGTCGACGACGAACGTCTTGGCGTCTTCCGCCGACCAGAGGCAGGTGGGGCTGTTCAGCCCCTGATCGGTCTCGGGCTCGTTCTGCACCGTCACGGCCGCGACCCGGATGCCTTCGCGGGCGTAGGCCTGGAGGAACCGGGGAAAATAGTTCGCGAGCGCCGGATAGGCCGCCGGCTTCACCCGTCCGCCGAAGAGCGTGCCGTTCGTTTTCATCCAGCCGGGCGGACTCCAGGGCGAGGCGAAGAAAAAGAGGTTCGTGTTGAAGGTCCGGGCGGCCTGGATGGCCGGCAGAACGAAGCGCCGGTCCTCGTCAATCGAGAAATGCGTCAACCCCTCGTCGTCCGGCGTATCGTCATACGAATAGAAACGCATGGAATAGTCGCTCGACCCCATGTGGATCCGCCCAATCGAAAGCCCCGCCCCCTTTTCCGTCCACAGCCGTTCCATGACGTCGCGCCGCCGCGCCTCGGGCATCTTCGCCCACAGGTAGGCCGAAGCCTCGGCGAAGGAAACGCCAAGCCCGAGAAAGGGGTGACGCGGCGTGGCGGCGTCCAGGTCGATGACATTGGCCCCCTCCCCCACCTGGTTCGAGGGCAGCGGACAGTCCCGTTCGCGAAATGCATCCGTCCCCGTCGTCCGATAGAGCCGGACCTCGCCGCCCTGTACAACCGCCAACCCCAGGATTCCTGATAGCGCAAAGACAAGCTTCATTTGCATGATTCGTTTTCCTTTATCTGATTTGGTTCGTCCAGACCTCCAGAATTAGGTCTGACCTAATTCTGGAGGTCGGTGAAGACGTGGCGGCCCGGGCCGAGGCGTTTCGCCGTCGCGCCCCAGGCGAAATCGGCCGTCGTGCCGGGCGGAACGGTCAACGTGACGGAAAGACCGTGTGCAAGGCGGTCCCAGCGCAGGGCAATGTCGCCGTGCGGCGTGGGGACCACGCCCTCGGCCCAGGCGAGGTCCGCCGGCTGAGGGCGCACCGAGAACGTCCGGAATCCCGGTTCCGTCGGCACAATGCCGAGAATGTAGGACGAGAAGAGCCCGGCAATCGCCGTGTCGGGGTGCGACTCGTCGCCCCAGCCTCTGCGGGTGAGGTTCATGCACTCCGTCACCGTCTGCGCTCCCTGCCAGGACGGGTCGAGGAGACGGTACCAATCGTGGTCCGCAATCGCCTTCAGGCCCCCCGCCGCGTCTCCGTACTCGAACTTGCCGCGCGCCGCAAGCGCCTGGAACTTGCCGTGCCGGATGCGGACCAGCTGCGGACGGATACGCGCCGCCTCGTCCACTGTCGCGAACCGCGTTGCAAGTGCGAGCGCGTTCGCCTCGAACCCCATCGCGCGGTCTTCGGCGGAACGGACGAAACACCCCTTCCCGGCGTCCCAGAACGCCGAGCGGACAACCGGGGCCAGGCGGTCCGCCTCCGCCGCCCACGCCGCCGCCTCGCTAGGATGGCCCAGCGCGTGCGCGAGGTTCGCCGCATCGACGAACGTCTTCCAGAGGAGGATGTTCATGTAGGCGCGGTGGTGGAGCGACGTACCGCCGAAGACAAGCCCCGCCGCGTGCTTGCTCGTCTCCCTCCTCTGCTCGAAGAGGCCGTCCGCACGGCGGTGCGCGTTCAGGTAGCCGACGAGCGCGACGACATCCGGCCACACGCCCGCCAGCGTCGCATCGTCGCCCGTGTAGAGGAGGTGGTCCCAGGCGACGGGGATGAACCAGGCCGCGAACTCATCCGAGCCGAACGGGCCGTAGTCGCCGTCCGGCGGCCGCACGCTCCGCTCCGCATACGGCGAGGCGTGGACGTAGCCCGCCGGCGTACGGTTGAACGCAAGCATCTTCACGCTTCCCCCCATGTAGGGGCTCTGCGGACCAAACCCGTAGTAGCAGTTCCGCGCGGCCCACCAGAGGTCGCCGCTCCAGATCAGCCGGTCGCGCTTCGCGCCGTCCGCCACGTAGGGGAACGTACGCGCGAAGTCCCAGTCCGCAAGATCCATGAGGTCCCTTCCCGCGACGGCAAGCGACACGAGGACGGGCCAGCTCTCCTTCGGCACCGAGAGGCCCACGCGCTCCCCCTTCCGCACGGGGACACGCACCGTGCGGAACACGTTCGTCGCATCCTGGACGACCGGCACGCGCCGGTCGCCGGCCAGCAGCTCGAAGCGTCCGGCGGGGAAGTGGGGGTTCGCGTCGAACTCGTAGACGACCTCGAACATCCCGTCGGCGGGCGCGGCCTTCCGGCACCACACGTCCGCCGCCGCCTGTTCAAGCCTGCGCGGGAGGAGCCGCCCGGCGACCCGCTTCCAGGCGTCGTGGTTCGGAAAGCTCGCGAGCTGGCAGGTCCACACGCTGATGTCCCAGAGGCGCGTGATGCGGTCGTCCGAACACGCGAAGGAGCCCCGGCGCGGCTCCGTGGAGAACACCTCTGCGTTCTCGATGCCGAGCACGTCGATCGACACCGTCCCGGGCGTGTCGAGCTGCACACGCACGTAGCGCTCCTGGCCCTGGATGAGCGGGGCGACGAACGTGCCCGTGCGGCCGACGCGGTAGAGTTCATGGCGGTTGATGTTGCCGGGCAGCACGGGGATGTCGAAGTCGGGTCCCAGATAGCGGGCGCTCGTCTCGCGCGTGAAGCAGCCCGTCTCGCCGAGGCCGTCCGGATGGTTCGCGTAGGCGAGCCGCAGGACCGGCATGCGTCCGTCGGCGGCGGCCACCTCGAAGACGGCGTAGCCCCCCACGCTCGGCGCGCCGAAGTCGAGCGCGAGGACCGGTCTCTCGCCCGTCCCGTCCCACGCGAGCGTGCAGACCTTCCCGTCGCCCTTCGCGAACAGCCCCTCCGGACACGTCACCGCGCCCTTCGCGTACAGGACGGACACCGGCATGGCGCCCTGCGCCACCGCACACGCAAGCCCCACGCACATCCATGCGATTCCTCTCGCCATGTTCCACTTCCTTTCAAGAACCGATAACCGCCCACGTCATGTCGCCTTGCCGTTGAATTCGCCCATCGTCGCCTCGCCGGCGGCGGAAATGCCGGAACGGCGGAAGACGGCGGCCAGGGTGAGGACGAGGATCCGGAGGTCGAGCGCGAGCGAGCGGTGGTCGACGTACCAGACGTCGAGGCGGAACTTCTCGTCCCAGGAGAGGCGGTTGCGTCCGTTGACCTGCGCCCACCCCGTGATCCCCGGCCGCACCTCGTGCCGCCGGGCCTGCTCGGGGGAATAACGCGGCAGGTAGGCGGTGGGCAGGGGGCGCGGCCCGACAAGCGACAGCGTGCCGCGCAGCACGAGGAGCAGTTCGGGCAGCTCGTCGAGCGAGGAGGCGCGGAGGAAGCGACCGAACGGCGTCAGCCGCTCGGCGTCCGTGCCGGGCCCCGTGCGCATCGAGCGGAACTTGAAGAGGCGGAACGGCCTGCCGCCGCGTCCCGCCCGCTCCTGCACGAAGAAGACGGGCGATCCAAGCGCCACCCGCACGGCACACGCGACGAGCGCCATGAGCGGCAGCCACACGGGCGCCGTGGCGATTGTCAGGACAAGATCAAGCACGCGCTTCAACGGTTACGCCACGCCCCCGGACAGCCCTACTGGATGCCGAGGCGCTTTTCGATGTCCTCGATCGTGCCGCCCTTCGTCTCCGGCATGAAGAAGACCGCCCAGACGAGCTGGACCGCCATCATGCAGGCGAAGAAGGCGAACGCCCAGGTGCCGGCCCGTTCGGCCACGGCGGGGAAGGCCCAGGAGATGAGCGTACACAGGAACCAGTGCGTGAAGCAGCCGAGAGCCTGCCCCTTCGCACGCACGGCGTTCGGGAAAACCTCCGAGATGTAGACCCAGATGACCGCGCCCGACGAGCAGGCGAAGAACGCGATGAAACCGAGGATGCCCGCCACCGCGATCGCCGCGTTCGGCTGCGGCTGGGAGAGCTGCCAGGCAACGAGCGCGTGCATGAGGATCATGAGCGCGGAACCGCCGATGATCATCGCCTTGCGCCCGAACTTGTCGATGACGAAGAACGCAAGGATCGTGAAGATGAGGTTCACCGTCCCCACGCCCATCGTCCCGACGAGCGAGGCCATCTCGCTGCCCTGCCCGAAGATCATGTCGAAGATGCGCGGCGCGTAGTAGTTGATCGCGTTGATGCCGGAGACCTGGTTGAAGAACGCGATGAAGAACGCGAGGAGGATCGGCTTGAGGTACTTCCGCTGGAAGAGCGCGGGCGCCGCGTCCGCCGAGACGCCGGCGAGCGACGCCTCGATCTCGCCCACCACCTGTTCCGTCGTCTTCCCCTCCTCCGCGAAGCCGATGCGCGCGAGGACGCGCGCCGCCGCCGCCTTCCGGCCGACGCGCACGAGCCAGCGCGGCGACTCGGGGATCGTCGTCAGGAGGGCCATGAAGAGGAGGATCGGCAGACACTCCATGCCGAGCATGACGCGCCACTTGACCATCTCGACCGTCATCGGGCTGGAGGCGAAGAGGTCCGCGAGCCACGTGCAGAGCGAGCAGAACCAACCGCCCTCGACGGCCATCCAGCGCGCGACGAAGTAGTTCGAGACGTAGGAGATCAGGATGCCGAAGACGATGTTGAGCTGGTTCGTCGCGACGAGGCGCCCGCGCAGACGGCCGGGCGAGATTTCCACGATGTAGAGCGGCACGACGACCGAGACGCCGCCGATCGCGAGCCCGCCGATGAAGCGGAACCACCCCAGGAGGTGCGGCCCGAGCGCCTTCGACGTGGGCGTGAACGCGCAGCCGGCCGCGGAGACGAGGAAGAGCACGCCCATGAGCCACAGCGTCGGGCGGCGCCCCCACCGGTCGGACGGCGCGCCCGCCCCGAAGACGCCGATCACCGTGCCGATGAGCGCAACGGAGACGATGAACCCGTGCCAGAAGGCGCTCAGGCCGAACTCCGCCTGGATGGCCTTCTCGCACCCAGAGATGACCCCCGAGTCGAAGCCGAAGAGGAAGCCGCCGAGCGCGGCGACGATCACGATGTAGAGGAGCGAGCGTTTCATGTCGTTTCTATCGTTTCCGGGTAGGGTTGTTCGGGCATCTCGGCGGCGGGCGCGCCCGCCGCGCGCTCGGCGCGGTCGAGCAGGTCTTCGTAGAAGGCGGCACAGGCCGCGTCGATGTAGGGCGTGAGCAGAAGCTGCGTCAGACCGCCGAAGAAATAGGACGTCACCGCCGCGAGGAGCGTCCAGCCGAGGAAACTGACATTGAGGCAGAAATAACGCCAACGATGCCCTTCCATCATCCGCTTCGATTCTGCGATGCATCGGCGCGGCGTCCAGTCGGGATGGTCGACGAGCAGATACGGCGTCATCGCATAGGAAAAGAACGCGCGAACGCCCGGCACCACGAGGAGAAGCGCCCAGAGGAAAACGAACGTCTGCCGCCAGAGGATGAGCGAGACCATGCGCCAGCCGTTCCCCCACCCGGAAAGGCCGTGGCGCGCCGTCAGGCCGCCGCGCACGAGGGCGACCGCCAGCGCCGTCTGCCCCCAGCTCGCGAAGCCGACCACGTAGAGGAAGAGGATCACGGCAACTGCCGAAACGCCGAACGCGGCGACGTAGGTCCCCACCGTCGGCGCCTCGCTCGCCACGCCCTTCAGGTAGGCGTAGAGACCGGCAAACGCGCCGAAGAAGAGAACGGTGATGAGGAGGATGACGACGAAGACGACAAGCACGTTCAGGAGAAGTCCGAAAACGTACGTCCCATAGCCCGCCGCACCGTTCGCCCCCGCGAGAAGCGCCCACGCGCGGCGACGCAGATCCTTGGCTGTCAACTCGTTCATGGTTACGCCCCGAAGCACATGATCTGGCGCTCGAAGCCGAACGTCATCGCGATGAGCGCGGAACGGATCCACATGCCGTTGCGCATTTGCCGCCAGTACATCGCGCGCGGGTCGCGGTCGCAGCAGGGGGCGATCTCGTCGCGGCGGGGCAGGGGGTGCATGATGATGCCGTCCTTTGGCAGCAGCTTCAGCTCCTCGGCGCCGAACTTGAAGTGGGAGGTGTCGATGCGCGCGCTCTCGCCTCGGGCGGTGTCCCACTCGTCCTGGATGCGCGTCATGTAGACGGCGTCGGAGAGCGACACGGCCTCGCGCAGATTGTCCGAGACGGCGTACTCGACGCCCTTCGCCTTCAGGATCTCCAGCACGTCGGCGGGAACCTGCAGCTGGGGCGGCGCCACGAACACCTGGCGGACGTGCGGGAAGTTCGTGAGCAGGTAGCTGAGCGAGCGCACCGTGCGGCCGCGCAGGAGGTCGCCGCAGAACGTCACGGTGCGGTTCGCGAGCCCGCCCTTCGTCTCGAACGAGCGGAGGAGGGTGTAGACGTCGAGGAGGGCCTGGGTCGGGTGCTGGTCCTTGCCCGAACCGGCGTTGATGATCGGAATCGGACGGTCCGCGTTCGAGAGCTCCCACGCCATCTGCTCGGCGAGGCCCTTCTCGGGGCAGCGCATGATGATCATGTCCACGTAGGAGGAGAACGTGCGGATCGTGTCCGTCTTCGACTCGCCCTTCGCCTCGGAGCTTGTGCTCTGGTCGCGCACGGAGCTTGTCGTGAGACCGAGGATCTGGCAGGCGTTCAGGTGCGAGAGGAACGTGCGCGAGCTCGGCTGCGAGAAGTAGAGCATCGCGCGTTTGTGCGGCAGGAGGCTCTTGAGGTAGAGCGCGCCCTCCTTCGACTTCGCCATGAAGCGGATGCGGTTGGCGAGCGCGGCGAGGCGTTCGAGGAGCGACCGGTCGAACTGCTGCGCAATGAGCGTATGGTAGGGCGTTTCCGGGGTGGTGTCGGGATGCGCGAGATAGGGCCGCTTCGCCTCCAGCGGCAGATCCCTGAACGCCTCCCAGCCGATGTCCGTCAAACGCGCCATGACCATCCTCCTTTTCTTACTGCTTCTCCGGGTCGGCGAGGGCCGAGACGAAGAGCGCCTTGATTGTATGCATGCGGTTCTCGCTCTCGTCGAAGACCTTGGAGTACTTCGACTCGAACACCTCGTCCGTCACCTCCAGGGCGCCGGAATCCTTCGTGACCTCGGTGTTGAAGTCGTGGAACGCGGGGAGGCAGTGGAGGAACATGAGCCGGCCGTCGAGGTTGCCCGTCGCGCGCATGAGGTCCATGTTGATCTGGTAGGGGCGCAGCATCCGGATGCGCTCGGAGGTCTTCGCTTCCTCGCCCATCGAGACCCAGACGTCGGTGTAGAGGACGTTCGCGCCCCGCACGCCCTTTACGGGGTCGTCGAAGACGCGGATGTCGACGCCGTTGCGCTTCGCGACCGCCTCGGCCTCGGCCAGCACCTGCTCGTCCGGCCACAGTTCGCGCGGCGTGCAGCAGACGTACCGCACGCCCGCCTTCGCACAGCCCATCATGAGGGAGTTCGCGACGTTGTTGCGTCCGTCGCCCACGTAGGTGACCGTGCAGTCCCGGAGTGTGCCGAACGTCTCCTTCACCGTCAGGAGGTCCGCGAAGATCTGCGTGGGGTGGTAGTCGTCCGTCAGGCCGTTCCACACGGGCACGCCCGACCACTTCGCCAGCTCCTCGACCGTCTTCTGGCTGAAGCCCCGGAAGAGGATGCCGTCGTAGATGCGCCCCAAAACGCGCGCCGTGTCCTTCACGCTCTCCTTCTTGCCGAAGTGGATGTCGGGGCGCGTGAGGTACTCGGCGCCGCCGCCCTCGTCGCGCGCGGCGATGACGGACGAGTTGCGCGTGCGCGTGGACGACTTCTCGAAAATGAGCGCAATGTTCTTGCGGTGGAGCAGATCGCCGCGTACGCCCGCCCTGCGCCGCGCCTTCAGCTGCGCCGCGAGGTCGATCAGGTTCATCATCTCTTCATCGGTGAAGGAGGTCATCCGCATGAGCGAACGGCCCTTCAGTTCAGGCATCCAGGTGATCATCGTTGACCTTTCGTACAGGAAACATGGCGTGTATTGTACCATAAATTCGGCACAACGACTTGCCCGGACAAGAAGCCACCCTTATCCCGATTTTTTCGGGACAGCTTATCCCGATTTCTCTCCGAACCCC
>URIT01000050.1 GCA_900547945.1 uncultured bacterium
GACGCTGCGCGTGACGGGCGAGACGGCGTTCAGCGGCACGGTCGGCGGCGCGGTGACGCTCGCCGCAGGTGGCGCGGCGCAGCTGAAGGTCGCCGTGCAGGACGGGGCGGACGTGCGGCTGGAGGGCGGCACGGCCCAGATCGCCGCCTATGCGGAGACGGTCCCGACGGACCACCTCGCCTACTGGCTCGACGCCGGGCGGCCCGAGACGGTCCGCACGAACGCGGCGGGCGAAGTGACGAACTGGCTCTCGCGCGCGGCCTCCTCGGTGGCGGGGTTTGAGTACACGTCCACAACGAAACTCGATTCCTATGCCTCCGCCGCGCCCCGCGCCTGGGAGCCGGCGGGGCTCAACGGCAAGCCGGCCGTCCACTTCGCCGATCCGACGCAGATCATGAAGTCCACGGCGAAGGTGCGCACGCGCACGTTCTTCCTCGTCGCGAAGCTGGACGGCGCGCAGAAGAACATGGGCGCGCCCTGGGGCATCTGGGGCCAGGACGTGGAGTACCGCTTCGCCTGGGACACGACGGACGGGGCCATCACGTCGCTCTCCCTCATCACGCCCGCCGTGCCCGGCGACACGCTCCACATCAACGGCGCGGACATCCCGCTTGTGGCGATGACCACCACGCACCGGCTGGGGAGCGACGTCTTCCTGCTCTCCTTCCGCCTCGGCGACGCCCATCGCGACCTGGAGAGCGATCGGCACTTCAACTTCCACGGCCTCAACCGCAATTTCCAGGACCGCGGCGCGAAGCAGCGGGTGGGCGAGGTGATCTGCTACGAGCGGGCGCTGACGGACGAGGAATACGCGGCGGTGGAGGGGTATCTCACGCGCAAGTGGATCGCCTCGGGGACGGGCCCCCTCCGGCGACGCCCGCCGTCTTCGCGGACGGCGCGGGGCTGTCCCTCTCCGGCGGCGGCGGCACGGTCGCGGGCGACGTGCGGCTGAACGGGCCGCTCGTCGTGGACGCCCGCAACCGCACGGCGCTTGCGCCGCTTGTGGTGACGGGGAACCTCGTCATCGGCGATGCGGCGACCGTCCTGGTGCGCAACTACCTCAACCTGGCGGGGTCCGCGCGCCATCCGGCCCTCGTCGTGCAGGGCGCGGTGACGGGCGACTTCGCGGACGTCCAGGGCCTCGCGGGCGCCTGGCGCTTCGTCCGCGCAGGCAACACGTGGTCGGTCCTCCACGCCCTTGGCACATGGCTGATCTTCCGCTAACCCCCACTAGAAAACACCCTCCAGCCCCGATTCCCGCGCCGGGAGGTTGCGTTCCGCCGCCGATTGCGGTACAATAGCCGTCTACCGATTTCAACTGAAAGGACAGGCGAAATGGCTCTCGTCAACATGAAGGACATGCTCTCCGAGGCGCGGAAGGAGAAGCGCGCCGTGGGGGCGTTTAACACCGCGAACTACGAACTCTCCCGGGCGATTCTCCAGGCCGCCGAGGCCGAGAACCAGCCGGTCATCATCCAGCTCTACATGCGCCTCTTCGACAGCGAGAAGGCCTACGACCTCTGCGGCATGCTCCAGCGGCTCGCGACGCGCGCGAAGGTGCCCGTGGCGCTGCACCTCGACCACGGCGCCACGATCAAGCAGGCGAAGGACGCCCTTGCCTGGGGCTACACCTCCGTGATGTACGACGGCAGCCGCGACCCGTTCGCGAAGAACGTGCAGGATACGGCGTTCGTCGCACAGTACGCGCACGCGGTGGGCGCGACGTGCGAGGGCGAGATCGGCCACGTCGCGCAGGGCGACGAGACGGCCCTGACGGACGTGAAGGAGGCGGTCGACTTCGCGCGGGCGACGGGCGTCGACGCCCTCGCCGTCTCGATCGGCACGGCGCACGGCTACTACAAGGCCGAGCCGAAGCTCGACATCGCGCGTTGCCAGGCGATCGCGGATGCGCTGCCGGACGTGCCGCTCGTGCTGCACGGCGGCTCCGGCACGCCCCTCGCGGACGTCCGCCGCGCCGTGGAGGCCGGCATCGCGAAGATCAACATCGCGACGGAGTTCATGGACACCTACCTCAAGGCGACGCGCGCCGAGCTGAACCGCCTCGACGGAACGTTCATTCCCGTGGACAAGTTCTACGACCCCATCGTGGATGCCTGCGCCGCGCACGTCCAGAAGCTGATCCGCTTCTTCAGCGGCAAATGAGGACGGCGGACGCAATGAATTGCGTCCCTCCCGCCGAAGAGACCGTGAAAGACGACTTAACTACTTCACCACTTAAAGCGAAGCGACTTAAAGAAAAGGAAACGACGAAATGAGACCTGTTGTCTTGATCATCCGCGACGGCTGGGGCGTGAACGCGCGTCCCGACGGGAACTCGGTGGTGGCGGCGAAGACGCCCGTCATCGACCAGATCCGGGCGCGCTATCCGCACTGCCTCCTGAACTGCTGCGGCGAGGCCGTGGGCCTCCCCGACGGCTACCAGGGCTCCTCCGAAGTCGGCCATCTCAACATGGGCGCCGGGCGCATCGTCGTGCAGGAGCTGAAGCGCATCGACGAC
The DNA here is from genome assembly GCA_900547945.1 of uncultured bacterium. Taxonomy (GTDB): domain Bacteria; phylum Verrucomicrobiota; class Kiritimatiellia; order RFP12; family UBA1067; genus RUG572. The sequence goes on from URIT01000050.1 coordinate 2,519, forward strand.
GGACTCTCCTCGGGCGAGCTCTTCAAGAGCCCGAAGTGGCAGAACCTCATCGCGAACTGGAAGAAGAACAACTCGCAGTTCCACTTCCTCGGCCTTCTGCAGGACGAGGGCGTTCACGCCCACCAGGAACACCTCTTCAAGCTCATGAGGCGCGCGCGCGCCGAGTTCCCGGAGGGCCGCATCGTCGTCCATCCGTTCCTCGACGGCCGCGACACGCCGCCGCGCTCGACGCTCGAATACATCGCCCGCCTGAAGCAGGAACTCGCCGCCGTCGGCAACGCCGTGATCGGCACCGCGATGGGCCGCTACTACGGCATGGACCGCGTGAAGAACTGGACGCTCACGAGCGAAGCCTACAACTGCATCGTCAGCTGCGAGGGCAGGCGGACGCCGACCATCGAGGCGTGCGTCAAGGACGAGTACGCCACGGGCAAGACGCCCGACGGCACGCCGATGACCGACGAGTACATCCCCTGCTACGTCGTGGGCGACTACGCGGGCGTGAAGGACGGCGACGTCGTGATGCACACGAACTACCGCCAGGACCGCGCGATCCAGCTCACCCAGGCGTTCGTGTGCGACGACTACCCCGGCGTGCGCCGTGCGCGCCCGAAGGTCACCTTCCTCGGCTTCACGCGCTACTGGGACGAGTTCGAGGACTACCTGCTCGGCGCGATGGGCGCGGGCGGCGGCATGGCGAACCTCCTCGGCGAGGTCGTCTCGAAGGCCGGCATCCGCCAGCTGCGCCTCGCCGAGACGCAGAAGTTCCGCCATGTCACGAGCTTCTTCAACGGCAAGTCGACGACGCCCTCCGAGGGCGAGGACCAGGTGGAGGTGAAGAGCCGCTTCGATCCCGCCACGTTCGCCTCCCATCCGGAGATGGACGCCTACAACGTGACGGACGAACTGCTGAAGCGCCTGGAGAACAACCCCTACGGCCTCATCGTCGTCAACTACGCGAACTGCGACATGGTGGGCCACACGGGCGACGAGGCCGCCGCCACGAAGGCCGTCGAGGTGACGGACGCATGCATCGGCAGGATCCTGCCGCGCCTCCTGGAGCTGGACGCGCACGTGCTCATCTACGCGGACCACGGCAACGCCGAGCAGATGATCGACTACAAGAGCGGCCTCACGAAGACGAGCCATACGCTCAACCTCGTGGACTGCTTCTACGTGGCGAAGGATGCCCCGGGCGTGCAGCTCACGCCGCTCGCGAAGCTCTCCGCGATCGCCCCGACGGCCCTCCAGCTGCTCGGCCTCCCGGTGCCGCCGGAGATGACGACCCCTTCGCTCCTCGCGGGCAAGGAGCCGTGGAGCAGGACGGCGCTTAACGTTTAGGTTTTAGGTTCTAGGTTTTAGGTTTTAGGTGTTGGCGTTTTAGCTGAGAAGGTTGAAGATTGTTGTGCGGGGATTGGAAAATGGACAGGGGAGGCCTGGATCGTGCGTTCCGTGCGACCGCCCCCCGTCTCCATCCCCGTGGTCATCCCTGAAGAGGATGCCGGGCGTCTTCGGCCTTCTGGCCTTCGGCCTTTGGGCGTTCTCGTGCGCGGCCGCGCCGCTGGTGTTGAAAGACGACTACCGTTCGCCGCGCAACAAGGAGCGTCCGCTCCGCAAGGCGACGCGGCTTATCGTGCTCCACACGACCGAGGCGCATGCGAAGAGCGCGCTCAACAAGCTCAGCGAGCGCGGCGAGGCGCACTACTGCGTGACCGAGACGGGCGAAGCCTACCGCATCATCGACCGGGACCGCCAGGCGTTCCACGCGGGGCGCTCGATGTGGAACGGAAAGGACGAGTGCGACGAATACTCCATCGGCATCGAGGTGGTGGGGCACCACGACCGGTCGATGCCCCTCCGCCAGCTGGAGGCGCTGAAGGAACTCGTCGCCCGCCTCAAGCGCACGTACGGCATCGCGGACGCGCAGGTGGTCTGCCATTCGCATGTCGCCTACGGCGCGCCGAACACCTGGCACCCGAAGAAGCACCGCGGACGCAAGCGCTGCGGGATGCTCTTTGCGATGCCGAGCGTGCGCACGAAGCTGGGTCTGCGCGCGCGCCCGGCCTACGATCCCGACGTGCGTGCGAAACGCCTCGTGCAGGCCGACGCCTACCTGAACAGCATCCTCTACGGCAGCGTGGACACGATGGCCGCCGTCTACGGGAAGGGGCGCATACAGGTCGCCGCCGCCCCGTCCGCCGCGCCGAAGAAAAAGCCTGCCGCCGCAAAGGCCGGTCCGAAAAAGCCCAAGCCCAAGCCCGCCGCCCCGCCCGCGAAGCCCGCCGCCGTTGCGGCGAAACCCGCTGAGGCGGCCAAGCCCGAGGAGGGTGGGACCGACTGGCTGCGCACGATGGGGCTCAAGGGTGGGTACTTCAAGAAGAAGGCGAAACTCGTTGTCGTGTCCCCGCCGCCGGATGCCGCAGGGGAGAAGCCTCCCGAATCGCAGGTGCTCCCCCTGCCCGCAAACCTGTACATCCGGAAGATGGGCGACGACGTCAAGGACCTCGCCGCGCTCGCGAAGCTGCCGGGCTACACGCGGGGCGGTCCCGTGAGCGCGACGTGTTCGCCGTTCAAGATCGCGGGGACGGCGTGGAACGCCGCGACGACCTACTACTACAGCCCCCGAGGGGGCATCACGACCGGCGACAAGGTGGACGAGAAGGCCATCGAGGCCGGCACCTTCATCTTCTACAAAAAGAAATGAGAACGGACATGACGTTCACACCGCGGAACATGATCGTGATCACCGGAGCGGGCGCCTATCCCCGCCTGGTGGTGGAGGGGGCCCATGCGGCGGGCGTCGCGCGGGTGGACGTGCTGGCGGTGCGGGGCTCGACGGAGCGCGCGACGTGCCGGGCGGCGGACCATGTCCACACGATCGGCATCGGCGAAATCGCCTCGGGCCTCCGGTGGGTGGCGGCGCAGGGGTACGAGGGCGCCGTGTTCGCGGGGCAGATCAGTCCGCTCTCGCTTTTCCGCAGCCGCTTCGACGCCGAGACGAAGGCGTGGCTTGCGTCGCTCCCCTGCAAGACCGCGCACACGATCTACGGCAAACTCGCGTTCGAATTCGAGCGGGCGGGCGTCCCCGTCTTCCCGGCCTCCTCGTTCATGGAGCGCCACCTGCCGGGGGAGGGGACGCTGACCGCGCGCGCCTTCACGGACCGCGAGCGGCGCGACGCCGAACACGGCGCCGTCGTCATGCGCGACATGGGACGGCACGACGTGGGGCAGACCGTCCTCGTGAAGGACGGCATGGTGCTGGCGGTGGAGGCGTTCGAGGGGACGAACGCGGCGATCAAGCGCGGCGGCAAGCTCGGCGGGAAGGGGGCCGTACTCGTGAAGGGCGCGCGCGAGGGGCACGACATGCGCTTCGACATCCCCGTGGTCGGATTGAAGACGCTCAAGGTGATGAAGGCGGCCGGCGTCTCCGCGCTCGCCTTCCAGGCGGGGCGGCTTCTCCTCCTCGACCGGGAGGCGGTGGTCGCCTACGCGAACCGCCACGGCATCGCGCTCGCGGGGTTCGCGACGGATCTGCCGCCGGCGCCGACGCGGCCCTCGCGCGCGCCGGAGGGAGGCGTGCCGTGTCCGTGACGTTGACGATCGTCGGCCTTCTGCTGCTCGTGGCGTCCTTCATCGGCTGCGTGCTGCCGGTCCTGCCGGGTCCGCTGCTCGCGTATGGGGGGCTGCTGCTCCTGTTCGCGACGGACCATCCGCCGTCCGTCGTGACGGTGTGCGTGGCGACGGTGCTTGTGGCGGTCTCCTGCATTCTCGACTACGTGGTGCCGGCGCTGAGCGCGAAGCGGTTCAAGTGTACCCGCGCGGGCGTGGTGGGGAGCCTCGTCGGGTCGGTCGCGGGCGTCTGCGCGGGCCTGCTGGTGAGTCCGCTCCTGACGGTCGTCGGGGGCGCGCTCGTCTGTCTCGTCTTCCTCGTGCTGGGGCCGTTCCTCGGCACGCTGATCGGCGAGTTGTCCGCGAAGCGGACGCTGCGGGACTCCCTGGCGGGCAGCGTGGGCACGCTTGTGGGCTTCGTCGTCGCGACGGGCCTGAAGCTCTTCGTCTGCCTGGCCGTGGCGGGGCTCTTCCTCTGGTCGTGGCTGGGGGCGTAGGATCGTGTGGAAAGTGGAAAGGAGAATCGGAATGGAGAAGTCGGACAAGGCGGTTGAACTCTTCAAGGGTGGGCTCTGCTGTTCGCAGGCCGTGTTCTGCGCGTTTGCGGAGGACTTCGGGATGGACGCCGAGACGGCGCGGAAGGTGAGCGCGGGGCTCGGCGGCGGCGTGGGGCGCATGCGCGAGGTGTGCGGCACCGTGACGGGCGCCACGCTCGTCCTGGGGCTCAAGTACGGTCCCGACAAGGCCGCCGTCTACCCGCACGTGCAGGATCTCTGCGCGCGGTTCAAGGCGGAATGCGGGTCGCTCGTCTGCCGCGACCTGCTGGCGGGGACGGACGCGACGCAGGGTGGTACGCCCGAGGCGCGCACGGCGGCGTACTACAAGAAACGCCCCTGCGCCGAGCTCGTGCGCCTCGCCGCCCGGCTCGTCGAACAGTGCTGACGCAGATGCTTCGCGTCCGCGATCTGCGTTTTAGCAGAAGGGTGCCCCAATGAAAAATGAACGCACGTGCAAGGGGGCGCTCTGCCTGGTCGCCTCCGCGTTCGGCTTCGCCGTGATGGGGATGTGCGTACGGATGACGGACGACCACGGGGAGGCGATCTCGGCGTTCCAGAAGAGCTTCTTCCGCAACGCGGTGGCGTTCGCGATCGCGCTCGCGCTTTTCCTGAGGGCGGGGCGCCGGGTTTCGTTCGGGGAGGGCCCGGCGGCGCGCCGCTGGACGGTGCTCGCGTTGCGCGCTGTGTTCGGCACGGCGGGCATCTTCGGCAACTTCTACGCGCTCGGGAAGATCGACCTCGGCGACGCGATGATGCTCAACAAGCTCGCGCCGTTTTTCACGGTGCTCTTCAGCTGGCTCTTCATCAAGGAGCGGCTTACCCTGCGTCAGGCGCTCTGCCTGGTGGGGGCGTTCGTGGGGGCGGCGCTCGTGGTGAAGCCGGGCCTCGGCGTGATGCCGCTCGTGCCGGTCCTGAGCGGGCTTGCGGGCGGGGTCTGCGCGGGCTCCGCCTACGCCTGCGTGCGCGAACTCGGTCTGCTGAAGATGGACGGACGGTTCATCGTCCTCTTCTTTTCTGCCTTTTCCTGCTGCGCCTCGGTGCCCTTCCTCGTCTTCGACTACCATCCGATGACGGCGGCGCAGGTCTGGATCCTCGTCGGCGCGGGCGCGGGCGCGGCGGTCGGGCAGTTCGGCGTCACGGCCGCCTACCGCTACGCCCAGCCGCGCCGCATTGCGGTGTTCGACTACACGAACATCCTCTTCGCGGCGCTGCTGGGGTATCTCGCATTCGGACAGGTTCCCGACGTGTTCAGCTGGATCGGCTTCGCGCTCATCGCCGCGATGGCGTTCCTGATGAACGGCGGGGACCATCCCCGTTCAGCGTAGCAGCAGCACCGTGCTGGCGGCCGGGCCGAGCAGGAGGCGCGTCGCGCCGTCCGCGCGGAGGGTCCAGCCCGCCTGTGCCGTCCCGCCCGCCGGAAGGGGCTTCCCGGTGATGCCGCCCGCCGCCTCGCACAGGGTGTAGGTGGAGGTGGGCCGCGCGGCGGACGGGTCGTCGAGCTCGAACGTGGCGCCGTCGGCGAAGGTGAGCGCGCCGGCGGCGGTCAGGAGGGACGGGGCTTCCGCGAAGATGTCCGCCGCCCGCGCGCGGTACGATCCGGCGACGACGAGGTTCGTGATGGTGGAGGCGGTCGTGGGCGTGCCGACGAGTTCCTGGAAGACGGCGTAGGTCTTGCGGGGGGCCTTTGTCTGGATCGTCGTGCCGGGGGCGAAGTCGGCGCGGGCGATGAGGGAGAAGAGCTCGTGCGAATCGGGCATCAGGCGGGCGCCGTTGCGGAACGTGAACAGCGGGAACTGGTTGTCCGTTGGCGCGTAGGCGGTGGGGTTCACGACGCTGGGGTAGTTGTTGTCGTGGGGGGAGGCGGAGAGCGAGACGCCGTCCACCACCACGGCGCCGCCGCCCGTCCAGGAACAAGTCCGGCCAAAGCGGAAATTGGCTTCCGTTCCCTTCCCCTTCAGTGTGAGCGTGTGGCCGTTGGCCTGGACGTTCGCCCAGAGGAAGACGCCCGTCTCGCCCGTGCAGTTGTTGTACATCGTCGCGTCGTCGTCCAGGATCCAGGTGATGGTGTCCGCCTTGTTCCACAGGGAATTTCCGGAGAAGCGCACGGCGGGATTCTGCGTGCCAGTTCCCGTCCCGGCGATGCGGATCGTGCGGTTGTGCGCCGCGCGGGTGGCGTCCGCGAAGGTGAGGTTGGCGCCCGCGCGCACCTGCACGCCCTGTTTGGCCACGCCGAGGTGCGTGTCGGCGCGCGCGACGTACTGCCCGGCGCGGACGTCGATGTTGGTGATCAGGGCGGCGGAGAGGTTGGCCATCGGGTCGAAGGTGCCCGCGCCGAGCTTGAGGAGCCCCTGTCGGGTGGGCTTGTGCGGATCGAGGCAGGTCCGGGCGACGAAGTTGCTCCAGCCGATCCACTCGCCGGAGGGGATGTTGACGACCAGCCGCCCGGACTGGGCGTCGCTTCGGTCGGTCTGGCTACCGCCCTCCAGATAGGCCTGGGCGGCGTAACGGGCATGGGCGAACGTGTTCGCGTACGCTTCCAGGTCCGTCACGTTCACGGCGGCGAAGGGATAGTTCGCGCCGTCCACGTACGTACCCGCCACGCCGTCGAGCGCACAGTCGGTGATGACGAGTCCGTCCGTTTGCGTGGCGACCACGGCGGGTCCGGCGAGATCGGCGAACTTCAGTCCGCGCACGGTGACGCCGGTGGCGGCGCCGAGGTGGAGGGACGAACGGAGGAGAGAGGCGGGGCCCGTCCCCCAGAACGTCGTGTTCGCGCCCGTGCAGGCGGTCGCGTCGAGGGCGTCGCCGAAGGACCAGTCGCCCGCGCGGAAGGCGAAGACGAGGTTGTCCCTGCCGCCCACATCGCGGCAGAGCGCCGCCCAGGCAGCGGCGTTCGCGGCGGCGGCGTCCGCGCCTTCCGCAAGCGGGGCGCGGGAGGCAACGTCAATCACGTTGTCCTTGACGGTGAGAACGAGTTCCTTGCCCGTATTGGCGAGGGAGAAGATGCGCGCGGCCGCTTCGGAGAGGGCGGGCGTGCCGGTGATCGAGGTGGACGAACGGGCGGCCACGTAGGTGGTGCCCGCCGCGAACGACAGGGCCGCCCAGTCCGTCACGTCGAGCGTACTGGCGTCGGCGAACACGAGGGCGTTCTCCGTGGTGAGGACCTTCTCGGCGGCGAGGTCGGCACCCCGCGCGACGAGCGAGCGGGTGATTGTGAGCGTGGCGACGTTGGCGTCCACCGTTGGCGGGCCGATGACCGTTTGCAGAGACATCGTGGCTCCCGTTTCGCCGTACTTTGCGGTCTTCCGGATGCCCGTGCCGGCCTCGAAGGAAAATTCGTTCACGAGGTCCCAGAGCGAGGGCGAGGCATAGACGTCCAGCGCCGCACCCTCCGTGAGGGTGACGCGCGGCAGTCCGCCCGCGATGTCGTTCAGCTCCTTGTGGCGGGCGAAGACGCCGTTGCGGAAGACGAGCGGACCAGGATTCTTGACCGTCCACTTCCAGCGCGGGCGGAACAGGGAGGCGGCGTTCTTCCCGCGCACGGTGAGCGTGTGGCCGTTCATGTCGAGGGTGGAACCGGCGGTTGCACCCGTTCCGGAAAAAATAGCGTTCATCGTTCCGTAGGAGTAGAGCGTCGTGTCGCCGGTCAACTCGAAACGCGAATTGCCGCCGAGCGAGGGGTTGGTCATGCCGCCGCCGATCGCAAGCGCGCCGAGGTTGTTGCCCTCGCCCGTCCCCTGCCCGGCAAGGCTGACGTCCCAGTAGCCGTCGAAGACGTCGCTCTGGCCCCCCTGGAGGTTCACCGTGGCGCCGTTGCAGACGACAAGGGCGGAATTGCCCTTGTGGGCTTTCGTGCCGACGGCGTTGGGCACGTAGTAGACGCCCTCCTTGATGCGCCAGTTGAGCTGCGTGTCCTTGTAGGCGGCGACGGCCACGAGCGTGCCGGCGCCGGTCTTCTCGATCCAGTCGCCCGCCGCCGGGGCGGTCCCCTCCAGCAGTTCGGCCACCGTGTTGGTGGCGCCCGCCGCGACGTGAAGCGTGTGCGTCGTCGCGGCATGGCCGCAAAGCCCCGCCACGACCGCGCACGTCAACACGGTTCTTTCCATTCTGCCCATATCCGGTCCTTTCCTACTCGCTTGGTTGAGTGAAGCGCGAAACCTTCTCCAATGAACCGCCGATATTGTACCCCCCCCCTGCTATGCCGTCAATGAAAATCGTAAAATTTTTTCACGATTTTCCCCCTTGCGCGGTCCCAGCGTGTTTGGTAAACTACATTCCGTTTTCACGCCTGCTCGGGTGGTGAAATTGGCAGACACGCATGCTTGAGGTGCATGTGGAGAGATCCTTGCGGGTTCGAGTCCCGCCCCGAGCACCACTTATTGTGGGATACTCAAGCGGTCAACGAGGGCAGACTGTAAATCTGCTGGCTCACGCCTTCGGTGGTTCGAATCCACCTCCCACAACCATTCCGGTGTCGCCGCTTCGCGGCTTTAAGTGGTTAAGTGGTTAAGTCGACCTACGGCCTTTAAGTTGCCGTTTCGTGGTTTGCTTCCTTTGTGCGGTTGTTCTGAAGTGAAATAGCCCAGCCCGTGTCGGTCTACACCTTTACAATTCTACACGGCGAGTATTCCTTTAGCGATCAAGTATTGTGAGCCGCAAAGGAACAAAAGCCACATCGCCATATCCCGTTGTCGGATCTAGAGGTTGGGCACTTGGCCGTGTAGAGGTGTAGAATTGTAGAAAGAACCGCTCTCGCAATAAGTTGCAACCCTCCCGCCGAAACCGTTCCGAAGCGAAGTCGCGCGTTCCCATCCCCTCCACCGTTCCCATCCCTGTCCAGAACCACGGAACACATGAAAACGCCTTTCGGTCGATACGGAAGGAGGCCGGGGAAGTGTATGCCCCGCACGTTCCGGCCACGTTCCCGTCGCATCTCGCCACATCTTCCTGAACGTGCGCGATTTCATGTCGGAATGTTCCGACGTGAAATCGCGCATTCCGTTGAGGGGTTGATATATGGGAACCATTTTTCAATAAGGCAAGTAATGCGATTTTGTCTTCGCTTATTTGTGAGTTATGGCATAAATACGATATAGAGACTTTATTACGCAGTGAAATCTCATTCACGAATGTGAATTGTGGGATTTCGCTTCGGAATGGCAGGTGGGATGGCGTGCGCGGTACCTGCGCCGCCCTCGGCGCGTGGCGTCCGAACGGGCCCCCACGGGAGGGGCGCGCTCCTGCGCGTCCGGGGGACTTGTGTACGCGGGCTGGGCTTCGCCTCCAATCGGTTAACACGGAGAGCGCGGAGGTTCCCGGCACGAGGGAAGCGGAAATCGCCAAAGCGATTTTGCCTATTGACTTTTGATCTCATAGGAGGTGTAGAATTGTAGCGATCGAAACGCTAGCGTAACAAGTTGTACCCCTCTCATCGGAACCGTTCCGAAGCGAAGTCGCGTGACCTCATCCCTGTCCAGAACCATAGGACATGCGGAAACGCCCTTCGGGCGACGCGGAAGGAGGCCGGGGAAGTGTATGCCCCGCACGTTTCGGTCACATCCCGTCTGCGTTCCCGCATTCTCGCCACATCTTCCTGAACGTGCGCGATTTCATGTCGGAATGTTCCGACGTGAAATCGCGCATTCCGTTGAGGGGTTGATATATGGGAACCATTTTTCAATAAGGCAAGTAATGCGATTTTGTCTTCGCTTATTTGTGAGTTATGGCATAAATACGATATAGAGACTTTATTACGCAGTGAAATCTCATTCACGAATGTGAATTGTGGGATTTCGCTTCGGAATGGCAGGTGGGGTGGCGTGCGCGGTACCCGTGCCGCCCTCGGCGCGTGGCGTCCGAACGGATCCCCATGGGAGGGACGCGCTCCTGCGCGTCCGGGGGACTTGTGCGTGTGGGCTGGGCTTCGCCTCCAGTCGGTTAACACGGAGTGCGCGGAGGCCCCCGGCACGAGGGAAGCGGAAGTCGCCAAAGCGATTTTGCCCATTGACTTCTGTTCTCATAGGAGACACGAAAAGTTTTGGGGTCCTACACGTGACCCCCCGCATCCTTCATCATTTCACCCGTACCGGGGAGGGGCACGCTCCCGCGCGACCGATTTCACTGATCTCCGAACTTCCACCCACACACCCATCGGATTTTGATATAATCCGCATTGCCTTTCGATTCTCCGAGGGGTCCATAGGTCGGGAACTGATGCGGCAACATGCCGTGTTCCACCCCGCGACCGCATAATCAATGTAGCATCGACGCTACACGCTGTTTCGTAGAAATACTACCACTATTTTACTTTGGGAACAGCATGTAAGTGGAGATGCGCCCGTTTGGGCGCATTTTCTCTTCATGTATTCCCATAGGCCTGTGGTAGGGCTTCTACGAAGTACATGAACAGGAAATGCGCTCTTTTCATGTACGGGGACGGGCCTCGCGGTGCTGGTTGCGCATCGCGAAGAATATTTAATACGTGAAATGAAGAATCTGAACCTAATCTCCCTGTTCGCGGGCGCGGGTGGAATGGATATAGGGTTTGAGAAGGCGGGCTTCCGCGTAGCAGTCGCCAATGAGTTTGATTCCGGTATCTGCCCGACCTATCGGCGTAATCACAGGCATACGCGGCTCATCGAGGGTGACATTCGGAAGATTTCCGAGGAAATGATACCTGAGGAGGCGGTCGGTCTCATTGGCGGGCCTCCATGCCAGAGTTGGAGCGAAGCAGGGGCTCTTGGCGGTATCGAGGATCCGCGCGGGCAACTGTTCTTCGACTATATTCGAATTCTGAAGTTGAAGCGTCCGCTCTTTTTCGTCGCCGAAAACGTGTCCGGGATGTTGGCTGGGCGCAACGCCGAGGCTGTTAAGAACATCCTGTTGCTTTTCGGCGAAGCGGGATACGACGTCCAGTACAAGTTGCTAAATGCGAACGATTACCATGTGCCACAGGTTCGCGAGCGTGTATTCTATGTCGGGTTTCGAAAGGATTTGGGCATTGACGACTTCGAGTATCCAAAACCACTGGACGAAAGACGCCTTACGCTGCGTGATGCGATTTGGGACCTACGTACCGCCGCCGTTCCTGCACTTCCGAGGAACAAACATCGTAAAGATCTTGAAGTCCTGAACCACGAGTATTTCGTCGGGAATTACTCGACCATCTTCATGAGCCGAAACCGCGTCAAGGCCTGGGATGAACCGGCGTTCACGGTACAGGCGTCCGGACGTCAGTGCCAACTTCATCCACAGGCTCCGAAGATGGAGTTTGTTGACAAAAACCTGCGCCGTTTCATTCCGGGCCAGGAACATCTCTACCGACGGCTCACCGTTCGCGAATGTGCCCGGCTTCAGGGTTTCCCGGATGATTTCGAGTTTCTATACGAAGACGTCAACATGGGATATAAGATGATTGGAAACGCTGTTCCCGTGAATTTCGCCTATGCGGTCGGGAGGCAAGTCGTGGAATGCCTGAAGCGGCATCGTGCGGTTTGAGAACGGGAGAGGGGACTTTACTGTATGGGAACAGTGATAGATGCCATTGAGAATCTTGTGCGGAATCCGGTGACCCTGCTCGCCCGGGAGTATCAATCGCACAATCGTGCAAACGGGATGGGCATGGCGTTAGAGGAGTATGTCAAGGATCTGTTCGCGGGAACGTTCGGTCTTTCGGACATCGAGCGGCTGGATGCTTTTGAACGAACGTTCTCATACCTGGGTAACAACTCCAACCCGCCGGATGCGATGCTGCGTGGTGGCGATGCCATTGAAGTCAAGAAAATCGAAGCACTTGACGCCTCATTGGCCTTGAACAGCAGTTACCCGAAACATACGCTCCGGGCGGATAGCCAAATGATTTCGGAAGCATGTCGGGATGCGGAGAACTGGAGAGAAAAGGACATCCTGTATGTAGTCGGAAACGTCTTTGGCGGGCAACTGCGACATCTCGCGATGGTCTATGGACTTGACTACTGTGCGTCCGAGTCTTGTTACCAGAGACTGAAGGAGACGATAAAGAACGGAGTCAATTCCATTGAGGGCGTGGAGTTTGCCGAAACACGCGAACTGGGGCGCGTGAAAAGGGTCGATCCTCTTGGTATCACTTACATGCGCGTTCGTGGAATGTGGGGCATCGAAAATCCGTGGTCAGTCTTCGACTATGTCTATCGCCGCGACATGCGGAAGCGGCTGAACTTCATGTGCCTTGTCAATTGGCGAAAATGGCAGTCATTCCCCGGAACGGAGCGGCTGGAGGACTTGGTAAAGACGGATCCGCGTCTCAATGTTTCAACCGTGCGCATCAAGGATCCCGACAACCCGGCTCGACTCAACGATGCAAGGCTCGTGACATTCTCCGTGTAATCGAAAAGGGTCGCTCTTTGGTATACTATGGCCATGGAACGACATGTATACGAAGTGATGATTCGCCGAACCGAGACCTGTCGTGTCAGGGTGATGGCCGCATCGGAATCGGCGGCCGTCGAAGCGGCATTGCGTGAGGAATCCTCTGGGCGGGTTTCGAACCATGCCTATTCCGACGAGTGTGTCGAGGCTGAGAAGGTTGACTGACAGACCATGCGGTACGGGTCGTTTTCAGATGAAACACAAGATTGAGATAACGGAGACCCTTCAACGGGTGATTGAAGTCGAGGCATCGACGGTGGAAGACGCGGAGCGTGCTGCCCTAGGACTCCACCGAAGCGGCGAGGTAGTCCTGTCGGCAGATGATTTCGTGTCCGTTGAAGTGAAGTGTGTACAGGAACGGTAGTTTTTTTCTGAGAGGTTCGGTCGCAGCAAGTTGCGACCCTCCCGCGTTCGGACGTCCCGCGCCGAGAGTCGCCCCACAGTGTCCCGCGCCGAGGGCGGCGCGGGTACTTCGCGCGCCGACACGTTGCGTACCGCCCCGGCAGAACGGTTCCGAAGCGAAATCGCGCGGTCCTTCCTTTGTGCAGGCACAAAGCTTAAAGCGACTTAACGACTTAACTACTTAAAGCCGCGCAGCGGCGACTTAAAGGCCGTAGGCCTTACCACTTAAAGCCGCACAGCGGCGATTTCATCTTTATGGTATACTGGGGCGCATGAAGAAACTCGGCATCATTTTGTGTGCCGCCGGGGCGCTGGGCGCCCTGGGCGGGGAGCTTGTGGTTGAACCGGGCGGACTTTCGCCGCAGGGGGCGCTGGAGAGGATCCGCGCCGCGAAGGCGAAGGGAAGCGGCGAGGCGTGGACCGTGCGCGTGAAGGGCGGGCACTACGCGCTGGAGAAGACGCTTGTCTTCACGCCGGCGGATTCCGGAACGCCCGAGGCGCCGGTCGCGTGGATCGGCGAGGGCGAGGCCGTGTTCGCGGGTGGGGCGCGGATTGGCGGCTGGGTGGACCGTGGGGGCGGCGTGTGGGCCGCGCCCCTGCCCGCCGCGTCGGACGGAAAGCCCGCCTACTTCGAACAGCTGTGGGTGAACGGGCGCCGGGCGGAACGGGCGCGCCTCCCGAACAAGGGCTATTTCAACGTGACGAAGCCCGCCATCGTGCCGGACGCGGCGGTGAAGGGGCGGTTCGTCGAGACGGTTGCGCTCACGAACGCCGAGGTGGACGTGCTCGCGCAGCTGCCGCCGGACGAGTGGCCCTTCGCGCAGATGTGCATTGTCCACAAGTGGAGCTTCGCGCGGCGCATCCTGCGCGGGTTCGATCCGGCGACGCGCACGGTGACGACGGAATCGCCGCGTGGGTGGCACGGGTGGCAGAACTGGAACGCGAAGGAAACGCTCGTCCACTTCGAGAACGTGCGCAGCGCGTTCGACGCGCCGGGCGAATGGTTCTGCGACGCGAAGGCGGGCGAAGTGCTGTACCGCCCGCTTCCCGGCGAGGACCTGGCGCGGGCGGCGGTCGTCGCGCCGAGCGCGAAGCTGAGCCAGCTCGTCGCGTTCCGCGGCGATCCCGACGCGGGCGCCTACGTCCACGACATCGTCTTCCGCAACGTGTCGTTCGCCTACAGCGATGCGTCGGGCGGCGGGAGAGGCCCGACGGAAAGCTGGCAGCACCAGGCGGCGAGCGGCAGCGACGCGGCGGTGACGCTGGAGGGCGTGCGGCGCATCGCGTTCGAAGGCTGCCGCGTGCGGCACACGGGCAACTACGCGCTGCGGTTCAACGACGGCTGCACTTCGAACCGCGTCGTCAACTGCACGCTGGAGGACCTGGGCGCGGGCGGCGTGTGGATGGGCGCGGGCACGGGGCACGTCGCGAAGGGCGAGACGCTGTCGCGGCGGATCATCCGGCGGCTCGCGCCGCGCGCGACGGCCTTCAACCTGATCGACAACTGCACGATCCGCCAGGGCGGTCGTTTCAATCCCGAGGGGACGGGCGTCGCCCTCACGCACGTCTCGGACTCGAAGGTCCTCCACTGCGAGATCCACGACTTCTTCTACACGGGCGTCTCCGTGGGCTGGACCTGGGGGTTCCGGGGCAGCGTGGCGCAGCGCAACGAGATCGCATTCAACCGCATCTACGACCTCGGCAAGGGCATCATGAGCGACATGGGCGGCGTCTATACGCTCGGCACGAGCTTTGGCACCACGGTCCACGACAACGTCGTCCACGATGTCCATTCCTATTCCTACGGCGGCTGGGCGCTCTACACGGACGAAGGGAGCGAGGGGATCGTGATGGAGCGCAACCTCTGCTGGAACACGACGGACGGCGGCTTCCACCAGCACTACGGCGCGGGCTGCATCATCCGCAACAACATCTTCGCGTGGAACCGGATGCTCGGCGCGGTGCGCATGGCGCGGCAGGTCGTGCAGGATATCCCCTGCACGCTCCACTTCGTGAACAACATCGTCCTCGTGCGCGAGGGCCCGCTCGTCGGGCGCGGTCCGCGCGGCGTCGGCGGCGTGTGGGCGAACAACCTCTGGTGGGACGCCTCGGGCAAGCCCGAGCTGGACGGCCTCGACTGGGCGCAGTGGGCGGCGTGCGGCAAGGAGACGGGCGGGAAGTACGCCGATCCGCAGTTCGAGGACGCGGCGGCGTACGACTTCCGCCTGAAGCCCGCTTCGCCCGCGTTCGCGCTCGGATTCAAGACCTGGGACTTCGGCGCGGCCGGATTGAGGAAGTAGGCGGAACATGAAGACGACGTTGACGCTGGGCGGCCTTGCCGTGGCCGCGCTGCTCGCGGGGGGCTGCGCGACCGAACACTACGTGACGGACGCGCGCCACCCCGAAATCGCCCTCAAGGAGGACGGCGGCGTGACCTATCGCGGGAAGTACGTCGATCCCGAGGACCTTCCGGGACTCCTGAAGGCGTCCGGCTTCGACCGGCACGACACGATCAACATCTACTGCCCCGAGGTGATGCCGAACCTGCGCCTCCAGCGCCGGGTGATGGGGATCCTCCTGCGCGAGGGCTTCACGCGCCCCATCCTGGTGGGCGAGCGGAAGGCGTATTCCGAACTCGGGCGCACGGCCGAGGAGCGCCGCCGCGCGCGCGTTAAATCGGCCAGTGGCCTTTAAATCGCCGCTGCGCGGCTTTAAGTGGTTAAGTCGGCCTTCGGCCTTTAAATCGCCGCTGCGCGGCTTTAAGTGGTTAAGTCGGCCTTCGGCCTTTAAGTCGCCGCTTCGCGGCTTTAAATTGTGCTTCACGCGGACCTCCAGAATTAGGTCTGACCTAATTTTGGAGGTCTTGTGTTCAAACTGTCCGGAAGGCATTTAAAGCCGCGCAGCGGCGATTTAACCACTTAAAGCCGCGCAGCGACGACTCAATTCATCCGCATCCGTCTTGACATCCGTCTGCGGATTCGGTAATATTTGACCGTTTCACGGTGGTTCAGCGAATCACCGAACGTGTTTTTTTGCTTTTTGACAAGAGAGGAGCTGAAGGTTATGGCCATGAACAACAACGAGTTGCTGGCGATTGTGAGCTTCATCGAGCGCGAGCGCGGCGTGGACCGCGAAATCGTGCTGGTGGCGATCGAGCAGGCACTCCAGCAGGCGGCGCGCCGCAACCCAGGCGTGACGAACGACCTGCGCGTCGCGATTGACCGCAAGACCCTTTCGCTCCATGTCTACGACACGATGGTCGTCTCCAACGAGGAGACGGGCACGGGCTTCATCTCGCTCGCCCGCGCGCAGCGCCTCCAGCCGGGCATCGCCGAGGGCGAGACGATCGAGATCGAGATGCCGGCCTCGAAGCTCGGGCGCATCGCGGCGCAGACCTCGCGTCAGATGATCATGCAGAAGATCCGCGAGGCGGAGCGCTCGAACACCTTCCGCGAGTTCAAGGGCCGCATCGGCGAGATCGTGAGCGGCACGGTGACGGCGGTGAACCGGCGCGACCTCTACGTGATGGTGGGTAAGACGGAGATGCTGCTGCCGGGCAAGGAGCGCATCCCCACGGAGGAGTACGGCGTGGGCGACCTCGTGCGCGCGATTGTCCACAGCGTGAAGCCTGAGTCGACGGGGCCGGCCGTGACGCTCAGCCGTGCCTCCAGCGAATTCGTGCGCACGCTCTTCCGCCTGGAGGTTTCCGAGATCGCGGACGGCGTGGTGGAGATCATGGGCGTGGCGCGCGACCCGGGCTACCGCTCGAAGGTCGCCGTGCGCACGCGCGACGAGAAGGTCGATCCCGTGGGGGCCTGCGTGGGACTGCGCGGCGCGCGCGTGCGGAACATCGTGCGCGAGCTCAACGGCGAGAAGATCGACATCGTGCGCTGGAGCGACGACATCAAGAACTACGTCACCCAGGCGCTCGCGCCCGCGAAGCTCGAATCGATCGAGCTGGACCCGGACGGCGGCAACACGGTCCATGTGACGGTTGCGCCCGACCAGTATTCGCTTGCAATCGGCAAGCGCGGGCAGAACGTGCGCCTCACCTCGAAGCTCACCGGCTGGCACGTGGACGTGACGAAGGCGATGGCGCTCGCGAGCTTCGAGGACCAGAAGGCCGAGGCCATCAAGAACCTCGCCGAGACGTTCAGCGTCTCGACCGCCGTCGCGACGCAGCTTGCGGACGCGGGCTTCCTGACGGTGGAGGGCATCGTCGAGTGCGACGAGGAGGGCTTCATCGCCGCGACGGGCCTTGACGAGGTGACCGCCAAGGGGCTGTACGCGGCCGCGCAGGCGGTCGCCGAACTGACGGCGCAGACAGAGCAGCAGGAGGCGTGAGGGATTTGCCATGAGAGTCTACGAATTCGCGAAGAAGGTCGGCGCGACATGCGCCGCGGTCATGAAGATGGCCGAGGAGAAGGGCGTCGAGGTCTACTCGCCGCTGTCGCAGCTCGAACCAGAGGACGTGGAGACGCTGAACAAGCAGCTGCTCGCCATCGGTCCCGCAGCCGTGAAGGAAGAGGCCGCCGCCGCCGGCGAGCGGACGCTGGTCACCACGCTGACCAAGAAAGCTTCCGAACGGCTGGCCGACTATCTGGCTGAGCTCGGCATCAAGGCCGCTTATCTGCACAGCGAGCTCGACGCGCTCGAACGTGTGCGGGTGCTGAATAAACTGCGCGACG
>URIT01000051.1 GCA_900547945.1 uncultured bacterium
CCGCGACGGGGCTCGTCTTCGGGCGGGACTACGGCGCGTGCTGCGACGCGACGCTCTACCGCGTCACCTACCTCGCCGACCGCGCGCGGCGGCTCATCCCCGCCGCGCTCGCGCCGTTCGCCGCCGACGGCCGCTGGCTCACGGAGGCGGAGGAGCGCGCGCTGGGCATCTGGCGGGCGGACCGCGCGTTCGGCGACGCGATCTTCCTCGTCAACCCCGGCGTGCAGATCGTGCCGAGCGACATGGGCCTCAAGCCCCTTGGGGGAATGCACGGCTACGACCCAGCGGACGAGCATTCGCGCGCGGCGATCCTCTCGACGGAGCCGGTCCCCGGCTACGTCCGCCACGTCGCCGACTATTTCAAGCTGATGACAGGAGAATGAACCATGACCATGAACATCACCCCCGCCGACGGATACGTCGAAATCCAGGTCGACGGACGGCTTGTCGCCTCGTGCGCCGAAGCGGCGCAGGCCGCGCTCGACAAGGCCCTTGAGGGCAGCGCCAACCTGCTCCTCGACCTCTCGAAGATGACGCACATCGACTCGTCGGGGCTGGGCCTCCTCGTGCGCGCGCTCCAGAAGGCCCGCGCGGCGGGCGGCGAGGTGCGCCTCGCGTGCCTGCAGGCGCATCCCCGGATCGTCTTCGACATCACGAAGGTCTTCCGCGTGTTCGAGATCTTCGACACGGTCGAGGAGGCGCGCAAGGCGTTCACCCCTTGAAGGTCGCCCACATCGTCCGCCGCTTCTCCCGCGCCGAATGGGGCGGGACGGAGACGGTCGTTGCGGCGCTCGTGCGCGAGCAGCGCGCGCGCGGCCACGACCCGCGCGTCTTCTGCACGGACGCGCTGCAGGACGGGGCAGGCGGGGCGGACGAGGCGCGCGTCGCGCGCTTCGGCTACTTCTACCCCTACTGGCCGCTCTCGAAGGCCGCGCGGCGGGCGCTCGACAAGAAGGGGGGCAACCCGTTCGCCTTCGGCCTCTTCCGGGCGGTCGCGGCGTGGCGGCCGGACGTCATCCACGTCCACGCGGGCGGGCGGCTCGCGGCGTGCGCCGTCCGGCTCGGCGAGCGGCTGGGCGCGCCGACGGCGATCTCGCTCCACGGCGGTGCGGCCGTCGTGCCGCAGGAGGAGCTTGAGCAGATGCTGCGCCCGCTGCGGCGCACGCTTCCCTACGGCGGCGTCCTCGACCGGATCCTGGGCCTTCGCTTCGACCCGCTCGCGCGCGCGAGCGCCGTTCTCGCGCTCTCGCGCGCGGAAGTCGCGCGGCTCAAGGCGCGCTACCCGAAGCAGCGCATCGAGCATGTCCCAAACGGAATCGACGTTTGGGGACAAGAGGGATCCGAGGGGACGGAGAGACGTGAGGGGCGCGCCCCCTTTGCCCGGCTTCTCTGCGTCTCGCGCATCGACTACCAGAAGAACCAGCTCGCGCTCCTCGACCTCCTCGCGGCGGAGCCGGCCTGCACGCTGACGCTCGTCGGGCCCGTCACGGCCGACTGGTACGCCGCGAAGATCCGCGCGCGCGCGAAGGCGCTCGGCCTCGAAGGCCGCGTCACGCTCGTTCCGGGGCTGCCGCCCGACTCGCCCCGGCTCGCGGAAGCGTACGCGGCGGCCGACGTCTTCGTCCTCCCCTCCCTGCACGAGCCCTTCGGCATCGTGGCCCTGGAGGCGATGCGCGCGGGGCTGCCGCTTCTCGCGGCGAACGTCGGGGGGCTGCCCGACTTCGTGAAGGACGGCGAGAACGGCCTGCTCTTCGACCCGTCGCGCCCCGAGACGCTGGTCGCGGCCTACCGCCGCCTCACGCCCGCGTGTGCCGCGCGCCTCGCCGTGAACGGGCGCGCCACGGCGGCGGCCTACGCCTGGCCGGCGCTCGCCGAACGGCTGATGGCGCTCTACCGGGACCTCGTCGGGGGGGCGCGCCGATGAAGTACGCGCTTTTCGCCCTGGCGCTGGCCGGCTCGATTCCGCTTGGGGCCGTCTGCAGCCTCTCGAAGAAGTACATCGCGCGACTCATGGGCCTTGTCTTCGTCGTCGTCCTCTGCTTCGACGGCACGGCGGTCAACTTCATCTCCTACGAGTTCTACCGCGGCACGTCGCGCGGGCTGGAGGTCTCGCTCGCCTACATCCTCTCCTTCGCCGTTCTCCTGTCGGTCGCGCTGGCCTCGTTCCTCCGTCCCGTGAAGCGCACGTCCCTTTTCGCCAGCCCCGGCACGTGGCTCTTTCTCGCCTACTTCGCCTGGTGCGCCGTCTCGGCGGCCGTGAACGACAACGCGCTGCTCGTCCGGGAGGCGACGCTGGACGGCGTCACGGTCTTCGACTTCCCGCTGCGCGGGCGGATGCTCTCGCTCTTCGAGCTCTGGAAGATGGCGATGCTCTTTCTCGTCTACGCGGCAACGTATGCGTGCCTGTCTTACGTGCGCGACGTGAAGGCGATCGTCCGGGCGCTGGCGCTCGTCGTCCTCGTCGTCTTCCTGATGGTCGCGCGGGAGCATCTCGCGGGGATCTACAAGGTGCGTGGCCCGTTCCCGCATCAGAACGGACTGGCGATGTTCCTGATGCTGACGGGCGGCGTCTTCCTGGCGGCCTATCTCGGGCTCCCGAAGTCGCGCTTTCGGACGCTCTGCGCCTGGGCGTTCGTGGCGGCCTCGGGCGTCATCTTCCGCACGTACTCGCGCGGCGCGATCCTGTGCTATCCGCTGTCCGTCGGCGTCACGGCCCTCGTCAGCATCGGCGCGCGCTTCTCCCCGACGAAGGTCCTGCGCCTGGCGCCGCTCCTGCTGGCCGGGCTTCTCGGCGTCTCCCTGATGCTGCCGAGCATCGTCGAGCGCTTCGAGAACGCGCCGAAGAGCTCGGGCGAGAAACGTCGGTTCTTCGCCCTGACGGCGCTCAACGTGGTGCGGGACCATCCGGTTGCGGGCGTCGGCATCAACAACTGGGCCGTCTTCCTGAACGGGCATGAGGGGTACCAGGACACGAGCCCCGCCGGGCTGGACGAGAAGGGCAACATCGGCATTGTCGAGACGATCTACCTGCTGACGGCGGCCGAGTGCGGCTGGGTCGGGCTTGTGCTTCTCCTGGCGTGGTTCCTCTACTACTGGGGCGTCGCGCTCCGGCTCGCGTTCCGTCTCGCGCGCACGGAATGGGCCTACGTGCCGGCCGGGATCCTGGGCGGCCTCACGGGCTGCTACCTGCAGTCGGGGCTCGAATGGGTCCTGAAGCAGCAGCTGAGCTTTCTCCTGCTCATGGTGTTCTTCGCGATGCTGTCGTGGATGAACCAGCATTGGCGTGAACTGCGCGCGGAGGCGTGAGGGGGGGGGGTGTGGAAATTGTCGTTGACCACAGAGCCTCATGACAGGAATGGATGCCTTACGGATGATGGGAAACGAAAGGAAGAAGGGTAGGCGCGGCATTTTGCTCATGGTGTTGGCGCTGGGCGCGGGGATCGTTGCTGCGGGCGCGTTCGTCCTTGTCCGTCCGTTCGGTCCGTCGCCGCAGGATGGCGTGTGGCGCGTCTCCTCCCCCGAACCGCGACTTGTCGTCGTCCAGGCGGACTTCACCGCCGTTGAACGTACACGGGATGCGCGAGTACTCGGTCTTGTGCGTCGCATCGCGCCTCGGCGGCTCTGGACGTGCGCGGCCCGTCTCCAGAAGTGGCGGCGTCCGGCCTGGGAGGCGAAGTTGCGTGAACCCGCCGACTGGCGGATTGTCGGGGCGCAGTTGTCGCGTCTCGGATTCTGGAAGGGCGCAACTGGGCAGACGCGGTTCATGGATGGCGACGGCCGTACCCATCCCGTCTACGGCGCGGATGTCCTCTACACGATTTTCCTTGAGCTGGACCGTCCGTTGAAGGACGGCGACATGGTTTCGTTCACTACGCCGTTCGGCAACGTCTTGCATTTTGTGCGACAGGAGGACTGTCCGACACCGTTCATCAAGGTGAATCAAGTCGGTTATTCGCCACGCGCCACACATCGCTACGCCTATCTCGGCGGCTGGCTTGGGACGCTCGGCGCGTGGGAGCCGTCCGAGACGGCGTCGCGCTTCGCGGTCATCGACGCCGGGATGCGCCAGACCGTCTACGCGGGGACATGCCGTCTGCGCCCCAATCCCGGAAAGACGGCGGACGGCACGCCGTGGACGGGAGAAAACACGCAGGAAATCGACTTCTCAGCCGTGACGCGGCCGGGCACGTATTTCATCCGTGTGGATGGCGTTGGGCGAAGCGCGGACTTCATAATCGGCGAGGCGGGGCTTGTCACGGCGGTGCGGACGCATCTCCACGGGCTTTTCGTTCAGCGGTGCGGTTCGACGGAAAAGCGTGCACCGCGCACGGCCTGGGGGGATGGTCCCTGCCACCTGAAGGTCGCACGCGGTACGTTTCCGCCGGACGCGGCGGACTATGCAGTGGGCAAAGACACTTCTTCTGGCTTCTTCACGGCAGACGGACGGCGGGTGGCGGTTTCGCACTTCGATATCATCCGCCGCAACACCGACTGGACGGCCGCGCCGGAATCCTTTCCCGGCGGCTGGCATGACGCGACTGACTACGACCGCCGTCCGCAGCACCTGTCCATCGTCGCCGACCTCGCGGCTCTCGCGCTCGTCAAGGGAGCGGACGGTCTGGGGCCCGTTCTCGACGAGACGGACTGGGGGCTCAACCATCTCCGTCTCGCCCAAACGGTGGACGGCGGTGTTGGCATGTGGATCGAGACGACGCGGCATCCGGTCGAAGGGGAGGGCATGCCGTCCGAGGATACGCTTCCGTATGCGCTCGCCCGTCCGACGCGCCGTTCGTCGCTCGCCTACGCGGCCGTCGCGGCGGAACTCGCGCGTTGCTCACCTGCTCTGCGCGAGAAGTATCTCGCATCGGCTGTCGCGGCCTGGCGTTTCGCCCGTCACACGCCGCCGGCGACGAACGTCGCGTTCAAGGCGTGGCTGGATGGCGCGAAGCGGACGGTCTTCTGGCGTGAGGCTCCCGACCTCGACCCGATCGACGAGCTGAAGGCCGCCATCAACCTCTACTGGGCGACGGGTGCGCCGGACTACTTGGAAGGTGTGCGGAAGCAGGCATTCGGTGTGCGGTTCGCGGAGGCGGCGAAGCGGACGCTCTGGCGGCGTTCGCCACTGGCGGTGCTGGAGTTGGCCCGTGAGATGCGGCCGGAGGTCGCCGTCGCCGCGCGGCAGGTGCGTGCGTGGATTCTGGATCAGGCCGACAAGCGGCTTGCCGCGCAGGAGGTGCAGCCCTACCGTTGGCCGCGCTGGAACGGCACGGATCTCGCTTGGGGTAACGCCCATCCGCTCGTCGCGGCGCGTTTCCTCGTCGCCGCGCATGCGCTGACGGGCGAGGCGAAGTATCTGGACGCGGCATTTCTTGCCTACGACGTCCACTGTGGGTGCAATCCTGACGGGATGACACTCACGGCGGGGCTTGGCGACGTCTATCCGACGCGCTTCCTGAGTCTTGCGTCAATCGCCGATACGGTGGACGAATATGTGGCCGGAATCACGCCGTATCGTTGGACGTACGGCGTCGGGCAAGCCGACTACGAACTCGTCCACACGCAGGAGGAGGTTGCGCGCTGGCCGATTTGGTGGCGGCGGGTCAATCTCGAAAGTCTGCACGTGCCGTCCGGTGAATATGCGGTCGCGGAGACGATAGGCCCCGCGCTTGCGGTGACGGCGTATCTCGCCGATTTCAAGGGTGACGCGCTCGAACGTTGCCCGCCCCCGCGTCCGCGCGGTCGCCCCGACGAGCTGCCGGGCCACTGGGTACTTCCGTAGGGCAGGGCTACGCACTTTATCGTTCCCAAACGTTGCAGATCTCCATTTTTCCTGTGAAAGGACTATGTGGCGCATCAAAAGTGCAGGACGTGCTTGCGGTCGTGGAAGAAGGACGTTCGCCCGTTGTCCTGAACGACCGTCGCGAGCAGGTCGAGGGCTTTGCTGAAGCGTTGAAGGAAAAGGTTCGGCACGTAGTTCTCCTTGATACGCTCTTCCTTGCTTCGCCAATCTCGTGGAAGGGACGGCTGACGCAGTTTGCCGGACGGCTCCACCGTCTGCACGACGGCAAGCGCGAGGTGCGCATCTACGACTACGTGGACGTGAATGTCGCCGTCTGCGCACGGATGTACGATCTCCTGGATGCCATGCACAAGCTGGCGGTCATGCTGGACGTGTCTGCCGAGTTGTCCGATCTCGATGCGTATCGCCGGGCACGGCGCGAGGACTGGCTCCTGCAGAAGAACGGCTATCGTGGCGTTCGTCTGCTGGTGGAAGACGTCTGTACCAGTCTGGACAAAGCGTTGACGATTCTTGAATGCGGGGTCGTGTAACGGCTTCGCGACAAGCCCGTCCTTTCCGAATGGCGGTGATTTTGGGGTTCTGCCACTACCCTCGCATTTATATAAATGCGAGGGTAGTGGCAGAACCACGATTTTCGTCATTGTCCTGTCTGCGAAGCGAAGCCACTTTTGATGGAGTTCCGTCGATAGCCAACTGGCGAACGTATTGACGGGTCTTGTGTTTTGTGACTTCGTCCATGATCGGGTTGATCGTAACTCGGTCGTCTACTATCAGATAAAGACACGTCACGCCTCTGAGGGAGCCGCAAAAGCGCCTTGTGAGCGGCCAACGCCCCCATCGCACGGCGAATTATGGTATACTTTGCACCTGTTCGGGCGACGGATTGAACGGATGCGCCCGGACTAGACTGGTTGAGGGTTTGCTGAAGTGGCGGATCTCTCTGAATTCAGCAGTGGAGGTGAGACATGATGTACAAGTACATGGAGATGCCGGACAAGACGGAGATCACGCATTCAGAACTGCGTGATGACGGATCGGTCAAGGTGTGCTTTGAACAGCCTGTCGCGGATGGCTTCAAGACAGCCTACTGGGAGTTGCCTTCCTATTGCTGCTTTGATGTTGAGGGCTATGGCGAAAAGGAACTTTCCGAGCAGCGGAAATGTCTGGAGACGATGGCGCACCTCATCATTCGCTTTGCCAGGAACGGAGGTTTCGAGAATGCCGCAGGTTTTTAGGATGGGGTCGTATCTCGTCTACTTCTGGTCAGACGAGTGCAATCCGCTTGAACCCGTTCATGTTCATGTTTCGGCTGGAGAACCGACAAGGGATGCGACGAAGATTTGGCTGACGAAGGCTGGTGGAGTCCTTCTGGAAAACAATGCTTCGCACATCCCCGCGCATATCCTACGAAATATCATGGATGCCATCGAAGCGCAGCATGAAGCCGTGCGGATGCGTTGGCTCAGACACTTTGGCGAGATCCGCTTCTATTGCTAAATCTTTTCGGTTCTGCCCCTACCCTCGCATTTATATAAATGCGAGGGTAGGGGCATCAAGGCGTATCGTGACTATCTGTCATAAGAAGTTTGAGACAAAAGTTCATGACCGTTCACATCTTCTCGTTCTCATACAAACGCGGGCTACCATCGGACTTGGGGCCGGACGGGGGAGGGGGGGGGGCATTTTCGACTGCCGTGTGCTGCCCAATCCGTTCTGGGTGGACGGTCTGCGTAACTACACGGGGCGCGATCAGCCGATCGTCAACTTCTTTGCCGTCCATGCCGATGCCGTCGCCGCGTTTCTGAAGTCGGTGGAGGAACTGGTGCGCAACACCATCGCCGCCTACGCGCAGGATTCGCGAGAACGGCTTTCCGTGGGCTTCGGTTGCGCCGGTGGCAGGCACCGCTCCGTCTACTGCGCAAAGACGTTGGCGGACGCATTGCGCGGCTGTGACGGCGTGACCGTCGAACTTACTCACACGGCACTCCCAACCGTTCGATGACCGAGACGGAAACGCAATGCAGTCAAAACGACGGTCGATTGAAAATAAGTGGCAGGGGGGCAAGACGGGGATTTGGTATAATGCTCGGCAAATGGAGAAGACCTAGGAAGATGCTAAACCCGCTATGGAAACGAAACTGAAGGAGCGACTTCTGGCCCTGACGTGGGACGAATTGCGCGAATGGTCGGATGCGCGGTCGGTCGAGCGCGGCGCATCCAGCCGTATCGCCGACTGGTAGGCTTCGAGTCCTGCGGCTTGTCACAGGAACAGAGGGATACATGGCCATTGATAACACGATTTGCACCGCCGGAGACCACAACTACCTGTGGGGTCTCTTTCTGCTCATCGCCTCGATGCGCCGCTTCGGCATGGACGAGCCGGTGATCGTCGGTACGAAGGGGTTCACGGACCGTGACCGCCGCGTGCTGGAGCAGTTCGGCGGCGTGCGCCTCGTCTCGCTCGACCACGCCGACCATTCGCTCACCTGCCACAAGGCAGAGGTGATGCTCGCGGCGGAGTCTGGGTACGTGACATGGGCTGATTCCGACGCGATGTTCAAGGGCAATTGCTCGAATCTTCTTCTGCCGCCGGACGTTGCACAGATACGCGTCCGCCGCCGGTGCGCCGCAGAGATGCCGGGCGCGTTCCCGAAGGGGCATGACCTTGCGCGCATCCTGCCGACGTGGCGCCGGGACGTGGCCGATGCGGCGGGGCTGGACGTCCGCACGATTCCCCGGGTGACGGCGGCGGACGTCGCGGCGTTCCGCTCGTGCTCGGCATGCTTCCTGTCCGTCGCGCGGTCCCGGGAACGGTTTCTGCGCACCTGGCACACGCTCATGATGCGTCTCCCGAAGGGGGACGCCGGCGTGGTGGACAAGTCCCTCGTCGCATACCACCAGCTCGACGAGTCGTGCCTCAACGCCTGTCTCGCCTTCCTGCCGGACGCACCGAAGGTGACGGAGACCTACGGGCTTGACCGTGATCCCGAACGAATCTACCTCCATTTCATCGGACGCCCGAAGCCGTGGGAAGGGTGGACGCCGCGCTCGGCGCGGCACATCGAGACGGTCGTCTCGACGGTGGAATGGGCTGTGGCCGAGGGGCTGGAGCTTCCGAGCGGCGTGCCCCCTCCGCTCCGCCGCAACCGCCTCGCGCTTCATCGTGCGACGGCGCGGTGGAACGAGCTCTGGTTCAAGGCCAGGAAACGGCTTTGTGTTGGAAGGAGGCGCGCATGAACGTGCCGCGTATGAACGTGCCGCGCGTGAGCGTCATCGTGCCCGTCTACAACACGGCGGCGCGGCTGGGCGCGTGCCTGGAGTCCCTGCGGACGCAGCACCTCGCCGACTGCGAGTTCATCCTCGTCGACGACGGCTCGACGGACGGCTCGCTCGCGTTCTGCCGCGCCTTCGCGGCGAAGGACGCGCGCTTTCGTGTCCTCTCCGGGCCGAACGGCGGCGTGTGCGTCGCCCGCAACCGGGGGCTCGACGCCGCGCGCGGCGACTGGATCGCGTTCTGCGACTCCGACGACCGCGTGCGCCCGGCGATCTACACGACCCTGCTCGCGCTGGCCTCGCGCGAGCGGGCCGACCTCGCGAGCGGCGCCCTCTGCGACTGCGGGCCGGAGAAGACGGACGACGGCGTCGTCATGTTCCCGTTCGCCGGCGCGGCGGAGACGCTGCGCGGACGCGCGGAGATCCTCGCGCGCGTCTTCTACCCGCTCCTCCTCGGGACGCGCCGCGTGAACGGCTACCTCGTCGCGAGCCTCTTCCGGCGCGACCTCATCGAGGCGCGGAAGATACGCTTCCGGCGCGGCATCACGATGTGCGAGGACGAGATGTTCCTCCTCGACTACCTCCTGTCGGCGGGGACGCTCGCGGCCGTCCGCACGACGCTCTACGACTACCTGCGCTTCGAGGCATCGGCCTGCTCGGGCTACTACCGGCGGGAAGGGGACTTCGCGCGCGCGCGAAACTGGCTGCGGCTCGCGCGCGAGAAGCGGCGCATCTTCCTGGCGGGCGGGCTCGGACGCGACGACCCGCAGACGGCGCGGTGCCTCGCCTTTCTCGTCTTCTACCACGAGGCGCAGACGGTCTGCTGCGCGCCCCGGCGGTCCGGGCGCGCGAAGCGGCGCGCGCTCCGGCGCCTGCGCGCGCGCTTCCTTGCGGCGGACGTCGCGGCTGCGGGCGGCGCGGCGCGCCTCTTCGCGGCGACGCTTGCGCACGCCGTGCCGCTGCTGCCGCCGCTCCTCTGGGCGAAGCGCCGCATCGACGCGCTCAGGCGGAGACTGGAGCATGGCGCCTGACTCGCAACGCAGACCACTCTTTATAAAATGTGGACAGGGAGTGGGGAATGAAGAATGAAACATCAACCGAACACGAGGCCCGGATTTGACGACGGGGGCATCGTCCGACAGGAGAAAACTGCAATGAACGAAACGAATGACAGGCATAACGATGACGGGTTGAGGCGCGGACGGGGCAAGAGCATGGTGCGCCAAGCAAGCTCAATGAAACGGGGATTGCTGGGGCTGGCCGCCTGTGTGGCGCTGGCGGCGGGGGCGGCGGACGCGGCGGCGGCGCGGGAACCGGTTGAATGCGTGGCGGCGGCGCGGATGGATTCGCGCAACGCCGCGCCGGGACGCGGGGAGGGCCCGTTTGGGGACTACTGGTGGGCGAACCGCTTCCTGAGCCGCATCGAGCAGGTGCGGGCGCTGAAGGGGCAGACGGTGGACGTGGTGATGCTGGGCGATTCGATCATGCACTTCTGGGAATGGCGCCACCCCGCGAGCTGGGCGGCGTTCACCGCCGGGCGCCGGGTCCTCAACTGCGGCTACGGCGGCGACGGCACGCAGCACGTCCTCTGGCGGATCGCCCACGGCGAGCTCGACGGCTACACGGCTCGGAACGTGGTGCTGATGATCGGCACGAACAACAACTCCGCGAAGTCCGCGAGGCCCGAAGACGTGGCGAAGGGCGTGGAGAAGATCGTCGCGCAGATCAGGGCCCGGCAGCCCCGGGCGCGGATCATCCTCCACCCGATCTTCCCGCGCGGGGCCTCCGCGCAGTCCGCGCGCCACGCGGCGGCGCGGGCGCGCAACGACGAGACGAACAGGCTCCTGAAGCGCTTCGCCGACGCGCATCCCGAGATCGTCTGGGTCGATATCAATGCGCAGCTCGTGGACGAAACGGGATGGGTGCCGCGCGCGCTGATGGCCGACGAGATCCATCCCACGGACGCGGGCTACGACATCTGGATGAAGGCGCTCGCGCCGTTTCTGTGAGGCGGGTCGCGCCATGACCTTCAAGTGCCAGAGCCGCGCGGCGAGCATGTTCCGGGCGTCCGGCGTCGGGACGCTCTGCCGCTTCTTCCGATCCGCCGCCTCCGGGCCAAACGCCGCACGGATGAGTTCAGAAGGAGAATCGCCGGGCTGAAGGCGAGGGTCTCGTCCTCACTTTTAGGCAAAACTGAGAATTGATGGCGGTACGAACGTAACGCAAGGAGGGTTGAAACGAACGTCTCTTGGTGTGGAGGGGCCGATTTCTGGTATAATGCAGAAAAAATTCTCGTGCCAAAAGAAGACAGATGAAGATGCGAAAGCAAACAATCGGTTTTGCTTTTCCATTCAGAACTGTTTATGGTGACATTGCACAAAGGAAAACTTATGGGAGTTGAGGATTATGAATAAAGGATACATTTACATCATACCAATCCGAGCTTCAAGGATATTGAGAAGGATCTCGGCTTCGTGCCTGAATGGCAGCCGTTGGAAGAAAAGGATGCCAGTCGAATTTACACGCGATAGAACATGTAAGGTAGGTATAACTCCTTAAACAAAAGGATTCTATGCGGAAAGAAGATCAGAACACCGAATACAAGCAGAGCTGGCGAGAGGAATATCTCAAGTGGATCTGTGGGTTTGCCAATGCCGAGGGCGGACGCATGCTCATTGGCGTTGCCGATGACAAGAGGGACAATGAGGTTGTCGGTGTTGCCGACTGGAAGACTCTTCTTGAAACGATTCCCAACGTGATGCGCGATACGATGGGAATGATCGCCGAGGTCAACCATCTGAAACTGAAGAATAAGGATGTCATTGAGATTGTCGTTCCCGCGTATCCGGTTCCGATTTCGCTTCGTGGTGTCTATTATGTCCGGCGCGGCGCGACGAACCAGCGACTCTCGGGGCCGGGGCTGGAGGCGTTCCTTCTCAGACGCCGGGGACTTCACTGGGAGAGTCTGCCCTGCCCTCGATTCAAAATGAAAGACGTTTCGGCACGGGAAATCAAGCGATTCAAGGATTTGTCCATCGACAAGGGACGACTGGATGACTCGGTGCGCCGGGAGTCCAAGGAGGCATTTGTCACGAACCTCCATCTTGTCGCCAAGGATGGCCTGACGTATGCTGCCGCGCTTCTGTTCTCGGAGAAGGCAGAGAAGTGGATTCCGGGCGCGTACGTCAAGGTCGGGATGTTTGGCGTGGATGACGCGGATTTGATGTACCATGATGACGTACATGGCTCCTTGCTTGAACAGGCGGAGAAGACGCTTGATCTCATCTATTTCAAATATCTTAAGGCGAAGATCTGGTATGAGAACGGCGAACAACGAGTCGAGAAGTTTCCGTTCCCAAAGGAAGGGTTGCGCGAATTGATTTTCAATGCGCTTGTCCACAAGGATTATTCAAGCGGGATTCCGATTCAGATCAGTGTTTATGCCGACAGGTTGTATGTTGCGAATGTCGGCTCGCTTCCTGAGACTTGGACGGTTGAGACGTTGATGAAGAAGCATGTCTCCCGTCCTGCGAATCCCACGGTCGCTGGATGTGTCTATCTGACGGGCAAGATTGAGACATGGGGACGTGGCATAGAGAAGGTCATGCTTGAATGCCGTAAGCATGGATGCCCGCAACCGCACTATACGGTCAATCCCGGCGAGCCAGGGGATCTCATGGTTTGCGTCCGCGCGGCCCCCAATGCGATAATAGAGGATGCAAAGGCCGTTGAACGGGGCGATGAGGCGATAAATGAGGCGATAAATGAGGCGATAAATGAGGCGATAAGATCTGCTCCGGGTATCAACAAACCAAAGTTGGTGATGCTGACGGGCAAGAGCAAGGCGACGGTTGAGCGGGTCCTTGCAAAACTGGTTGCCGACGGTTCGATTGAGCATCGTGGCAGCAAGAAAACGGGTGGATATTATTCCAGATGAACGCATATGGTGTCTATGGGGTCTTGGTGTCTATGGGGTCTGACCCCATTGCAGGAAACTGTTGATAACTAACCATTCGGAAGAAAGAGTTTAACCTGTGTCAAACGTCAATTGGATGACCGTGGGGCTTCTCTGCGTGTCGAACCTCGTGATGCTCTACGCCTGGTACGGTCATCTGCGCAGCCTGTCGGGCGCGCCGGTCTGGATGGCGATCCTCGTCTCGTGGCTGATCGCGTTCGTCGAATACTGCGTGGCCGTCCCCGCCAACCGGATCGGCGCGAAGACGATGACGCTGGAGCAGCTGAAGATCACGCAGGAGGCGGTCACGCTGCTCGTCTTCATGCCGTTCTCGGTGCTGGTGATGCGCCAGCCCGTCTCATGGAACTACCTGGCGGCCGCGGTCTGCATCTTCGCGGCGGTCTTCTTCATCTTCAGGGGCTGACAAGTGAGCATGCCGTCTGCTGAGCGTGACGCCCCCACCTGCCGTCCGAGCCGGATCGGCCGCTGCATAGACGCGCTCTGTGCCTCTGTTGTCCGACGTCTCGGCCATGCAAGAAAGGCCGCGCCGTGACCTTCAACCGCCAGAGCCGCATGGCGAGCATGCTCCGGGCGTCCGGCGTCGGGACGCTCTGCCACGTCGTCAACGTCGTCGCCGGCTTTGCCTACCGCACGGCGTTCATCGCCCTCCTCTCCGAACGCTACCTCGGCATCAACGGACTCTTCTGGGACGTCTTCCGCCTCCTCGCCCTCGCCGAGCTCGGTGTCGGCTCGGCCATCTGCTACCGCTTCTACAAGCCGATCGCCGAGAACGACATCGTGCAGGTCGGGCGGCTCATGCGCTTCTTCCGCCAGGTCTACCACCTCGTCGCGCTCGTCGTCCTCGCCCTCGGGCTCGCGCTCTTCCCGTTCGTCGGCCACCTCGTCAGGGACGCCTCCGACGTGCCGGGCGACGTGAACCTGAACGTCGTCTACCTCCTCTTCCTCGCGCAGAGCGTCTCCACCTACCTCTTCTCCTACCGCCTCTCCATCTGGAACGCCGACCGGAAGAACCACGTCGCGCTCTTCGCGTCGATGGTCTCCGAAACGGGACGCTTCGCCGTCCAGCTCCTCGTCCTCTGGCTGACGCGCAGCTTCGTCTGGACGCTCGCCTCCGGCGTCGCGTTCGTCCTCGCGTTCAACGGGCTCCTCAGCGCCTGGACGACGCGGCGCTACCGGGCTGTCTTTGCCGTTTCCGAGACGCTGCCGCGTGCGGAGAAGTCCGGGATCTTCAAGGACGCCGGCGCGCTCATGCTCCACCGCGTCGGCGGCACGGTCGTCAGCTCGACGGACAGCATCGTCCTCTCGAAGTTCGTCGGCCTCGCGGCGGTCGGCCTCTACTCCAACTACGCGCTCCTCGTCTCCGCGCTCGCGCGCCTGCTGGGGCAGTTCCTCGGCGTCTTCACCTCGAACTACGGCAACGCCTACGCGACGCTCGCGCCTGCGGACGTCTACCGCCTCTTCCGCAAGATGCAGTTCCTGAACCTCGCGCTCAGCGGCTTCGCCGCGACGGGGCTCTTCCTCCTCGTCGGGCCGTTCATCCGCCTCTGGCTCGGCGCGCGCTTCTGCCTCGGCACGGGCGTGGAGGCCGTGCTCTGCGCCCTCTTCTACCTCCAGAGCTCGTGGTGTACGGTGGGCGAGCACGTCACGGCCTCGGGGCTCTTCGTGCGCGACCGGCCGCGCCCGCTCATCGAGGCGGCGCTCAACGTCGCCGTCTCCGTCGCGCTCGTGGGTCCGCTCGGCCTCGCGGGCGTCTTCGTCGGGACGATCGTCTCCTATGCGCTGACGACGTTCTGGCGCGGCCCCTACCTGCTCTTCCGCCTGCGCCTCGGCCGACCGCTCGGGGCGTACTGGCGGCAGTACGTCGCGCTCGCGCTCCTGCCCGTCGCGTTCTCCGCCGGCGCGAAGGCGCT
Source organism: uncultured bacterium (assembly GCA_900547945.1). Classification (GTDB taxonomy): domain Bacteria; phylum Verrucomicrobiota; class Kiritimatiellia; order RFP12; family UBA1067; genus RUG572. The sequence goes on from URIT01000051.1 coordinate 14,960, forward strand.
CCTTCCGCCCGAGCCGGAAAGCTGGCTGGGCTGGCTCGGCTGCGCCGCCGCCGTCTCGGCCGCGTACGCCGCCGCCTTCGCCGCGCTCTACGGCTGGACGGCCGACGCGCGCGCCGTCGCCGTGACGCTGCGGACGCATCTGCGCGGACGCCTGTTCGCAAGGAGGTCCGCATGACGGCGAAGACGCGGCTGGTCTTCTTCCTCGCGCATCCGCGCGTAAGCGGCATCGAGGTCGCGCTCTGCGCGCTTCTTGACAACTTCGACTACACGCGCTTCGACGTCACGGTCGTCTTCACGACGGCTGCCGACTACGAGGGCTCGTCGATTCTCGGTCGCCTCGATTCCCGCGCCCGCATCGTTGTCGCCGATCGGACGGCATGCGTCACGTTCACGCGCCGTTATCGCTGGAACGTCCTTCGCCGCATCGGAGGTTTCCTCTTCTGGCATCTGCCAGGACCGTTTCGTCCGCTCGGTCGGCTCATCTACGATGCCGAGGTGCGGCTCTACGCGGGTTACATCCGGCGTGAGATGGACGTCACGGACTTCGATACGGTTGTCCTCTACCATCCATGGGCGACGGAGGTGGCCGTACAGACGTTCCGCTGGAAGCGTTTCCTGCTCGTCTACCACTGCGGCGACCGGGAGAACATCTTTCGCCAGGAACTCGGTTTCGCCGCCGCAGACTGCATCCTCTCCGTCGGGCGGCGTGTGGCGGACGACATTCGCCGCTGGTGGCCGGAATACGCCGAGAAGGTCGCCGTCGCGGAGAACCTCGTCGACGTGCAGCGCGTCCTGTCCCTCGCCGAGGAGCCGATGGGGGACGCGGATGCGGCCACGTTTATCCCGGGGTGTGTTCACATCGTCACGTGTGCGCGATTGAACCCGCTCAAGGGCATCGACCTCGCCCTTGAGGCCCTCGCCATCCTTGTACGAGAAGGCGTGTCCGCGTTGCGCTGGCACGTCATCGGCTGGGATCTGGAGGAATCCGTCTACCATGCGCGCGCCCGGAAGCTGGGCGTCGAGGAATTTGTCGTCTTTCACGGGCATCGTCCGAATCCGTATCCGTTCATGAAGCGTGCGGACATCTATCTTCAGCCGAGCCTGAAGGAGGCGTTGGGCCTGACCATTTCCGAGGCGCTTCTCCTCGGTTGCCCGGTCGTCTCCACGCAGACGGCGGGCGGAATCGACCAACTTTCAGAACCCGGCGTGAAGGGCGTCTTGTGCGACGTCTCGGCTGGGGGCATCGCCACAGCCTTGCGTCCGCTCCTTGCCGACCCGGCGGCGCGCGAGGCTTTGCGCAACTGGGACGATCAGGCGCGCTGCGAGGAACTGAACCGCCGCCGCATCGCCCGTTTTGAATCCCTTTGCATTCCGAGAAAATGCTAACGATGTCTCATGATTGCATGACGCCCATGAACGCCGATATTGAGCCACGCCCCTTTTTCTCGATCATCGTGCCGTGCTGCAACGTGGCGCGGTACGTGGACGACATGGCCGTCTCCGTGCGCGGACAGTCCTTCGCGGACTGGGAGTGCATCCTCTCCGTCGAGGACTCCTCGGACGGGACGCTCGCGGCCTGCGAAGCCCTTGCGACCTCCGACGTGCGCTTCCGCCTCGTTTCAGGCCCGCGCAGCGGCTCGCCGGCGACGCCGCGCAACCGGGGCCTTGCGCTGGCGAAGGGCCGTTATGTCGTCTGGCTGGACGGCGACGACCTCCTTGCGGACGAGGCGCTGTCGCGCTTCGCCCGCGCCCTTCGCTCAAGCGGCGAGCCGGAGGCGGTGCAGGGTGCCGTGGTGGAATGCCTTGAAGACGCTGACGGCGTGCGGACCCCCGTTGCGCGTCGGTTCAACTTCGAGCCGTCCGACAGCGGAGGCATCCTCGTGTCCGGCGAGGCGATGGTCCGCTTTGCCCGCCGTGCGACGTTCGCCTGGCCGATGGCCTCTCTCACCGTCTGCCGCGCGGACTTCCTGCGCGCGCACGGCCTGCTGTTCGTGCCCGGACTCAAGCACGAGGACGAGGAATGGACGCCGCGCGTCCTCACGCTTGCGCCGCGTCTCCTTGTCCTGGACGCCGACCTCTACGTCTATCGTCGCCGCGCCGGCTCCGTCATGACGAGCGAGACGGCGGATGAGGCGTGTGCGCATGCGGCGACCGTCACGCGCAGCCTCCTGCTCTTCTTCGCCGCGCGCCGCCTTCCCCATCCCGTCGCCCGCGCTTGGGCGCGGCTTGTCCTCTCGTTCTTCTTCGACCACCTTTTCTTCCGCGACGGGAGGCCGGGCGCGCCGGCCGCGCGTCTGCGGGGAGACTGCCTGCGCCGTATCCTGGCGAAGGGCGGCCGCCGCGCCTACCTGAAGCTGACGCGCCATGCCGGACTGCCGAAGCGCCTTGCCGCGCCCTTCGTCCTCCTCTGCGGCTTCCACCCGCTCCTCGACCTTCCGGCTCGCGCCTATTTCCGGTTCCTCTACTATCCGCTTGTCCTCTGGCGCCATCGGCGTCGCGCCGCCCCCGGTACAGCTCCAGGCCATCCGGACGCGCGGGAGCGCGTCCCTCCCCTCTCCCGCTAAAACCTGAAACCTAAAACCTAAAACCTAAAAATCTTTCCGCCCCCCATTGACGGCGTGTGCGCCGTTCCCGTCAGAATGTGGTATACTACGCCGCGTTTACTGAACGTAAGGAGTTCCGTCAATATGGAAAAGAAGAACCATCTGTTCAAGGCCGAGATCAAGGAGATGCTCGACCTCGTCGTCAATTCGCTCTACTCGAAGAAGGAGATCTTCCTGCGCGAGCTCATCTCGAACGCCTCCGACGCGATCGACCGCGCGAAGTATCTGGGCCTCACGCAGCCCGAGCTCGTCGCCGACAATCCCCAATGGCAGATCCAGATCGTCGCCGACAAGGACGCGAAGACGCTCATGATCTCCGACAACGGCAGCGGCATGGACGCCGACGACCTGGAAAAGAACCTCGGCGTCATCGCAAGCTCCGGCACGAAGGCCTTCCGCGCGGCGCTGAAGGAGAAGGGCGGCGCGAACCTGCCCGAACTCATCGGCCAGTTCGGCGTGGGCTTCTACGCGGCGTTCATGGTGGCGGACAAGGTGCGCGTCGTCTCGAAGAAGCGCGGCACCGACGCCGCCTACCAGTGGGAGAGCGACTGCGGCGGCTCCTACACGGTCGAGGACGGCGTGCGCGACGGATACGGCACGAGCGTGATGCTCCACCTGCGTCCCGAGTTCGAGGAATACCTCGACCAGTGGCGCATCGAAAGCCTCGTGAAGGACTATTCCGACTTCATCGCCTACCCCATCTACTTCAAGGGCCTCCCTGAGAAGAAGGAGGAGGAGAAGAAGGAGGGCGAGGAGAAGAAGGAGCCCGAGGCCCCCAAGCCCCTCAACACGATGACGGCCCTCTGGAAGCGCGCGAAGAAGGACGTGAAGCCCGAGGAGTACAACGAGTTCTACAGGCACCTCACGCACGACTACGCCGACCCGCTTGAGACGATCCACTTCTCCGGCGAGGGCCAGGTCGAGTTCAAGGCGCTCCTCTTCCTGCCGAAGCAGGCGGGCATGGACATCTACATGCCGAACACGAAGCGCGGCCTCTCGCTCTACGTGCGCAACGTCTTCATCGGCGACGACTTCGAGATGCTGCTCCCCGAATACCTCCGCTTCGCGAAGGGCGTGGTGGACAGCGCCGACCTGCCGCTCAACGTGAGCCGCGAGATGCTGCAGGACGACGCCGTGATCCGCAAGATCAAGCAGGCCGTCACCTCCAAGATCCTCTCCACCCTGCAGGAGATGAAGGACAAGAAGCCCGATGCCTACAAGGACTTCTACGCCGCGTTCGGCCGCATCCTCAAGGAGGGCGTGCGCACCGACTTCGCGAACGCCGACCGCATCAAGAAGCTGCTCATGTACTACTCGGCGAAGAGCCCCGAGGGGACGCGCATCTCCCTCGACGACTACGTCAAGGCGATGGCGAAGGACCAGAAGGACATCTACTTCCTCACCGCCGAGCGCCTGGAGGACGCCCGCCATTCGCCGCAGATCGAACAGGCCCTCAAGCACGGCTGCGACGTCCTTTTCTTCGTCGATCCCGTCGACGAGTGGCTCGTCGACGACTTCCGGGAGTACGAGGGCAAGAAGCTCGTGGACATCGCCAAGGGCGACGTCCAGTTCGGCAGCGAGGCCGACCAGAAGGCCGAGAAGGAGGCGAACGAGAAGGCGAGCGCCGATCTGAAGCCCTTCCTCGACGCCGTGAAGGAACAGCTGAAGGACAACGTGTCCGACGTGCGCGTCTCGACGCGCCTCGCCGACTCCCCCTGCTGCCTCGTCGCGGGCGCAAACGCGCTTTCCGCCTCGATGGAGCGCATGCTGCGCGCGATGAACCAGGAGGTCCCGCACGAGAAGCGCCTCCTGGAGATCAACGCGGCGCACCCGCTCGTCGAGAAGATGAAGGGCCTCACGGGCGATGCCCTCAAGGACGCCGTCGAACTGCTCTACGACCAGGCCCTCATCGCCGAGGGGTCCGCGATCCCCGACCCTGGGCGTTTCACGAAGCTACTCACGCAGCTGATGCTGAAGCCGTGACCGGCAGCGTCCTCGTCACGGGGGGGACGAAGCGGATCGGAAAGGCGATCTGCGACGTCCTCCGCGCGCGCGGCTGGAACGTCCTCGTCCATTCGCGCGACGCGGCGAATCCGCTCGCCGCCGACTTCGCCGACCCCGGCGCGCCGGCGCGCCTCTTCGCGCAGGCGTG
>URIT01000052.1 GCA_900547945.1 uncultured bacterium
GTACCCACGCCGGGCCCGTTTGGACGTCGCGCGCTGAGTCACCCTCCTCCCCTCTTCCTGAGCGGGAGGGCCGCGCTTGTCGCGGCCGTACCCACGCCGGGCCCGTTTGGACGTCGCGCGCTGAGTCACCCTCCTCCCCTCTGTCTGAGATTTCAATGCGTAATAAAATCTCATCCATGGCCCGAACCGTCATCTCCGGAAACGTCATCGCCTCGCAATCAAATCGTGTGGGCCGCAAAGGGCAGAACGTTCGCAAAGCCGTGTACATCCGTGTCTCGCGAAGCGAGTATCCGTGCCATCAGTGGTTCCGGCACCTTTAATGGGAGGAGATTGACCACAGAATACACAGAACGGCCTGCGGCCGTCACAGAACACACGGAATGTGTGAACAGGGACTTCGGAATTCAGTGTTTTCAGTGTGCCGCGAAGCGGCTTCCGTGTGTTCTGTGGATTGTGTGTGGTGGGTTTACCACGGATAACACGGATACGTGCTTCGCCCGACACGGATCCACGGATCCCGAAACTTCAATTTCCTGTTTCCTCTCTGCATTGAAATGTGATACCATTGACTCGTTGACAGTATCCTTTTGAGAGGAGGTGATCATTTGTGGAAGAAAGGGACAACTGTGGAAGAAAGGGACAACGGCGTGTGGTATGTTTTGTCACGGAGACAGGAGGTTGAACAGATTGCGAAGGACATGAGGGCGTACGGGATTGGAATCTCCATAAAGGGATGTGGTTTGGCGATTCTTTTGATTCTCGTTGTCGTGTATCATGGGCCTCTTTCTTCCTGGATTGCGTATGGGGCGGTCTTGGGATTGCTGTGTTATGTCGTGGCGATGATTCGCTATGGACGATTGTTGCGTCAGTGGGCACGAACCTTACCGACCCTCACCTGGAACGAGGTAGAGAACCTTGTTCAACGGATGAGGAACATGGCGTTCTGTGGGATTGACTTTCCGTGGGGATTCATTAGGGGACGGCGGTTGCTGGCTCTCGCACGTAGGAAACAGGCATTGAGGTCGAACACATGAACGACACTGTATTTTGGGGAATGGGCTTGGCCGTCTGCTGGACTGTCGGTTGGTTGCTGACGTTTGTGGAGGAGGGGATCCGGCGGCGACTGGGCGTCCACGGGCGCGAGGTGCCCTTTGCCGAGATGATGAAGAGGATGCATATCGCTTCGCCGGGCTGGTGTACCGTCTATGTTGTGATCTGCCTCGTCCACATTGGGCTTTGGGTCGTACCCGTCATTGGATTGGCGTGGGCCCTGGTGTCGGGGGGCTTCTGATAGGGAGAAAGTGAATGAACGTGCGGGCGCTTTACGTTAATCATGTGGTCATTCGGTTTGACCATGTAGCATCGACCGTTGATTCGGATGTTTTTGTTCGAACGCCGATTCCCGGTCGGGGAGACATCTTGGAGTACGAGTCCATCTTCCGCCGTAGCATCCCGTTTGAATGTGTCGAAAGGAGATTGACGGAGGACGTGGCGGAGAAATTCGGTCCCGAAATCCTGAGGCTCCTGCATATGGGACAGCATCCCGTTTTGCATGTGGGTGTGAGCCGCTGGCACGGGGCTCCGTTCTTTATGACCTTTGGGCATGGCTTTCTTGTGAGGTTGGCGCGTGCGGGACGTGGAATGGAGATGGCGTTCCCTTCGCCGAAGGCAGGGGATGTTCTGTCGTGGAGTTTTTCGCCGCGTTTTCTGAGAGTGTTGTCGAAGTACGGCTTCTCACTGGAGATGGCCTGAACGAATGGACACGATGGCAACCCTACGGAGACGGCATGAAGAAAGGGATGAAGAACGTCGTTTGGGCCGTTGTCGGATGTACATGCGCCGTCTGTGCAGGACTGGTGGGGATACATGGCATACGCGAGATCTGGCGATTGGCATGTTGCCAAAGAGAATTAAGCATCGCGTATCGGGTCTCGGATTTTGTTCGGGGTAACGGAAGAATGCCATTTGACCAGACGGAACTTGCCTTGTGGGAGGGAAATAGGTTTCTGTCGAAGAGGTTGCCTTTTGAGGTGATGTTCCATGCTGGGGTATTCAGTGGAACAGGCGACGACGGTGTACTCGTCTCCCGGGTGGATAACGGTTCCGTTCAACCCCTCGTTTGGATGAGTGAACAGATCCGGCGTCTGGTTCGAAAGGGAACGTCACATTCCATTCCTCTTCTTTCCATGAAACAGCAAGAGTTGTACGGACGCCTTGGGGATGAACGTCCTCAGTGGAATGAGAAGCGTGTCCCCGCTGCGGACATCATTGACACGATCAACCAGGTCCTTATGGGAAGCAGGCTACCTTGCGACTACGAAGACAGGATGATCCGCCTGTTCCAACAGAGAAATACCGATTCCGCCGTGCGTTTTATGGCACTCCGCAATGTGGGAATTGCACATGGACGCCATCTGGCCCAGCGGAAAGGATGTTCGTCGATTAAGGATGACAGAGTCGTCCGGCTTTTGGAGCGCGAGGCACGGAATCCGAAATCTTCCTTTTCGGCCATTGCCCTCTACGGATTCATTCGGATAATGTGGCGCCATGTCCCGGACATGCATGGGGAACTTGTTTCGTTTCTGCTTGAATGCGTCAATGGACGAATGAGGGGGAACGAGGAAAGGGAACTTGCGGCCATTTATCTTCTTGGAGAGACGGGAATGCTGAAATCGTACATTCATATGATCTTACCGAATGAAGACCGGGATTATATTCGGAACGCGATAGCGGCCATGCGCGAATACGGAAATCTCTAACCACACTGAGGCGAATCAATACCGAAGGGGAAAAGGTGGAATGTGTTTTCTCACGCAGAGTCGCAGAGGCCGCAGAGTACCTTGAAGCCATCGTGTACGGTTTGTCGTAACCACTTCCCTTCTGTTTGAGAAAGATCGCCCCCATGACGATGGTTCGTCGTTTGACGGAATCCTGATTCTCTCTGCGTTCTCTGCCGTCTCTGCGCGATTGGATTTCCGAACACGGGCCGCTTTACCTGTGTTTCTTGTCTCTGTGCTACTCTAGAGTGCCGCAGGATGTAGGACAATGGGCGAAAACGGATTGCGTGTGCCTCCGGTTTTTGTGTACAATGCAGACATGCGAAAAAAAGGTATAAACATGTCGAGAGTGTCCCTTTGGGCGGCGGTGTGGCTGCTTTCCACCTTTTCGATCCAGGCGGAGACGGTTGCCCCGGAAGGATGTGGTCTGAGCGGCCGGATCGGCGAGCTGCCGCACCTGTATGCCCCGCCTATGCTGGGGAACGGGGACGTGACGTGTGCGTTCGAGCCGGACGGCGGCATGTCGACGAACAACTTCAGCCGACTCGTCCCGGGCATCTACCGTGCCGGGCGGCGGCGTCCGCTTCCCGACTGCGGCCTGTTCTGCTTTGGACGCGTCAAATCCGTCTGGGCGATTGACGGGAAGGATGTCGTGGACGGTATCTGGAAACAGACACTGGACACACGGCGTGCGGTCTTGGAGAACCGACGCGCGAGCCGGGACGTTCACGAACGGATGACGGCGTTCGTTCCGATGGGCCGTGCGTGCGTGATGGTGCGCAAGACGGTCCGCAATGTGGGAACGGAGACGAGACGTGTCCGTTTCGGTATCGGTTACGAAATCCCCGACGACCCCTTTGTCGTCGGCGGCTGGTCGGAGGAAAATGCGGGTACTCGCGCGTATGCGGCGCGCTGGATCGGGCATCGCTTGACGGCGGGGCGCGTGACGGTTCTCCCTTTCGAGGGGGCGTTCGTCGCCGAAACGACGCTGGAACCGGGTGAAAGCGCCACGCGAACGTGGGCGATTGTCCTGGAGGATGCGCTTGACGCGGACACGGGGTCCGTGGCGGATGTGCGGAACGCGGGTTGGGAGGGCCTGTTCGCCGCGCACGTCAAGAATTGGGAAGACTACTACGCGACGTCGTGGATCCACGTGCCGGATTCGGCGGTGCAGCGCCTCCTGGACACGGCCCGCTACACCGTCCGCTGCTCCGTGACGGCCTGGAGCTATCCGCCGGGCCTCTTCCCGGGCCACTGGCAGGCGCGGTATTTCGGCTTTGACGAAACGTATGTCCACGGCGCGCTCCTTGCGATGAACGCATTCGATCTTGCGCGGCGCTGCCCGGACTTCCGGCGCCGGCTTCTGCCGATTGCCGAGGGCCGCGTGGGCGGACAGGGGCAGTTCGGAGCGCGCTGGACGTGGGAGACGCTGGAGGACGGGCGCGTGGAGGGCGCGCCGCAGGGCATGTGGACCGACCACGTCTTCCACATGGGCACGATTGCGCGTACGGCCTGGATGCAGTACCTGTATGCGGACGACCGGGTGTTTCTGGAAAAGACCGCCTGGCCCGTGCTGCTCGGGTGCGCGCGCTTTTTCGCCCGGAACATGGTCTACGACGACGGGAAGGGCGCGGCCTTCATCGGCAAGTGCACGGACTTCGAGCGTCTGGGGCCGGCGGCCGAAAAGCCACTCATGACAACGGTCGGGGCCGTGTATGCGCTCCGCTGCGCAGCGGACGCGGCGAAGACGTTGGGCAGGGAGGACGCGGAGACGGCGGGCTGGCGCGCGACGGCCGACGCCCTGCTGCGCGGACTGCCCGTGCGCGACGGGCACTACGTCGCCTGCCTGAACCAGCCGGACGTGCCGAACATCGGACTGGTGGGTGGGTTCTATCCGTTCCCCGTGTTTCGGGCGTCGGATCGCCTCGCGCGCGCATCGGCCGATTATTTCTTCGCGAACGCCTCGTCCGTGGGCAGCATGTACCCGAGCGGCACGGGCGTCTGCTCGTGGTACGCCGCCAAGATGGCGCTCACCCTGCTGGCGCTCGGTGAGCGCGAGGCGTCGGTGAAGTGGCTCGCGGCGGCGGCCACGCAGTCGGTTGGTCCATTCGGCGAGACGTACGAGATGCGCGAGCCGGAACGGGACCACCAGACGGCACCGTGGTTCACGACGGCGGCGGGAGCCTGCGTCGAGGCGGCGATGCGCCTCTTCGTTTACGACGAGGACGGTGTGACGCATCTCCTGCGCGGTGTGCCCGAGGCGTGGGGCGAAGCATCCGTCTGTACGTCGGCGGCCGGCGGCTTCCGCGTACGACTGGACCTGAAAGCAGGGCGTCTGGTCCGTTTGGACGTCGAGGCGCGCAATCCGGCACCAGGAAAGAGCATCCGCTTGCGTGGCCGCAAGGGCCTGTTCTCCGCCGTCCGTCCGGTACCCGGTTCGACCCGGCTTATTCCGGGGGAGGAGACGGACGATTTGACTGTCTGTACGGAACGGAAGGGGCCCGTCATCCTGATTGATCCGCCACGCGCGGGCTTGCCGGGGTCAGGAGACCCTCGTGCATAGGATGAGAGTAAAGGATATTGGCGAAGAGAATCGTGTCTGCCTCTACCACGGAATGCACAGAACGGACGACGGCCGCCACGGAACATACGGAAGGAGGTGGACGGGGTGAACGGACGCGACAAGCGCGTCCCTCCCGTTTCGTACCTGCGTTGCCCTTGTCCTGTACACTGGAACACTGAAATGCCCCCCCCCCCAAAAAAAATCAAAATGCTCTTGCTGGCTGACGAAAAAATGTGATAGACTTGCACCGCCATCGAATTAGGAGGTATGGTGTGATGCTACGGAAAAAAAAGATTCTCACCGCCGCGTTGGGCTTCGTGGGCTGTTCGCTGCTGGCCGACCCGTATCTGGAGACGTCCGGGGAGCAGGCCGTGAACACGGGCTACTATCCGAATTCCAAGACGAAGATCGTCGTCGACTGGGAGTATCTGTCGAATGATCCGACGCATCAGCAGATCTTTGGCGGCATGGATGTTCCCAACCGCTGCCTCTTCTACTTCGTGAGCTACATCAACGGGCGCGGCGGCTATTCCTGGGCGTGCCAGGACTACAGCGGCAACTGGACGGCCACCGCGGCCCCGGCCGTGGAGCCGGGGATTCGGCGCACGCTCACGCTGGACGGCGGGGCCAACCAGGTGACCATCACGGACGGCGGCTCGAACCTCGTCCAGACGATCACGCAGAAGCACACGAACAAGGCGAACGTGCCGCTCATCCTCTTCGGCCGCTCGAAGGGCGACCTGCTGGCGCGGTCGTTCGAGTGCCAGTCCAAGGTCCGCTTCTATTCGATGCAGGTCTACGAGGGCGACGTGCTGTTGCACGACTACCGTCCGCGCACCTGCGGGGGCGAGGGCGTCGTGTACGACACGGTCGCCCAGGTCGCCTTCAAGTCCGCGACCGCGACGCCGATCGTCGCGTCCGGGGACTGCGCGAGCGTCGCCGGTCCCGCGCTCGCCGAACCGTCCACCGTGAACGGCCTCTACTCGCCCCAGATGGGTCCGGACGGCATCGTGGTCGAAAATGCGACGTACGCCGGCCCGTTCATCCCGCGCGGCGACGAGACGAACGCGACGAGCGGCAGCGTCACCTTCCGCGGGAACAACGCGTTCGGCGGCTTCCTGAGCCTCTACTACGCCCCGCAGGAGCGGTCCCCGCGCGAGTACACCTACGCCGGCTGGAGCAAGGACTACAAGGGCGAGACGGACAAGGACAAGCAGGTCACGTACGCGATCACGGGCGATCTGCGCGGCCGCACGACGTTCGCCGGCGGCTGGGAGGACTTCACGGCGGGCCAGCGCGGCGACGTGACGCTGCTCGACGGCAACTTCACGTTCGACGGCAACGTGACGCCGAACGGCAACGACGGCTACCTTGTCTTCAAGCGCGGCGACATCCAGGTCGGCGGCATCCGCATGCTCGGCGGCCGCGGCCACAACAGCCGCGTCATCGTCAACTCCGACGCGACGGTGCGCTGCGCGGGCGACGTCTTCGAGTCGGGCGTCCACACGGGCACCCCGTTCCACCTCTACGTGGACGGCACGCTGTCGGTCGACGGCGTCCTCAGCCCCTACAACAGGGATTGCACGCTGCAGTCCCCGAACGGCACGGGCGTGCTGAACGCCCACGCGGTCGATGCGGGCGGCATCACCTTCGCGGTGCCGACGCTCAACGTCGGCGCGGGCGGGGCGGCGTGCGCGGGCACGAAGTTCGACGGCGCGACGATCGGCTGCTACGACGGCGATGCGACGTTCAGGGGCTCCTACTCCTTCGGCGCGGAGGCCCCCGTGCTGCGCGCGTCCACGGTGGACGGCGTGGCGGCGGACATCACGCTGCAGGGCGTGCCGACGGCGACGGCGAAGATTGCGAAGACGGGCGCGGGCGCGCTCGTGGTCGACACGCCGGACGTGTCCGGCCTCGCGGGCGGCATCGACGTGCAGGAGGGCGCGCTGCTCTTCGCCACGGCGACGAAGGTCGAGGTGCCCGTGACGGTCTCGGCCGGCGCGACGCTGGGCGCGACGGCGAACGGCGCGGCCGAGCTGACGAACGTCACGCTCGGGTCGGGCGTGACGCTCGTGCTCGAGACGTCCCCGACGTCCGTCGGTTCGGTCAAGCTGCCGGCTGGCGCAGTGAAGGGACCGCTCGCGGTGGTGGTCGAGGGTGCGAACCCGCCGCCGGCGCACACGGTGGCGACGGTCCTGTCCGGCGCGAACCTCGCGCAGGCCGACCTCTCGAACATTACGCTCACGGTGAACGGCGGCGAGATGGAGGGAGAGCTGTCCGTGAAGGACGGCGACCTCGTGCTGACGGTGACGAAGTCCTCGACCGTGCCGGCGCGCACGCTGACGTGGGCCGCGGGCGCGTCCACGGCATGGGACCTGACGGCGCTCAACTGGCTGGGCGAGGGCGCCGCGACGGCCTTCGCGGAATTCGACAACGCCCGCTTCGCCGACGTCGCGGGCGACATCGTGGTCGCGCAGGACGGCGTGCAGGCCGGCACGATCTCGTTCGAGGGCGCGGAGAAGACCTACGCGCTCACGGGCGGGCAGATCGGCGGCTCCTCGACGCTCACGATCGACAACGGCGCGACCGTGGATCTGGGCGCGAAGCTCGACAAGCAGGAGATCGTGATCAGGAACGGCATCCTGCGTCCCACGAAGACGGACGCGGAGCTCCTGGGCGACCCGAACGTCCCGATCCGCGTGCTCGACGGCGGCACGTTCGACCTGAACATCCGCGCCGCGACGGCGGCCGACCGCCTGATGACGCACAGCAAGAAGTACGTCATCCAGGGCGAGGGCGCGACGGACGCGGACGGCCAGAAGCTCGGCGCGCTCGTGAACCTCGGCCCCGTGGCGGACACGCAGGCGCGCCTCAACGCGATCGAGCTGTCCGGCGACGCGCTCATCCGCGGCGGCACGGGCCGCATCGACATGCGCATCTCGACGGACGGCCCCCGCACGACGCGGCCGTCGCTCAAGGGCCCGGACCACGTGCTCACAATCGGCAACCAGAGCCTCTGCGTCGTCGACGGCGACGTCGACGTGCGCAAGATCTGCGTCACGAACGGCGCGCTGATCAGCTTCGAGGGCAGCAGCAGGGAGACCATCCCGGAGGGCGTGCACCTCAACAGGGGCAACCTGCAGATCTGGAGCCATTCCCAGGCCTTCTCGCAGCCCGTCTTCGTCGAGGGCGCCGTGACGTCGCGCATCTGCAATGGTTGGAGCACGGTGACGCTCTCCGGCCCGATCGAGGTCGCCGCGGACGCGACCCTCAACCTGCAGAACAACAACTGGGCGTCGATGAAGTACACGGGCGGCATCACGGGCGAGGGCCGGCTCCTGTCCCGCGACGGCGGCGTGTCGCACCTCGTGGGCGACGTGGCGATGGACGAAATCACCGTCGCGGGCGGCATCGTGGTCTACGGCGACGGCACGGCCGCCGGCGACGGGAAGAAGTATCCGACGAATATCGTGCTGAACGCCGCGTACAACACCGCGTTCGTCGCGCTCGCGCCGTCGGCGGACAGCACTCTGTCCGGCTACACGGTCTCCGGCACGGGCGGCAGCTTCGTCCCGAGCCGCCAGGCCTCGGGGTCGAAGGTCGTCACGACGGTCGAGAACACGACGGTGTCCGGCGAGTCCGTCAGCATCTCGATGGGCTTCGGCACGAACACCACGAACCAGACGCGCATGGACGGAACGGCCGTCCTGGGCCAGGGCTTCCGCGCGGAGAACGTGAACGGCATCCACCTCGGCATCCACCCGGCCTCGGGCGACGCCTCGCTCACGCTGGGCGAGGGGTCGTCCGTCAAGGTCAAGGAGAACGGCGAGGTCGTGCTGGGCCTGTGGAGCGGCACCACGAACAACCTCCACCGGCTCGTCGTGGACGGCGGCACGCTCGACGCGTCCGAGGCGAAGCCCGCGTACGTCGGCTACGACGGCCGTTCGGCCGAGATGCTCGTGAAGTCCGGCACCGCGAAGCTGAAGGGCGTCTCGACGCGCTTCCACAACTACCACAACCTGAAGCCGCTGCAGAAGATCGACCCGAGGGCGGTCTCCGGCATCGGCTACGAGGTGTTCGGCATGAGCGGCGGCACGGTCGAGCTCGCCGGCAGCATCACGACGGAGCGCGCGTACCCGTACGTTCCGCAGCTCTTCCTCGGCGGCGGCACGCTGAAGAGCATGGTCGACTGGAGCACGGACTTCTACCAGTACGCGATGTTCGAGACGTGGGGCGACTCCCGCGACACGACGAAGAAGACGTTCACGCTCGACACGAACGGCAAGACCACGACCTTCCGCTCCGCGCTGCAGGGCAACGCGAACGTGAAGCTCACCGGCGACGGCAGCTTCGTCGCGGACGACGGCGTGCAGGGCGGCGTCAGCGGCCACTGGACGGTCGAGAACACGGGCGCGGCGAACCTGAAGAACGCCGCGGCGTTCGCGGACGGCCTCACGGTCGCCCCGGGCTCGCACGTGGAGATCGACATCGGCGACCGCTCGACCTACGTCTCGCTCGCTGTGCTCTGCAACGTGAATGCCGAGTTCGGCAGCAGCGAGTTCACGCTGGAAAACTTCTACAGCCACCCGAGCGTCTTCCCGAGCCTCTTCACGAAGGACGTGCAGAAGCTGCTCACGAAGACCACCACGCCGTTCTTCACGGCGTACCGCCACGAGGCGGAGTTCTACGTGGACAAGAAGGAGACCTACACGTTCGCGATCGCGTACGACGACCGGGGCGACATCATGGTCGACGGTACGCGCGTCGCGTACAACACGAGCTGGGACAACGTCGGCACGGGCCAGATCGTGCTCGAGCCGGGCTGGCACCGCATCAGCGTGACGGGCAAGGACAACGTGGGTGGCGCGGGCCCGGCGTCCGGCAAGGCAGACCCGAAGACGTTCTTCGACGCGAAGATGGCGGCGGGCTTCCACATCGGCGCCATCGACTCCACGCAGGCGGCGGACTACACGCCGATCAGCTCGACGACGATGAAGATGCGCCCCGTCTCCTCCGTCCGCTGGAACCACCGCTACACGAACGCGAAGATTCCGGACGACTGGGACACGAACGACTCGTACACGTTCTCGATGGTCACCAACTCGATGCGCGGCATCCACGACACGGGCTGGAACATGAACGCGGGCGCGCTCAACAGCTACACGGGCTGGACGTACGTCGAGCCCGAGGACGCGGGCAAGTGGGAGGTCGACGGCGTCTACGACGACCGCATCGGCCTGTTCATCGACGGGAAGAAGGTGTTCGAGAACGCGACGTGGAACGCCGCGACGAGCGGGTCGTTCGACATCACGCCCGGCTGGCACAAGTTCAAGGTCACGGTGTCCGACGGCGAGGGCGGGTACTCCTGGAGCGGCGTCCCCGACTACGGCGCGGCGCTCTACGTGAAGCGTCCGACCGACGCGGCCAAGGTGCCGTTCGACGAGCGCAACATCCGCATGACGGCGGAGCCGTACGGCTTCATCGGCGGCGCGTTCGTGGTCGGCGAGGGGGCGACGGTCACGAACACGAGCGCGACGGCGTGTGAGATCGTCGGCACGGTCGAGGGCACGGGGTCGCTCACGGGCAAGTTCGCGCTCTCGGGCACGTGGAAGATGTCCATGGAGGACGGCCGCACGCTGAAGACCGTGACGTGGACCGACGGCGTCGACCTGAAGAACGGCACGCTCGACATCGCGCTCGCGAAGAAGAAGCCGGTCAGCGCGAATTTCGCGCTCGGCAAGGTGACGGGCGTTGAGGGCCTCTCGCAGGCCGAGCTGGACGCGAAGCTCAACGTCACGCTCGACGGCGAGGAGGATCCCGGCCGCTTCAGCCTGGTGGTCCAGAACGGCCAGGCGTCGCTGCGGAACCTCAAGCCCTCGGGCTCGGTGTTCTACCTGCGGTAGTCCCGTCGGCCAACCCGGCACCGGAGGCCGTCCCGCTTCTGCGGGCCGGCCTCTCCCGCCCTCACACCTTTGGAT
Source organism: uncultured bacterium (assembly GCA_900547945.1). Lineage (GTDB taxonomy): Bacteria > Verrucomicrobiota > Kiritimatiellia > RFP12 > UBA1067 > RUG572. Next base: position 11,319 of record URIT01000052.1, read on the forward strand.
TTGACGGCGAACCCGCCCACGGGGTATAATTTTACCATGTTGAGAAAACTGGAGAAGGCGTGAGCGCGCGGCGCGGGCGACATCCCGAGCAGGTGCTGTTCGCGTTCGCGGAGGAGCGCGATGCGCGGCGGAGGGGGTTGGACGAGCTCTTTGCCGCGCTGGGGGCGTTCCGGGCGGGCGGGCGCTTCCTCCGTCTGCTGGCGTGCATGGGGCGCTTCCGCGACTACGGGCCCTACAACGCGCTGCTCGCGGCGGTGCAGCGTCCGGAGGCCGTGTGCATCCTGCCGCCCTCGAAGTGGCGGGCGTACAACCGCGAGGTGAAGCCCACGGCGCGCCCGATCGTGCTGTTGCGTCCGTTCTCGCCCGTCACCTGCGTCTTCGACCTGGCCGACACGCGGGTCATCCGGGGGCGTGTGGACCGTTTCCCGCCGGAAGCCGCCGCGCCGGTCGTTCGCGTGCCGTGCCGTGCCGTTCCCGAAGTGGCCGTGCGGCGCCTCCTGGCGCGTCTGCCGTGGTGGGGCATCCTGCACGAGACGGTGCCGACGGGCCCCGCGACGGCGGGGGAGATCCATCTGGCGGACGGTTCCGAGAAAACGCTTGCGGTGCCCGTGCGGGAGGGCGGGGTCGTGCCGTGGCGGCCCGTCTACGTCCTGCGCACACGCGCGGGCGTTTCGTCCACCGACCTCTTCGCGGCCCTTGTCCGGGCGCTCGCGCGCCTTTTCTGCCACCATCTGCGCAGCGGCTACGAAACGGGGTGGGGCGCGGGCCGCGCGCTGACTGCCGAGGTCGAGGCGTTCGAGGCCGATGCGGCGCTCTGGATCGTGAGTCGGCGGCAGAACGTCGCGAGCCCCGCGTATGCGGCGCTGGACGCCTACTTCGCGGTACACGCGGCGGTGCCGGAGGAGGCGAGCGTGGACGCGGTGCTTGACGCCGTGGCGCAGGTCGAGGCGCTGCTCGGCGACGCCTGCACGGTGAGGGACGGCTTTCTCGCGCGGTACGCGCCCGCCTTCGCGGCGCGCCTCCGCGCGGACGGGAAGGGCGACGACATCCTCCACGGGAGTTTTAAACAGGAGACAACGACAACATGAACATGAAGACGATGATCGGGCTGGCCCTGGCGCTCTGCGCGGGTGCGGGCATGGCGGCGGGCTGCCCCGCCGGGAAGACGTGCGGCGCGGCGGGCGTGCGCACGGCGGCGCTGGAGGCGTCCGCCTGGAAGACGAGCCAATGGCTGGCCGCCGCCGACGCGCCCGTCGCGGGCGACGCGGAGAAGAAGCGCCAGCGCGCGGCCGACGGCACGAGCTGGTTCGTGGGCGAGGTCGCGAACGAGGGCGACGTGAAACGCGCCACGTGGATGACGACGGGCCTCGGCGTCTACGAACTCTACGTGAACGGCACGCGCGTGGGGCGCGACGCGCTCAAGCCCGGCTACACGCACGTGAAGAAGACGCGCCGTTCGTTCACCTACGACGTGACGGCGCTCGTGAAGGGGGCGAAGGGGGCGAAGAACGTCTTCGCCGCCGAGGTCTCCGCCGGCTGGTGGCGCGACAAGATCGTGAACTACGCGGGACGGAAGAGCGCGTTCCGCGGCGTACTGGAGATCGTCTACGCGGACGGCGCGACGAAGCGCTACGGCACGTCGCCCGAGACCTGGAAGGCCGGCGTCGCGGGCAAGGTCACGCACGCGGCCATCTTCGACGGCGAGGAGTACGACGCGCGTGCGGCGTGTCCCGCGCTCGGTTCGCCCGCGTTCGCGGCGGCCGTCGCCAGCGACGAGTTCACGGGCGAGATCCTGCCCTCCGAGGGCGGCGAGGTCTGCCGCCGGTGCGACCTCGCGCTCAAGCCCGTCGAGGCGTACTGCTGGAAGGGCGTCGCGGGCGCGAACGACAAGACGGGCCGCGAGAAGGTCTTCGGCAAGGTCGTGAAGACGCGCACGTTCAAGCCGGGCGAGACGCTGGCCGTCGCGCCGGGCGAGACGCTCGTCGTCGACTTCGGGCAGAACTGTGCCGGCGTGCCGTGCTTCGTCATGAACGCGCGGCGCGACACCGTGCTCACCTGCCTGCCGGGCGAGATGCTGAACGACGCGAACGGCGAGCGTGCGCGCGGGAACGACGGTCCCGGCGGCTCGCTCTACCGCGAGAACCTGCGCATGCCGGCGAACGGCATGCGCCTCGTCTACACGTTCGCCGGGACGGGCGAGGAGCGCTACATGCCGCGCTTCACCTTCTTCGGCTACCGCTACCTCTCCCTCACGGCGACGGACGCGGTGACCTTCACGTGCATGCGGAGCGTGCCCGTCACCTCCATCACGAAGGACATGGAGCGCGGCCGCATCGAGACGGGCGACAAGGCCGTCAACCAGCTCATCTCCAACGTCTACTGGGGCCAGCTCTCCAACTACCTCTCCGTGCCGACGGACTGCCCGCAGCGCAACGAGCGCCTGGGGTGGACGGCCGACACGCAGGTCTTCTGCGAGGCCGGCGCCTTCAACGCCGACACGACGGCGTTCTTCCACAAGTGGATGAGCGACATGCGCGACAGCCAGGATCCGCGCGGCGGCTTCCCCGGCATCGCGCCCGCCGGGCAGTACGGCAACGAGACGATGCGCGTTGGGTGGTCCGACGCGGGCGTGATCGTGCCGTTCACGGTCTGGCGCCACTTCGGCGACCGGCGGATCGTCGACGAGAACTGGGCGGCGATGGAGAAGTGCCTCGCCCGCCAGGCCGAGACGAAGTACCGCACGGAGCTTCTGCCCGAGTGCCGCAACTACCAGTGGAACGACTGGCTCTCGCTCACGAAGTTCGAGAGCTGCCCCTACAAGCCCGAGTATTCCGCCTTCAGGAACGGCAAGCCCACGCCCGAGGCGCTCCTCTACTGGGGCTACCTGGGCGGCTGCTACTGGGTCTGGAACGCCGACATGATGGCCCAGATGGCCCGGGGCACCGGCCGCGCCGCCGAGGAGGCGAAGTACCGCCAGATGGCCGCCGAGGCCCGCGCCTACATGAAGGCGACCTACTTTGCGTCTCCCGACGGGCTCGTCCTGCCGATCTTCCGCGACATGCAGACGCCGGCGCTCTTCGCGCTCAAGCTCGGCCTCGTCGCGGGCGAGGCGAAGGCGAAGACGGTCGCGGCGCTCAAGGCCAGCATCGCGGCGAACGGGGGGCGTCTCCACACCGGCTTCCTCGGTACCTCGATCGCGATGGACACGCTGACGGCGAACGGGCTTACGGACCTCGCCTACGACCTCCTCCTCGGGCACGACTTCCCCGGCTGGCTCTACTCGGTCGACCAGGGCGCGACGACGATCTGGGAACGCTGGAACAGCTACGTGAAGGAGACGGGCTTCGGGCCCGTCGGCATGAACTCCTTCAACCACTACGCCTACGGCTGCGTCCTCGCGTGGATCTACAAGACGGCCGCCGGCATTGCGACCTGCCCGTGCGACCCCGGCTTCAAGACGATCGTCATGAAGCCGCAGCCCGACCGCCGCCTCGGCTTCGTCAAGGCCGCGTACAGGACGCCCGCCGGCGGCGTCGTCACGAGCGCGTGGCGCTACGAGGGCGACAAGTGGATCTGGGAGTTCACGGTGCCCGCCGGTTCGGTCGCCAAGGTCACGCTCCCCGGCGAGACGGAGAAGAAAACCTACCAGCCCGGCAGCTATACGGTGGTTAAGTAGTTGGTTAAGTGGTTAAGTGGTTAAGTAGTTAAGTCGCTTCGCTTTTAAGTAGTTAAGTGATTAAGTCGTTAAGTCGCTTCGCTTTTAAGTAGTTAAGTGGTTAAGTGGTTAAGTGGTTAAGTCGCTTCGCTTTTAAGTTGTTGATTCGTTAAATGTTTTGAGTGCTTTAAAACTTGACCACTTAACCACTTAACCACTTAACTACTTAACCACACCACTTAACTACTTAACCACTTAATGTCAAAAAAGTGGTGATCGAATACGTACATGAAATATTTCATTCGAACGTATGGGTGCCAGATGAACGTGCGCGACAGCGAGGCCGTCGGGGCCTTGCTGGACGTGGCGGGGCATGAGCGCGTGCAGGAGGAGGGCGACGCGGAACTCGTGATCGTCAACTCCTGCACCGTGCGCGACATGGCCGAACGCAAGGCCATCGGCAAGTGCGGGAACCTCATCGCGGTGAAGGAGGGGCGCGGCAAGGCGTCCGAAGGCGGCAAGGTGCAGCTCGTGGGGCTCATGGGCTGCGCCGTGAAGCGCATGGGGGCGGAGGTCTTCAAGGCGCTGCCCGGACTCGACTTCGCGGTGGGGCCGCGCCGCTTCGGCCTCATCCCGCGCCTCGTCGAGCGGTGCCGCGCGGGGGAGACGCACCTGCTGGAACTGCCGGACGACGACGAAGTGCCGTCCGGTCTCGACGCCCATGCCGGCCCGTCCGGCGGGCAGACCGGCTTCGCGTGCTACCAGAGCTATGTGACCGTGCTTCTCGGCTGCGACAACCGCTGCAGCTACTGCATCGTCCCCGACGTGCGCGGCCACGAATACTCGCGCCCCGCGCGCGAGGTCGTCGCGGAGGTCGGCGCGCTCGCCGCGCGCGGCGTGCGCGAGGTCTGCCTCCTCGGCCAGAGCGTCCTGCGCTACGGCATGCGCAACAAGGCCTGGACGGAGGCGGACGCGCCTTCGCCCGGTGGCTACGCGGAGGCGTTTCCGCGCCTCCTGGAGGCGCTGAACGGCGTTCCGGACCTCGCGCGCATCCGCTTCACGAGCGCGCATCCGAAGGGCTGCACGGACGAACTGGTGCGGGCCTACCGCGCATTCCCGAAGGCCTGCCGCCACCTGCACCTGCCCGTGCAGAGCGGCAGCGACCGCGTGCTTGCGGAGATGGGCCGCCATTACACGCGCGCCGAGTATCTTGCCGCCGTCGCGAAGCTGCGTGCGCTCGATCCCGAATTCGCCGTCACGACCGACGTCATCGTTGGCTATCCCGGCGAGACGGAGGCAGACTTCGAGGCGACGCGCGCCCTCATGGAGGAGGCGGGCTTCGACAACGCCTTCGTCTTCAAGTATTCGCCGCGCCCCGGGACGCGCGCGGCCGCGCTGCCGGACGACGTGCCGACGGCGGAGAAGGAGCGTCGCGACCAGGTGCTCCTCGCCGACCAGCAGCGCCGGGGCCTTGCCCGCAACCGGCGTCTCGTCGGCACCGTGCGCGAGGTGCTGGTTGAGGGGCCCTCCCTGCGCAACCCCGCCCGCTGGAGCGGGCGCGACTCCGGGAACCGCATCGTCGTCTTCGATCCCGTCCGCCCGGTCGCCGTCGGCGATCTCGTCGACGTGCGGATCGACGACGCACACCCCCAGATCCTCCTCGGCTCGCTCGCCGGGCGGAAAATTCTCCATTCCCCCGCATCCGCGAAAATGCTACACTAGCCACGACACACGAATTCTTCAAATCAAAAAAAGGAGAGAGTAGATGTTCAAGATCAATCGCCGCAACTTCGTCGCCTGCCTGGGCGCCTTTTCGCTCGGCCCCGTGTTCGGCATCGACCTGGCCCCGAAGTCCGCGTTCAAGGGCGAGGTGAAGGGCCGCCGCTTGAAGCTCGCCGCCGTCGGCTGCGGGGGCATGGGCGGGGCCGCGACGGAAAGCCTCATCGCGGCGGGCTGCGAGCTTGTCGCGGTGTGCGACATCAACCCGGGCGCGTTCGACCGCTGGGAGAAGCAGTACCCCGGCATTCCGAAGTTCACGGACTACCGCGACATGCTCAAGACGATGGGCGACAAGTTCGAGGCCGTGCAGGTCGGCACGCCGGACCACACGCACGCCTACATCTCCGTGGACTGCATGCTCGCCGGCAAGCACGTCTACGTGCAGAAGCCGCTCGCCCGCACCGTCGAGGAGTGCGAGCTCATGCTCAAGACGCAGCTCAAGACGGGCGTCGTCTGCCAGATGGGCAACCAGGGCCATCCGGGCGTGTGGCGCTACAAGGCGCTGCGCGACGCGGGCGTGTGGGGCGACGTGAAGGAGCTCTACAGCTGGTCCGACCGCCCGGTGTGGCCGCAGGGCATGAAGGCGTATCCGAAGGCCGAGCCGCTTCCGGCGGGCTATGCGCCGAACGCCTGGGACTGCTGGTGCGGCCCGAGCGCGGATCACGGCTACTCGCGCGCCTACCACACCTTCTGCTGGCGCGGGTGGTGGGACTACGGCTGCGGCGCGATCGGCGACATGGCCGTCCACAACGCCGATCCGGCGTTCTGGACGTTCGAGCTTGGCCTCCCCGTGACCGTCAAGGCCGACACCTACGGCGAGGGCCCCGTCACGATTGCCTACCCGAAGAAGTCTCGCATCGAGATGACGTTCGCGCCGAACAAGTGGATTCCGCACCCCGTCAAGCTCACGTGGTTCGACGGCCACCTGCTGCCGCCGACGGACGCCGTTCCCGGTCTCGCCGCCTTTGCCGCCGAAAACGGCAAGCACGCCGAGGCCCGGAAGGCCGAAAAGGCGAAGAAGGAGGGGAAGCCCTACACGGCGCCCGCGACCGTCGCGCCCGTCGTCCCGGACAACGGCTTGATCGTGATCGGCTCGAAGGCGACGACGATCGGCTTTTCGCACGCGAGCCGTCCGGCCTGCATCGCCGGCGACACGGCCGCCTTCAACGCCGCGATCCCGGCGGGCGACAAGGCGAGCGGCTACAACCACTACCGCGAGTTCGTGGAGGCCTGCCAGGCGGGCGATCCGGCGCGCTGCGGCTCGAAGCTCGCCTACGCGGCCCCGCTCACCGAGGCGCTGCTCATCGGCTGCGTCGCGCTGCGCTTCCCCGGCGAGGAGCTGCACTTCGACCCGAAGGCGCTGAAGTTCACGAACAAGCCCGAGGCGAACGAGTTCCTGAAGGCGCCGAAGCGCGGCGACTGGGACTTCTCGAAGATGATGGCCGGCCGTTAGGCCGCCCGTACGGTTCGATCTAGAACCGGAAGCGAACGCCCACCGTGCCGATTGTCAGGTCACGGCGGGCGTTCGGCGCAGGATTGGCCTTGACGCGGGCGCGGGCGTCGTCGTGCGCGATGCCGAACTGGTGGACGCCCGCGTAGAGCGTCGCCGCGTCCGAGACGCGCCAGGCGAGTTCTAGGGAGAGGTTGAGTGCCATGAGGCCGGAGCGGTAGCGCCCGCCGCCGTGCTTGGCGCCATAGCGGCGTTCGAAGTGGTTTTCGCTTCCGCATTCCGCGAAGAACAGGGGCGTGAGGGAGAGGGCGTCCGTAAGCGCGAAGACCCGGCGCACGCCCGTCTGGACGTAGAGCCAGTCGTGCGGGTGGAGGCCGCGCCGGACGAGGTAGAAGGGCGTGAGGTAGGGGTTGTCGAGGCTTTGGGCGAGACGCCATTCGCTGATCGAGGCGTTCGTCTTGGCGAGGCGGGCAGGATGGGAATAGCCCTCGAACGTGAGCCAGTCCTTCATGACGTCCGTGGTGAGGCCCCAGCCGCGCCACGTGTCGTCCAGGCGGCCGAAGTCCCAGACGTACGTCCAGAAGACGCCGTAGTCCATTTCGTTGAGGGCGCGGCGGTGGCGGGTGGCGCGGCGGTCGGTGAGGGAGGAGACGGTCCAGTTCCAGAAGCCGACCTTGCCGAAGTCGCCGACATTCTTCGTGTCGAAGCCCGCGCGCGTGAGGGTCATGAGCATGGGACGGTCCTCGACGATGCGCGCGCGCGAATGGTAGGCCGTGCGGAGGCTGGGGTTCACGTGTACGTAGAACGGATCGGCGACGCCGCCGGCGGCACAGGCCGCCAGGGCGAGACAGGCAAGGAAAATAGAACGGTGCATGGACAAAACAAGCCCCCCGAAAGGGAAGGGCATTGTACCAAAAAAACTTTCTGTGCGCTGACGGGGAGGCCCGGCGCGGGACGTCCGACTGCGGCCCGGCACGTACACGGAAACGCCATCGGACGCGCGGGCCGCCGAGGACGTCGGCCCCTACCACGGCACCACATGGTAACCCGGCGGATACGGCGCATGGGAGGGTCGCGCTTGTCGCGACCGAGGGCGGCGCGGGTCCATTGCGTGCCGGGCACGGGAGGGTCGCGCTTGTCGCGACCGAGGAGGCGCGAGTCCATTGCGTGCCGGGCACGGGAGGGTCGCGCTTGTCGCGGCCGAGGCGGCGTGGATCCATTGCGCGCCGGGCACGGGAGGGTCGCGCTTGTCGCGACCGAGGGCGGCGCGGCACGTACACGGAAACGCCATCGGACGCACGGGCCGCCGAGGACGTCGGCCCCTACCACGGCACCACATGGTAACCCGGCGGATACGGCGCACGGGAGGGTCGCGCTTGTCGCGACCGAGGCGGCGCGGGTCCATTGCGCGCCGGGTACGGGAGAGTCGCGCTTGTCGCGACCGAGGGCGGCGCGGGTCCATTGCGCACCGCTGCTCCACGAACGCGGGACCGTGCGAGTT
>URIT01000053.1 GCA_900547945.1 uncultured bacterium
CCGTCTGCGGGGCGGTTCGCTTTCGGCAGACCGCATCAAGGCCGACTACGACATGATCAAGAACCGCGACTTCCTGATCTACGGCCCGGTGAAGAACGGAATGGGGGCGGCGGAATGAGGCTGCTCCAATGGCACGATGCCCGCGTAGTTGAGCGCGGCGGCGCCCGGGCCGCAGATGTCGGCCGCGAGCTGGTTGAGGGCAAGGCATTGGGAACGGGTGAGCCTCGCCATGTATGGAGCGGCACCGAACCGCGCGGCAGCTGGTTGCTTTGCGCCATTGTGGTGCGTCGGCCGGTTCGGTGGAGCGCCATACATGGCGCGATTCTCCACCGGTGCGAGCAGCAGCAGCTTGCCTTTTGCGCAGGCGTCGAAGGAGCGGCCCGGCGGCTTGTACCTGGGCGCGAAGCCGTCGGCCTTGAGCGCAATGAGCGGCAGGCCTTCTTCCATCGCGGCGCGGGCGATCAGCTTCTCGCCGGGGCTGATGCAGGGCGAAACAAGCACCGCGCCGCGCGCGGCGGCGTCGAGGAGGCGGGCCTGTTCGGCGGCGAGGGCTTCGGGCGAAATGCGGCGCGAGCACTGGATCTGAAGCCGGCCGGGGCGGTTGAGCAGGAACGGGTTGCCGTAGGCGGCATAGGTTGCCCCGGCGAGCGGCAGGGCGTTGATGCGCGTGAAGTAGTCGGGGTGGGCACGACGTACCGCCAGGCGGCGGGGATTGCCGCGGATGTAGCGGAAGAGGATCTCAAGCTGGCCCTTGTGGGTGAGAATGCGGTCGTGGTAGCCGGGGGTGAAGAGGGAACGGGCCATGTATGGCCCTTCACCAGACCGGGCGTTGCACCCGGACGGGCCTTCGCCGAGCTGGGCATTGATTCCGAAAGATCTGCCGCCAAGTTGATTCGGCGGTGTGCCAGCGGGGTGCGCAGGCGGGTTTGGTGGATCGCCATATATGGCGCGGCAAGCCTTGGTGCAACCTATTTTGAGCCCTCTCACCACCTCGCCCAGATGGCGGGCCATGCGGCGGCGCACGAAGAGAAGGCCATGGAAGTGGTCGGGCATGACGGCGCATTCAAGCAGCTGCACCTCGGGATGGAAGCGCGGTATTTACCGCCAGCAGTCGGCGACGGCCTCGCCGAGCGGCGAGAGGGCGACACTTTCGCCGGCAAGGCTTCCGAGAATCGGGCGACGGCCCTCCACTTCGAGGGTGATCATGTAGATGCCGCGTTCGTGGTAGTCGTGGCAAAAGCACCGACGCTTCATGGAATGGATGACGGGGCGTTCCATACGACGGGCATTATAGGGAATGATTCTGGTTTTAGCAAGGAGGCTGCGTGATGAAAACTGTGGAAGCGGCGATGCGGTCGGTGCGTGCGGGAAGTGTCGCCCTGCTCTACGCACTCATCGGGCTCTGTGCGACCACTGGCTCCGCCGCGACGATGATGGCGACGACAGAGCCGTTCCGGCTCTCGATCAAGCACAACGGCATCCGCCCATCGACGGGCGATGAAGAGCTGGCGTATTCGAGCCTGTGGAATGGCGGCGATGGGCGACTGTTGCGATTGCACAGGATGGCGCGGCGATTGCCGAGGGACTGGCGGGCGAGGGTGAATGCGCGTGGAGCGTGGCGCGCAACGGCACGTACACGCTCACGCACACGACCTACACGAATGGCGTGGCGGGCAAGGTCGAGACAGCCACGTTCGCCGTGACGGGCCGAGACGTGCCCTTCGGCGCGGGCGAGGTGGGGCTGACGGCGCGCCTGACGGACGGCCTCGGCCTCTTCGCGGAGGTGGGGTACGAGTGGATCGACCGCTTCGGCGCCTCGGCGGACGGCCTCTCCGCGCGGGTCGACTTCTCCGGCCTCGTCGTCTCCGCCGGCCTCGCCGCCTCGTTCTGAGCGTTCTGAGCGGCAACACGTTGGGCACGGAACTGCCGGGTTTGCTATAATGCCCACATGAAAACACACTTCAGACTCGCGTTGGGGGTCGTGGCGACGGCGCTGTCCGCGTCGTCCGCGACGTTCTATGTGGATGCCCGGACGGCGGCGGGGGGCGACGGCTCCCCGGCGCGGCCGTGGCGCACGGCGCACGACGCCGTGGACGGCGTGCGCGCGGCGCGGAAGGCCGGCGCCGTCAAGCCGGGCGAGGCGGTCACGGTTGCGTTCGCCCCGGGCGACTACTTCGTGGGAAGCGGCCTGCGGCTGACGGCGGCGGACTCCGGCACGGCCGAGGCCCCCGTCGTGTGGCGCACGGCCGGGGCGGGGTGCGCGCGCCTGACGGCCGGCGTGCGCGTGCCGCCGGAGCGCTTCAGGAAGGTGGACGACCCGGCCGTTCTCGCGCGCCTCCCGGAGGAGGCGCGCGGCAAGGTGTACGTGGCGGACATCTCGTCCCTCGCGCCCGCGCAGATCCCCGCGCTGGCGCAGGCCTTCGGTGGTACGCCCACGGCCCCGCTCCTCTTCGTTGGCGGCCGCCCGGGCACGCTTGCGCGGTGGCCGAACGCCGGCTTCACCTCGTTCACGCAGGTGGTCGACCGGGGCGGTCTCGTGAAGCGGAATCCCGGCGGCAGCGACGCCCGCACGCCCGGCGCGTTCGTCTACGACAACCCGCGTGCGGCGCGCTGGAACTTCGACGCGGGCGTGTGGCTGAACGGCTACTGGACGCACGACTGGGACAACCACTCCGTGCGGGCCGCGCGCTACGGCGCCGAGAACGGCACGAACCACGTCGTCCGCCTCGCCGCGAGCGTCCCCTATGGCGTCATGGGCGGCACGTGGGGACGCAAGGAGCGCCGCTTCTATGCGTTCAACCTGCTGGAGGAACTGGACGCGCCCGGCGAGTGGTGGCTTGACCGCGCGAAGAAGCTGCTCTACCTCTACCCGCCGAAGGGCGCGCCGCAGGCGGCGGACGCGGTGACGCTCGCCTTCACCTCCGAGCCGATCCTGCACGCGGCGGATGTGCGGCATCTGCGCTTCGAGCGCCTCGCCTTCGAGTACGGCCATGGCCGGGGCGTCGTGCTGCGCGGGTCGGACGTGTCCTTCGTGGACTGCCGCGTCGCGAACCTGGGCGGCACGGGCCTCACCGTCGGCGGCTCCCGCAACGTGGTGCGGAACACCGAGGTCTGCGACGTCGGCTGTGCGGGCATCGACGTCAGCGGCGGCGACCGCCGGACGCTCGTGAAGGCCGAGACGCTCGTGGAGGGCTGCCACATCCACGACTGGGCCCTCTTCCGGCGCACCTACGCGCCCGCCATCGGCGTGAACGGCTGCGGCGTGACGCTGCGCCGCAACAGGATGCACGACGCGCCGCACTCGGCCGTCCTCTACGGCGGCAACGAACACCTCTTCGAGTACAACGAGGTCTTCCGCGTGCTGCTGGAGACGGGCGACGCCGGCGCGTACTACACGGGGCGCGACTGGACGACGATGGGGAACGTCCTGCGCTACAACAACACGCACGACCTCGGCGCGGAGGGCGACCACGCCAACACGATGGGTTTCTACTTCGACGACTGCGACTGCGGCGACGCCGTCTACGGCAACGTCTTCCACAACGTCGCGCGCGGCATCATGGTGGGCGGCGGGCGCGAGCATCCCATCCGCAACAACGTCTTCTCGCGCTGCCAGATCGGCCTCTCGATCGACTGCCGGGGCATGACGTGGAAGCACTGGAACTCCCTTGAACACGGCGGCTCCTCGTGGATGCTGGAGGAGAAGGCGAAGAAGCTCGACTACACGAACGGCGTGTGGGCGGCGAAGTATCCGCGCCTCGCGAAGATCATGCAGGATCATCCGCGCGAACCGCTCTACAACCCCGTGGAGAACAATGTCTTCATCGACTGCCGCCGGCAGCTGCTCGCGCTGGACGGCAAGGCGAGCGAATGCCTCGCGCGCATGGCGCCGATCGCGGGCAACCTCGTGATCAACACCGTCGGGACGAACGGCGTGCAGACGGCGAAGCCCGACCCGCGCATCGCCGCCGGCTTCCGCATCGTCAACGGCACGCCCGAGCAGCCCTTCGACGCGGGCTTCGTCGACGCCGCGCACGGCGACTTCAGGCTGAAGCCCGGCGCCTGGCTCCTCCGGGAAATGCCCGCATGGAAGCCCCTCCCCTGATGTGGTATACTGTGCGGCCAAACGGGACACAAGACTATGTTGGCAATCGTTGACTACAAGGCCGGAAACCTGACGAGCGTGCGCAATGCGTTCGCGGCGCTGGGCGTCGAGGCGCAGGTGACGCGCGATCCGGCGGTGATCCGCGCGGCGGAACGGGTCGTCTTTCCGGGCGTCGGCGCGGCGGGGAGTGCGATGGCGAACCTGCGCGCGCTGGGGCTTGAGGAGGCGGTGCGCGGGGCGGCGACCTCCGGGCGGCCGTTCCTGGGCATCTGCCTGGGAATGCAGATCCTCTTCGAGCATTCCGAGGAGGACGGCGGCGTGGACACGCTCGGCATCCTGCCGGGGCGCGTGCGGCGTTTCCCCGACGTGCCGGGCTTCAAGGTGCCGGAGATCGGCTGGAACCAGGTCCACCGCGCGGGCGCCGCGCAGGACGCCGAATACTATTTCGTCCACTCCTACTACGCCGAGCTGGGGCCCTGCACGGTCGGGACGACGGCGTATGCGGGCGTCACGTTCACGAGCGCCGTCGCGAAGGGGGCGCTCGTCGCCTACCAGTTCCACCCCGAGAAGTCGGGGCGCGTCGGCCTGGAGTTGCTGAAGGAGTTCGTGTCATGCTGACGAAGCGCGTGATCCCCTGCCTTGACGTGCGGAACGGGCGCGTCACGAAGGGCGTGAAATTCAAGAACAACGTCGATCTCGGCGATCCGGTGGAAATGGCCGTCGCCTACTCGGAGGGCGGGGCGGACGAACTCGTGTTCTACGACATCACGGCGTCCGCCGAGCATCGTCCGATCGACCTCGGCATGGTCGAGGCCGTGGCGCGTGCGGTGCGCATCCCGTTCGCCGTGGGCGGAGGCATTTCGTCCCTGGCGGACATGGAGCGCGTGATTCTCGCCGGCGCGGAGAAGGTTTCCGTCAACTCCCTCGCCGTGCGGAATCCCCAGATCGTCGCCGACGGCGCGAAGGCGTTCGGCGCGCAGTGCATCGTCCTCGGCATGGACCCCGTGCGGAGCGCGCGCTGTCCGAGCGGCTACGAGATCACGACGCGCGGGTTCCGCGAGTTCACGGGCATGGACGCCGTGGAGTGGGCGAAGCGCGCGGCCGACCTCGGCGCGGGCGAGATCGTGGTCAACTCCGTCGACGCGGACGGGACGCGCGACGGCTTCGAGCTCGACCTCACGCGCCGCATCGCCGAGGCGGTCCCCGTGCCCGTCGTCGCCTCCGGCGGCGCCGGACGCCCCGAACACCTCGTGACGGTCTTCCGCGAGGCGAAGGCCGACGCGGCCATCGTCGCGGGCATGATCCATTTCGGCGACTACACGATCGCCCAGATCAAGGACGCCCTGCACGCGGCGGGCGTGCCCACGCGCATGACGTGGTAGCCGCAGGGACTCTCGTCCACCCAAGATTTGTACAGTAACGCTCCGGGAAGGAAGGGAGGGGGTGTCTGCGTGAGATTCCCCTCCTGAGGCGTACCTCTCCCTCCCACTCCCACCCACCACCGCCTTGCAGTGGTGCCCGCTTGCCGTCCGTCGTCTCGCGCGTCGTCGTTTTGTCTCACGCAGAGGTGCGGAGAGGCAGAGAGCGCAGAGATTGATTGGGTTGATCGACGAGTTTCTCCCTGCCGAAGTTGACAGGCAATCCAAGCGGGAGATTCATGGCGACAAGATACGTTCTGAGATGTCGCCGGCTCTCTCGTTCCCCGTCGTCGTCTCAATTTTCCTCTCTGCGCTCTCTGCCTCTCCGCGGCCTCTGCGTGAAAATCGCCACTGCGGAATCCCGCGTTTTGCCGTGGTTGCCCGAATGAGATTACGATGCGGAAAAATCTGGGGCGTTCCGTGTGGCGGCCGCAACACGTTGCGGCCCTCCCGTTGGGGTAGGCGGCGTGGCCGAGTGGGAGGGGCGCGTTCGGACGCCACGCGCCGAGACATGTGGGCGGGGATTGCGGTCGCGCGGGAGCGCGACCCATCCCCTAGAAGCTAACACCTAACACCTGAAACCTGAAACCTAACACCTAACTCCTGTCCTCATTGACGCTTGGGGGGTGGGATGGTATACTTCATGTGTCTTTTGCGTGGGTAGTGTATGCCTCGAAACGGCGTTACGGGGCTTGGGCGGAGGATTTGCGCATGTGCATGATGGACGAAATAGCCGCGAAGCGTGATGCGATTCACGCTCTCGCAAAGGGGCATAAAGCCGAACGGCTTTGGGTCTTTGGTTCGTGCGCCCGCAGGGAGGAACGCCCCGACAGCGATGTTGATTTCCTCGTCAAGTTTAGCGACGGCATCGGGCTTGTCGAATACGTTCGCTTCGAACGCGAACTGTCGCACCTTCTTGGACGGAAAGTCGAGCTGACCGTAAACACCGCGCTGTTGCGCGAACCACGCTTTGCGGAGCGTGTGTGCCGGGAGGCCGTCGCGATATGACTGGAATGCTTGACGGCGGGTATCGGGACGAGACCCGCATTGTGCATATGCTCCAGGCGTTGGAGCGCATCGAGCAGGAAACCCGCGAGACCTCGCGCGACAAGTTGTTTTTCGACGATCGTCTTACGCGGGCCATCATTCTCGATTTCATCGTTCTCGGCGAGGCTGCCAACAACGTTACGGAAGCGTACTGTGCAGTCCATCCAGAAGTCCCATGGGCGGACATTGCGGGATTCCGGCATAAGCTGGTACATGACTATTCCGGCATTGACTTCGGCATCCTGTGGGATACGATGACAAACGACGTTCCCGCGTTGTTGACGATGTTCCGAAAACTTGTTGCGGCGTTGCCGCCAGCCCCCGACAAGCCGGACAATATCGGGGACTTCATGTAATCATAGATCGCGGAGATCGAAATGAAAAGGTGCAGTCCCTCGGCGGCTGCAACACGTTGCGGCCCTCCCGTTGGGGTAGGCGGCGTGGCCGAGTGGGAGGGGCGCGTTCGGACGCCACGCGCCGAGACATGTGGGCGGGGATTGCGGTCGCGCGGGAAACCTAACACCAATCCCAATTGTGCTATACTGTGCGGACGGATTTCGGGAAAGAAAAGCGAGAAGGAGTCTGGAAGATGAAGCGGAAGATGATTTCGGATCAGGTGAAGGCCGGCAACGAGCGCGCGCCGCACCGGTCGCTGCTGTTCGCGACGGGGCTGACGCGCGCGGACATGAAGAAGCCGTTCATCGGCATCTGCAACAGCTACGAGAGCTTCGTGCCGGGTCACTGCCACCTGAACAAGGTGGGCGAATGGATCAAACAGTGCGTGATCGAGGCGGGCGGCGTGCCGATGGAGTTCAACACGATCGCCGTCTGCGACGGCATCGCGATGGCGCACGCGGGCATGAAGTACTCCCTGCCGAGCCGAGAGCTGATTGCGGACAGCGTGGAGACCGTCGCGCGCGCGCACTGCTTCGACGCGCTCATCTGCGTGCCGAACTGCGACAAGATCGTGCCCGGCATGCTCATCGGCGCGCTGCGCGTGAACATCCCCACCATCTTCGCCTCGGGCGGTCCGATGGCGCCCGGCCATCACCCGAAGACGGGCGCGGACACCGACCTCAACTCGGTCTTCGAGGCCGTGGGCGCCGAGAACGTGGGCAAGATCACGCAGAGGGAGCTGGAGGCCGTGGAGGAGACGAGCTGCCCGGGCTGCGGTTCGTGCAGCGGGATGTTCACGGCGAACTCGATGAACTGCCTCTACGAGGCGCTCGGCATGGCGCTTCCCGGGAACGGGACGGTCCTCGCGGTCGATCCGCGCCGGAAGGAACTCTACCGCCAGGCCGCGTTCCGCGCGGTGGCGCTCGCGAAGGCGGGCGGGCCGTGTCCGCGCGACCTCGTCACGCAGGCGAGCCTCGACAACGCCCTCACGCTCGACATGGCGATGGGCGGCTCCACGAACACGGTCCTCCACACGCTCGCGATCGCGCGCGAGGCGGGCGTCGACTACTCGCTCGAACGGATGAACGAGATCTCGGCCCGTACGCCCTACATCTGCAAGCTCGCGCCGTCGGGACACTACCACGTGAGCGACCTCGACCGCGCGGGCGGCGTCATGGCGATCCTCAAGCGCCTCCCGAAGAAGCTCCTCAACCTCACGGCGAAGACCGTCTCGGGGAAGACGCTCGGCCGACAGGTCGCGGCGGCGAAGATCGCGGACGACGACGTGATCCGCACGCTCACGAACGCCTACTCGGCGGACGGCGGCCTCGCCGTCCTCTGGGGCAACCTCGCGGAACGCGGCGCCGTCGTGAAGAAGGGGGGCGTCGCCCCCTCGATGATGACGTTCACGGGCAAGGCGATCTGCTTCGACAGCCAGGAGGAGGCCTGCGCGGGCATCCTCGGCGGCAAGGTGAAGCCGGGGCACGTCGTCGTGATCCGCTACGAGGGGCCGAAGGGCGGGCCGGGCATGCAGGAGATGCTCGCGCCCACGAGCTACATCATCGGCGCGGGACTCGGCGAGAGCGTGGCGCTCATCACCGACGGACGCTTCAGCGGCGCGACGCACGGCGCGTGCGTGGGGCACGTTTCGCCCGAGGCGGCCGAGGGTGGGCTCATCGGCCTCCTGAAGGACGGCGACGAAATCACGATCGACATCCCGAAGCGCGCGATTTCCGCGAAGCTGACGAAGGCCGAGATCGCGAAGCGCCGCAAGGCCCTCAAGCCCTGGACGCCCCGCATCAAGGGCGGTTGGCTGGAACGCTATGCCACGTTCGTGGGCAACGCCTCGACGGGTGCCTCGCTCAAAAAATAAAATCGGAGAGAACCTATTCCCTTTTCGGAGGGGATATGCTATACTAGAAACTCAATTTTCGAACAGGAGAAGAAGAAATGAGTCAGCATCGTAGTCTCAAGGGATCTGGAAAGATCACGTCCAAGCGCAACGTCCTCAAGCGTTTCGAGCGCGTCAACCTCCTCCAGGCCCGTGGCCAGTGGAAGGAAGGCGACCGCGGTCTGGGTCTGCGCAAGACCAAGCCCGAGGCGTAAAGGCCGATCGCCCTGCCGGGCGCGTGGATGCGCGCGCCAGTTTGAAAATGCCGCCGGACACGTTGTCTGGCGGCATTTTTGTGCTATACTTCATCCCTGCCTATGGAGAAGACACTCGACAACATCCGCAACTTCTGCATCATCGCGCATGTGGACCACGGAAAGACGACGCTCAGCGACCGCATCCTCGAACTCACGAAGGCGGTGCCGCTGCGCGAACTGAAGGAACAGACGCTCGACGCGATGGACCTGGAGCGCGAGCGCGGCATCACGATCAAGAGCCACCCCGTCTCGATGATGTACCACGCGAAGGACGGGAAGCGCTACCTCTTCAACCTCATCGACACGCCCGGACACGTCGACTTCGCCTACGAGGTGAGCCGTTCGATGGGCGCGTGCGAGGGCGCGCTCTTGGTCGTGGACGCCGCGCAGGGCGTGGAGGCGCAGACCGTCGCGAACACCTACTTCGCGCAGGACGCGCACCTGGAGATCGTGCCCGTCCTCAACAAGGTCGACCTGCCCGGCGCGGACGTGGCGGGCGTCTCGCAGCAGGTGGAGGACATCCTCGCGATCCCGATGGACGAGCCCCTGCTCGTCTCCGCGAAGACGGGCGTGGGGTGCCCCGACGTGCTGGAGGCCATCGTGAAGCGCATCCCGCCGCCGAAGACGCGCGGCGTCGATGCGCCCCTCCGGGCCCTCGTCTTCGACTCCGTCTTCGACGAGTTCCGGGGCGTGATCACCTACGTGCGCATCGTGGACGGCGCGGTGAAGAGCGGCGACACGGTGAAGTTCATGAGTTCGGGCGTCACGACGACGCTCCACGAAGTGGGCATCTTCTCGCCCACGAAGAAGCCCGCCGACAGGCTGGAGGCCGGGCAGGTGGGCTATCTCGTGGGGACGGTGAAGGATCCGAGCGAGATCAAGATCGGCGATACCGTGACGACGGCGCGCCTCGGGTCGGACGAGCCGCTGCCCGGCTTCAAGGAGCTGCGGCCGACGGTGTTCTGCGGCATCTACCCGATGTCCACGGACGAATTCGACAAGGTGCGCCAGGGCCTTGAAAAACTGCACCTCAACGATTCCGCCTTCTCCTTCCACCACGAAAGCTCGATCGCGCTCGGATTCGGCTTCCGCTGCGGCTTCCTCGGCCTCCTCCACATGGAAATCGTGCAGGAGCGCCTGCGGCGCGAGTTCAACCTCGACATCATCTCGACGACGCCGGGCGTCGTCTACAAGGTGAAGATGAAGGACGGCACGGTGAAGGATCTCGCCAACCCGCTCCAGATGCCGGAGCCGAGCGCGTACGAATCGATTTCCGAGCCGATCATCAAGGCGCGCATCATCACGCCGAGCGACGCGATCGGTGACGTGATGCGCATCGTCCTCGACCGGCGCGGCGTGCTGGAGGGGACCGAGACGGTGGACGGACACCGTGTGATGCTCCACTGCATGCTGCCGCTCAACGAAATCCTCATCGACTTCCACGACACGCTCAAGTCGGTGTCGCACGGCTACGCCTCGATGGACTACGAGCCGGCGGGCTACCAGGAGAGCGACATCGTGCGCATGGACATCCTGCTCAACTCCGAGCAGGTGGACGCCTTCGCGACGATGGTCCACCGCGACAAGGCGCGCGCGCGCGGCATCCAGATGTGCAAGGCGCTCGCCGAGACGATCCCGCCGCACATGTTCAAGATCCCCGTGCAGGCGGCGATCGGGCGCGAGATCATCGCGCGCGAGGACATCCGTCCGTTCCGCAAGGACGTGCTCGCGAAGCTCTACGGCGGCGACGTGACGCGCAAGATGAAGGTGCTGGAGAAGCAGAAGCGCGGCAAGGCGCGCATGAAGGAGTTCGGCCACGTGAACGTGCCGCAGAGCGCGTTCATCGCCGTCCTCAAGGGGACCGTGAAGGAGGGCTGAGATGTCGTTTGATTTTCTTTGTTCCGTCGCGACGGTGGGCGGCGCGGGCTTCCTCGTCTGGTGCCTGTGGTCGCTCTGCTGGGGCGTGGTGCCGTTCACGGCGAAGGCGCAGCGGCGGAAGGAGACGAAGGCCGTGCTGGGGGCCGCGCGCACGTTCATCCTCTCCTACGAGGATCTGCCGGCCTACCGCGAGGGGGGCGAGTTCGGGGAGCGGATGCGGAACCTGCGCGCCGCCTGGGCGGCGCGGAACGTGGAGGACTGCAAGTCGCTGCTCGCGTTCCTCGACCCGCCGAAGAGCTGGGCGGCCGGCCGCGAGTGGCTGGACATCCTCGTCGTCTCGATCTCCGTTGCGATGGCGTTCCGCGCGTACTTCTACGAGCCGTTCAACATCCCCACGGGTTCCATGCAGCCGACCCTCTACGGCAACCACTCCGAGCCGTGCAGCCCGGCGCAGGCGACGGTGTGGGACACGACGCCGCTCAAGTGGGGCAAGTGGCTCGTGACGGGCAAGATGTACACCGCGTTCAAGGCGCCGTTCGCGGGTTCGCTGCAGTTCCGCCCCACGAACACGGGACATTACGACATGCGCGTCGTCAACGGCGCGACGGGGACGGTGAGCGCGCAGATGCTCGTGCCGACGGACGTCCTCCACCCGTCGGAGACGGGCGACGGCCCCTACCGCCAGACGACGTTCCAGCTGCCGAACGGGCTCCGCCCGGGGGAGGCTGTGCGCGCGGGTCAGCCGCTCTGGAGCGGCTACGTCGCGACGGGCGACTTCCTCTTCGTCAACCGCTGGCTCTGGAACTTCCGTCATCCGCGTCGCGGCGACGTGATGATCTTCTCCACGACGGGCATCGACAAGCTGCAGCAGGGCACGCACTACATCAAGCGCATGACCGGCACGCCGAACGAGACGCTGCAGATCAAGGACGGCCGTCTCCACGTGGACGGCGCCGTGCCGATGGAGCCGCGCCGCATCGCGCAGATCCAGAACCGCGAGAGATGGCACGAGAGGGAGTATCCGTACGCGGGCTACCAGGTCTCGGGGCGCGGCGACTACGTGATGCCCAGACGCACGCTCGCGGCGGAGACGGACGTGGTGAAGCTGGGGGCGGACGAATACTACGCCTGCGGCGACAACTCGCCGTCGAGCTACGACAGCCGGTACTGGGGGCCCGTCCCCGCGCGCAACCTGCGCGGCATCGCCGGCGGCGTCTTCTGGCCGTTCACCCACCGGTGGGGGCCGATCGAGTGACGGTGCCGGGTGGACGCGAAAGCGGGATTCGTGCTATAATGATTCGTGTTTTGAAGAGTGGAGCGAGTTCATGAGCGAAGAAAACGAAGAACAGATGATTCCCACGCCGTCCGATTTCGGACACTTCGTCCTGGAGCGGGAGCTGGGCCACGGCGGCATGGGCGGCGTCTACCTGGCGCGCGACAAGATGCTGGACCGCAAGGTCGCCATCAAGGTGATGCTGAAGTCCCTCGGCGCGGACCCCGCGTTCGTGGAGCGCTTCCAGCGCGAGGCCCAGGCGGCGGCGCGCCTCAACCACCCGAACATCGCGCAGATCTACTCCTTCGGCCAGGAGAACGGCATGCCGTACATCGCGATGGAGCTCGTGAGCGGCGGTTCCCTCGACAAGGAGATGGAGGCGAACCCCGGCACGATGGACCCCGTGCGCGTGATGAAGGTGGGCCAGCAGGTGGCTGACGCGCTTGCGCTCGCCGCCGAGCAGGGGCTCGTCCACGGCGACGTGAAGCCCGAGAACGTGCTCTTCGACGCGGACGGCAACGCGAAGCTCGTCGATTTCGGCCTCGCCGCGATGCAGGGCGACTCCAGCGAGATCTGGGGCACGCCCTACTACATCTCCCCCGAGAAGGTGCGCCGCCAGAAGATCGACTACCGCGCCGACATCTATTCCCTCGGCGGCACGCTCTACCACGCGCTCACGGGCGTGGCGCCGTTCGAGGGCGAGGACGCGACCGAGGTGGTGAAGGCGCGCTTCAACGGGCCGCCGCGCAAGCCAAGCGAGGTGCGCGCCGACCTGCCGCCGGACCTTGACCCCATCATCATGCGCATGCTCGAAGTCGAGCCGTCGATGCGCTACCCGACCTACCAGTCCCTGCTCGGCGACTTCAAGCGCTTCCTCTCGAAGATGGGGTCCGGCAAGACCTCGAAGATGGCTGCGCCGAAGGTGAAGATCAAGGGCACGAAGATCAAGATGAAGCTCACCGCCGAGGAGACGGCGCCGATGGCGGCGGAGGGCATGAACCCCGACCTGTCGGCCGCCGAGGGCGAAGAGGTCGCCGAGGAGAAGCACCTGGGCGTCGGCGCGATCGTGGGCATGGTCGTGGGCGGCATCGTCCTTTTGATCCTGCTCGTCGTGGGCGGGCTCTTCTGGTACGTCAAGTCGGAGCAGGCGCGCGAGAAGCGCGAAGCCTACCAGCACCTCGTCGAGACGCGCGACAAGGCGAAGGGCGCCGTCGTGACGACGCTCAAGTCCATCGCGAAGTTCGGCGAGGACTTCCACGCGCTCGTCGCAAAGTGCGACAAGGAAATGGACAGCGCCGTGCGCCAGCTCAAGGGGAGCGTGCCGCCGGATCTGCGGGACGCCGCGCGGGCCTTCATCGAGGCGCCGCCCACGAAGGACGTCGCGGACGCGATCGCCTATACGAACCAGCTCTTCGTCGCCGCGGCCGCGCAGGCCGAGGCCGAGGCGAACGCCGCCGCCGCCGAGGCGAAGGCGAAGGCCGAGGAGGCCGCCGCCGCCAGCGCGGGCACCACGAACGCGGTCGCCGCCGCCGCAGGCACCACGAACGCGGTCGCCCAGGCGGATGCCGCGAAGCCGACCGACCCGGCGGCAAAGCCGGGGGCGAAGCCGACCGCTCCGGCGGCAAAGGGGAAGGAGACCGCCGCGAAGGAGGCCGCCCCTGCGAAGAAGGAGGCCGCCGAGGAGGCGCCGGCCGCCGGCGAGGCGGAGAAGGCTCCTGAGGTCGCCGTGCCCGCCGCCGTGAAGCAGTTCGTCGAACTGTGGGCGGACGTCTATGCCTGCCGTGCGGCGGACATCCGCGTGCAGGGGAACGTCATTCTCCTGCTGGAGAAGGGCAAGGCCGTGGAGAAGCTGACGGGCGAGGACGAGGAGACCGTGCGCGCGCTCGCCAAGCTCTCGCAGATCCTCGTGGAGGGCTTCGAGCAGCTGAAGGGCATGAAGTGCGTGGAGCAGACGCAGCGCAAGGCCGCCGTCATCCGCACGCGCTCCGTCTCGCTCGTCCGGTCCGCCCAGCAGCAGATCAAGCGCCTGGTGGACAAGGCCGAACGCGAGGCGAAGAAGAAGGCGGAGGCGGAGGCGAAGGCCGCCGCCGCCGCGAAGGCCGCCGAAGAGCGCAAGGCGAAGGCCGCCGAGGAGACGAAGGCGGCTGAAGACCTCTTCGCCGAGCTCGTCGACGCGCGCCTGAAGACGCTCGACTGGGAGCCCGCGCTGCGGCAGCTCCAGCGTCTCCTCGACGACACCGAAACGCCCGAGGGACGGGAGGAGGTGCGTGCGCAGATGACGAAGGTCCAGTACATGCAGGAGCTGCAGAAGCTGTTCATCCAGAAGGCGAAGGGCTTCAAGTTCAAGGATGGCACCGAGGTCGTCGCCGTCGACCCGAAGGCGATCACCCTCCAGCACGTGCGGACCGTGAAGGGAAAGAAGATTCCCGAGCGTGCGCAGAAGATCGACTGGAGCCGCTTCTACGGGAAGAAGGAGAACGTCGGCTACATGAACCAGCTCCTCAACCGCCTCGTCCGCAAGGGGCGCGACACGCTCCGCACGGGGCCGCTCCCGTGGTCGAAGCAGATGCTCGGCGCGGCGCTCACGCTCCAGCTCCTCTACACGGAGGTGGAAGGGGCCGCCGAGTTCGCGCCCGTCTTCGTGAAGGAGGCCGTCGCGGGCTTCGAGGACTGCGCCAAGTGGGCGCAGAAGTGGTTCCCGGACGTCAAAGTGGAGGTTGAGTGACATGAGGGGTCTCTCGGGTCTTGACATCGGCATCATCGTCGGCTTTCTCGCGAGCGTGATCGTCATCGGCGCGTGGGCCGCGAAACGCGCGTCGAAGTCGGCGGAGGACTTCTTCCTCTCGGGCCGCTCGATGCCGTGGTGGCTGCTGGGCGTCTCGATGGTCGCCTGCACGTTCTCGTGCGACACGCCGAACCTCGTCACGGACCTTGTCCGCACGCAGGGCGTGGCGGGGAACTGGGCGTGGTGGGCGTTCCTCCTCACGGGCATGCTCACGGTCTTCGTCTACGCGAAGCTCTGGCGCCGCAGCGCCCTCTCGACGGACCTCGGCTTCTACGAGATCCGCTACGCGGGCGCGCCGGCGAAGGCGCTGCGCGGCTTCCGCGCCGTCTACCTCGGGCTCGTCTTCAACGTCATCATCATGGGCACCGTCTCGCTTGCGGCGATCAAGATCGGCGCGACGATCTTCGGCCTCTCGCCCGCGACGACGCTCGCCGTGGCGCTCGTCTCGGTGGGCGTCTACGCGACGCTCGGCGGCCTCACGGGGTCGATCTGGGCGGACTTCTACCAGTACGCGGTCGCGATGCTCGGCGCCGTCGCGGCGGCCTACTTCGCCGTGAAGATGTGCGGGCCCGACGGCTCGGGCACGCTCGCGGCGCTCTTCAAGAACCCCGCCGTCGCGGCGAAGATGTCCCTCTTCCCGGCCGTCTCCGGCCCGGGCTGGAAGTCGACGCTGATGACGGTCCTCGTCCTGCCCGTCGCCGTGCAGTGGTGGGCGACCTGGTACCCCGGCGCGGAGCCGGGCGGCGGCGGCTACATCGCCCAGCGCATGCTCTCCGCGAAGGACGAGCGGAACGCCGTCGGCGCGGTGATGCTCTTCAACTTCCTCCACTACGCGCTCCGCAGCTGGCCGTGGCTCATCGTCGCCCTGGCCTCGCTTGTCGTCTTCCCGGACGTCGCCTCGCTCCAGGCCGCCTTCCCGGACGCGGCCGCGCAGTTCGTCAAGGACGACATGGCCTACCCGGCGATGGTTTCCCGTCTGCCGCCCGGCTGGCTCGGTCTCGTCGCGGCCTCGCTCATCGCCGCCTACATGTCGACGATCGCCACGCACCTCAACTGGGGCTCGTCCTACCTCGTGCAGGACTTCTACGTCCGCTTCGTGAACCCGCAGGCGAGCCCGAAGAAGCAGGTCCTCATGGGCCGCGTCTTCATGCTCGTCCTCCTCGTCGGCTGCGCGGTCATGGCGCTCGTCCTCCAGAACGCGAAGGGCGGCTTCGACCTCATCCTCCAGATCGGCGCCGGCACGGGCCTCATCTACATCCTCCGCTGGTTCTGGCACCGCCTGAACGCCTGGAGCGAAATCTCCGCGATGGTCATCTCCTTCCTCGTCGCGTGCTTCTTCCAGTGGGGCGCGCCCGCGTGCGGGCTCGAAGGCTGGCTCACGAGCGGCTGGCGCGCGGAGTGGCTCACCCTCGGCGCGTGGAAGCTCGTCCTGGGCGTCCTCGTCACGACGGCCGGCTGGCTCGCCGTCACGTTCGCGACGCCGCGCGAGCCGAGGGAGACGCTGGAGGCGTTTGACCGGCTCATCCACGCGGATCTCCGCGAGCTGCCGATGGGCGTTCTCTGCATGGTGTTCGGCTGCCTCGCCGTGTGGACGTGCCTCTTCGGGTGCGGGTACTTGATCTACGCCGCCGGCGACGCCGGAAGCGGGGCGCTCGCCGCAGGGCTGCTCGCCGTCTCCGTCGCCGCGACGGCCGCGCTCATGTGGCTCGTCGGGCGCGTGAAGCGCGCGTGACGGCCTCGACGCTCTAGGGAAAACAGAAGAAAGGACGACAAGATGAAACGACGCGAGTTTATCGCTGCGGGCGCGGGTGCGGCCGCAGTGGCCATGACGGCCGGTATGGTGTCCGGCTGCTCCACGACGGGGGCGGACGGCGAATGCAGGAAAGGATGTGCGAAGGTGAACAACAAGGACTTCTACGTCGGCGGCGCGTTCGACGCCAACGGGATCAGCAGCGGCAAGTTCGACGTGGCCAAGGGCAAGCAGGCCTACTTCGACCTCATGCGGAAATTCGGCTACCCGGTCTTCCGCTCCTTCACGGACGAGGCGTTCATGCTGCGCGAGACGAAGCAGACGGACAAGACGCAGTACCTCGGCTTCTGGGCGACGGACTTCGCGAAGGGCGACTTCGCCAAGTTCGGCATGGGCGGCGTGATCTGGGTGGACGAGATCAAGGAGGAGTACTTCGGCCACGACATCTTCCTTCTGCCCCTCCAGTCCATCGCCGAACACAGCCACGTGCCGGGCAAGCCGGTCGCCGCGAACGTCTCGCAGGACCGCTGGACGGGCGAGGTCTTCAAGAAGGACATCCCCGCCAAGATGGAATCCTGGCTCGTGCGCCACGGCTGGGTCTACGCCTTCTCCGAGGTCGGCACGCCCAACCTCGACCAGTTCCCCGAGGCGAAGGCCAACCTCTCTGCGCTCCTCTACGACCACAAGGCCGGCAAGCCGACGCGCCTCAAGTCGCTCCACGTCGAGAAGTGGGTGGCGGACGGCATCGCGCACAAGCTCCCGAAGGCGGGCAGCTGGCACTTCATGATGGGCGGCACCGAGGGCGCGATCGTCACGGAGTTCGCGAACTTCCACGACAGCGCCTGCAACCGCTACACGGTCCCGAACGTCGGTTTCTGATGAATGACCCGAAAGGAGACTTGAAATGACCATCGAGAAAACCTACATGCACACCGGCATCCCCGTTCCCGCCAAGATGGAGGGCATGACCTACATGCCCGGCCTCAAGGTGTGGATCTGCAACAACGAGGACTACAGCATCGAATACCTCTACTGGGAGCCGAACACGCCGTGCGCGTGGCGCATGGCCGCCGAGACGCACGTCGCCTACCAGGTCGCCGACGTCGAGGCCGCCGTCGCCGAGGCCGTGAAGGAGGGTGCCGACGTGCTGCTGCCGAAGTATTCCCTCGGCGGCACGTGCGCCATCGCCTACGTGGGCTACAAGAACGGCCCGCAGGTCGAGTTTTTTCAAAAATAGTTAAGTTGCCCTACGGGCTTTAAGTGGTTAAGTAGTTAAGTAGTTAAGTAGTTAAGTGGTTGAGTGGTTAAGTGGTTAAGTTGCCGCTTCGCGGCTTTAAAGTGACGAGCAGATTGTCTTTGAGAGAACTTAAGAGTGCCTATTGCAGCTTAACCACTTAACCACTTAAAGCCGCGAAGCGGCGACTTAATGTCAACGGAGAATCTCCCATGCCCATGAAGAAGTTCATCAACGATCCCGCGAACCTCACCAAGGAGCTTCTGGAAGGTCTCGTCGGGTGCTATTGCGACACGCTTGCGCTCGTGAACGAGAAGATCGTCGTGCGCAAGATCCCGAAGGCCGCCGACAAGGTCGCGCTTGTCGCGTTCGGCGGCTCCGGACACGAACCGGCCATGCACGGCTTCGTCGGCGAGGGCATGCTCGATGCGTGCGTCGCCGGCGACATCTTCGCCGCGCCGGGCGGCGAGAAGGTGTTCGAAGCCCTTGACTACGTGAAGCGCGACGCGGGCACGCTCCTCATCACGCTCAACCACAACGGCGACCGCATGAGCGGTTCGAAGGCCATGCGCAAGGCGCAGAAGGCCGGCCTCAAGGTGGTGGAGATCGTCATCCACGACGACATCGCCCAAGGCCCCGACACCCCGATCGAGGACAAGCGCGGCCTCGGCGGCGTGATCCCGTTCATCAAGGTCGTCGGCGCGGCCGCCGAGGCAGGCAAGAGCCTCGACGAGATCGTCGCGCTCGCCAACGCCTTCAACGACGGCATCGCGACCCTCTCCGTGGCGCTCAAGACGGCGACGCATCCGCAGAACGGCGGCGAGATCGGCTCGCTTGCGGACGACGAGATGGAGATCGGCATGGGCCAGCACGGCGAAGGTGGCGGCGGCATCTCGAAGATGTGTACGGCCGACGAGACCGTCGAGAAGATGCTGCCCCCGCTCGTCAAGGCGACGAAGCTCGCCGCCGGCGACAAGGCCCTCCTCCTCATCAACGGCTCGGGCGCCACGACGACGATGGAAATGCTCATCTGCTACCGCAAGGCGAAGCAGATGCTGGAGGCGATGGGCGTGACCGTCCTCCCCGGCAAGTGCGACGAGCTTCTCACGGTGCAGGAGATGGCGGGCTTCCAGATGATCCTCTGCAAGTGCTGCGACACCTGCGCGCAGTATCTCGCGGCCCCGGCGAACGCGCCCTACTGGACGACCCGCTAGGCGGCGCTTCGGCGCGCGAAGGACCCGCGCCGGGGGCGGCGTGGTAGGGGCCGACGTCCCGGCGGCCCGCGTACACGCGGGCGTTTCCGATGGCGTTTGCGTTGGCGCGGCG
>URIT01000054.1 GCA_900547945.1 uncultured bacterium
GAGAACGCGATGAAGATGATGTGCTGGACGGAGACGGTCGTGACGGGCGGCGCGCCCGTGCGCGTGCGCCTGCCCGCGTGTCCGAGTCCCGTCGGGTTCTCCCGCGACGTCGCGGTCGTCGCGTTCCCCTCCGTGCCGGGCGACGCCTACGACGTGGGCGCCTATACGCCCGTCGCGACGAATGTCCATCTCGACGCCGCGCTCAAGACGCCCGCCGTCCCGAAGGGCTGCGCGTGGGTCGTCGGCACGCAGGGCGCGAAGACCGAGCAGTGGCTGGAGTATGCGTTCCGCGCGCCGGTGGAGATCGGGACGGTGCGCATGCGGATCGGTCCGCAGTTCGCGCAGTACCATCTCAACAACCAGGTCACGTGCGCGTTCCGCGTCTCCGACGACGGGACGGCCTGGCGCACGCACTACGTGTCGGACTCGACCCAGAAGGAGGATCCGACGGTCTTCTCCTTCCCGCCCGTCACGACGCGCCATCTGCGCGTCGTCTTCCGCCGGGTGGGCCGCACGAACACGGGCTGGGCCGCCATCCGGGGCGTGGACTTCGCCCCCGGCGAGCGCGTGCCGCACGCCTCGCGCAAGGCGTACCACGTCTTCTTCCGCAACGCCTTCGCGGACATCCCCTACGTGCCGACGAACGTCCAGCCGTGCCGCGCGGAGAGCGCCGTTGACCGCGCGCGCGTCCAGGTCGTTTCGGACAAGATGGCCCCCGACGGGACGCTCGCCTGGACGCCGCCCGCGCCGGGAAGCTGGACGGTTCTGCGCTTCATGATGGTCGCCCGCAGGAGCGGCAACCACCCCGTCAATCCCGAGGCGCACGGCCTTGAATGCGACAAGCTCTCCCGCGCGGGCGTGGACGCCGCCCTGGGCGGCATGATGACGCGCATCATGGACGACGCGCGGCAGACGGGCGTGAAGGCCTTCAAGTACACGCTCGTGGACAGCTACGAGGTGGGGGCGCAGAACTGGACGGACGGCATGGAGAAGACGTTCCGCGCGCGGCGCGGCTATGCGATCGAACCTTTCCTGCCCGCGCTCACCGGGCGCTACGTCACGGACGCCGACGTGACCGAACGGTTCCTGCAGGACTTCCGCTGGCTTGTCTCGACGCTCTACGCCGAGGTGTACGGCGACTACTTCGCGTCCGTCTGCCACGCGAAGGGGCTTCTCTTCGAGAACGAACCCTATGTGGGGCCGTTCGACGAGATGCGCCTCGGCCGGGCGGCGGACGTGCCGATGGGCGAGTTCTGGCACGGTGCGCCGGACAGCCTCGGCACGGCCCGCCTCGCGGGGAACCTCGGCGACGTCTACGCGCGGCGCTATGTCCAGACGGAGACCTTCACCTCCGGCGACAAGTCCGCCGCCTGGACGAGCTACCCCGAAGACCACAAGGTGCAGGGCGACGCCGCCTTCTGCGCGGGCGTGAACCGCTTCGTCTTCCATTCCTACGCGCATCAGCCGTTCGATACGCCCGGCCCCGGCGTGACGATGGGCCCCTGGGGGTTCCACTTCAACCGCCACAACACGCTCTGGGAGTTCTACCCCGGCTGGCTTGGCTACCTCGGACGCGCGCAGTTTCTCCTCCAGCAGGGGCGGGGCGTCGCGGATGTCCTCTACGTCACGCGCGAGAACGTGCCCGTGAAGGCCGACTGGCGGCCCGAGCTGCCGTTCGGCTGGAAGGGCAACTGCTGCGGCGCGGATCTCTTCATGAACGGCGTGACCGTGCGGGACGGACGCATTGCGCTGCCGAGCGGCATGACCTACCGCCTCCTCGCCCTGCCGCAGGCCGAGGAGCCGTCCCCGTCCTACCTGCGCGCGGCGCTTGCGCTCGTCGAGGCGGGGGCGGAGGTGTGGCTGGGGCCGCGCCCGACGCGCGCCTTCGGCCTCGTGGACTATCCCGCGTGCGACGCCGAGGTGGCCCGCCTCGCCGCCCGCCTGTGGGACGGCTTTGCCGCCGGCGCCGTCGAGAAACGAATCGGGAAGGGGCGCGTGTGGCGCGGCCTTGACCTCGCGGACGTGCTGGCGCGCCTCGCCGTGCCGCCGGACTTCGCGTTCGACGCGCCGCCGTCCGGCGCGGACGTGAAGTTCATCCACCGTGCCCTGCCGGACCGCGATGTCTACTTCGTCGCGAACGTCGCGACGAAGGCCGGTGCGCGTATGGACGGAACGGCGCGCTTCCGCGCGACGGGCGCGGTCGAGTTCTGGAACGCCG
Source organism: uncultured bacterium (assembly GCA_900547945.1). Lineage (GTDB taxonomy): Bacteria > Verrucomicrobiota > Kiritimatiellia > RFP12 > UBA1067 > RUG572. The sequence continues at coordinate 2,219 of URIT01000054.1, forward strand.
ACGACGGTTCGCGCTTCTCCGTGCCGGGCTGTCGTCCGCTCGGGAACGGCGTCACGGCGGTGCCGCTCTGGCTCGCGCCCACCGAATCGGTCTTCGTCGTCTTCCGCCGCGACGGTGGCGCGGGCGCGCCGCCGCTCCCGCAGGGCGAACCGAAAGCCGTGGCCGACCTCTCCGGGGGATGGACGGTCGTCTTCCAGCCCGGGCGCGGCGCGCCGGCGGGCGAGATCCCTCTCCCGCGCCTGGCGCGCTTCGACCTGTCGGACAACGCGGGCATCCGCCACTTCTCCGGCACGGCGACGTACCGCCGGACGTTTCGCCTCGATGTGCCCCCCGCGCACGCCTGGCTCGACCTGGGCGGCGTCCACGACGTCGCGCGCGTCTTCGTGAACGGCAAGGACTGCGGTTTCGCCTGGCATACGCCGTTCCGCGTGGAGGTGGCGGGGGCGCTGCGCGCGGGCGAGAACACGGTCGAGGTGCAGGTGGCGAACCGCTGGGTGAACCGCCTCGTCGGCGACGAGGACCTGCCCGTGGAGGGCGAATGGAAGACGTCGCCGGGACATCCCGAGACGACGCGCCTCCTCGCCGTGTGGCCGGACTGGTTCCGTGCGGGGCGGCCGGCCCCCGGCGGCCGTATCGCGTTCTCCACCTGCCGCCCCTACGCCAAGGGCGACCCGCTCGTCCCGGCGGGCCTTGAGGGCCCCGTGCGGCTGATGACGCGGGAGCGCACGTCCGACAGGTGACAGGTGAAGATCCGCCGCGCCCTCGGGAGGGCGTGCGTGGGAGGGGCCGACGTCCCCGGCGGCCCGCGTGGCCGTGGCGTTCCCGATGGCGTCCCCGTTGGCGTCCCCGTGTGCGCGGCGCGCCGAGGACGTCGCGCCCTACCATGTGTGCGTGGTACGGGCCGGCGCCATGTGATACCGTGGTAGGGGCCGACGTCCTCGGCGGCCCGCGTGGCCGTGGCGTTCCCGATGGCGTCCCCGTTGGCGTCCCCGTGTGCGCGGCGCGCCGAGGACGTCGCGCCCTACCATGTGTGCGTGGTACGGGCCGGCGCCATGTGATACCGTGGTAGGGGCCGACGTCCTCGGCGGCCCGCGTGGCCGTGGCGTTCCCGATGGCGTTCCCGTTGGCGTCCCCGTGTGCGCGGCGCGCCGAGGACGTCGCGCCCTACCATGTGTGCGTGGTACGGGCCGGCGCCATGTGATACCGTGGTAGGGGCCGACGTCCTCGGCGGCCCGCGTGGCCGTGGCGTTCCCGATGGTGTCCCCGGCGGCCCGCGTGCCGAGTACGCTTTACGGGCTTAAATAAAATCTACTTTTTCGGTAGACAAACCGACGGCGGGTGTGATACACTGTACGGCGTTTCCTACCAAGAAGGTAGACTTACAAAGGAAAGGCGGTAACTGAAATGGCACGAATCTATAAAAACATTCTGGAGAAGGTCGGTGGCACGCCGCTGGTGGAGCTGTCGGACCGGACGAACAAGGGCGGGGCGAAGGTGCTCGTGAAGGTCGAGTTCTTCAACCCGGGCGGCAGCGTGAAGGACCGCATCGCGGCGGCGATGATCGTGGCGGCGGAGAAGGACGGCACGCTCAAGCCGGGCGCGACGATCATCGAGCCGACGAGCGGCAACACGGGCGTGGGGCTCGCGCTCGTCTCGGCGGTGAAGGGGTACCACCTCATCCTCACGATGCCCGAGACGATGTCCATCGAGCGCCGCAAGCTCGCGGCCGCGTACGGTGCGGAAATCGTGCTCACGCCGGGTTCAGAGGGCATGAAGGGGGCGATCGCGAAGGCGAGCGAACTGAAGGCGGCGACGCCGGGTGCGGTGATCCTGCAGCAGTTCGAGAACCAGGCCAATCCCGCGCAGCACGCGGCGACGACGGGTCCGGAGATCTACGCGGACACGGACGGCGCGGTCGACGTGTTCGTGGCGGGCGTCGGGACGGGCGGCACGCTCTCGGGCGTGGGGCACTACCTGAAGGCGCAGAAACCCGGCGTGAAGGTGTTCGCCGTCGAGCCGGACACGAGCCCGGTGCTGTCGCAGGGCAAGGCGGGGCCGCACAAGATCCAGGGCATCGGCGCGGGATTCGTCCCGAAGACGCTCGACACGGCGGTCTACGACGGCGTGATCCCGGTCTCGTCCGAGAACGCGGGCAAGACGGCGCGGGCGCTTGCGGCGCAGGAGGGCCTGCTCGTCGGCATCTCGTCCGGCGCGGCGGCCTATGCGGCGCTGGAACTCGCGCAGAAGCCCGAATACGCGGGCAAGACGATCGTGGCGCTGTTGCCGGACACGGGCGAGCGCTACCTCTCGACCTGGCTGTTCGAGTAGGGTCCGCACGAGCCTGCGCCGTCGTCCCGCGCCGGGATGGCGGCACCAAGCCCGGACGGCGCGCGTCCGCATGGCCGCGCGCCGGAAATTTTTTTGTATTTTTTCAAAATTCGCAATTGACAGGGGGGGGGCACGGTTTATACTACTTTCGCTGGCTTCACAAGGACGTGGATTGCGCGTGCGCAATCTGGAACAACGAACGGCGAGGTGAGACATGGACACGACGGGACGGACATGGACGCTCGGGCTTCTGGCCCTGGGAACGGTTCTGGCGGCGCGGGCGGCGGATCCGATCGGCGCGGACAAGCGCGTGGCCTGGCTGGCCGCCGTGACGGACGGCGTCTACAGCGATGCCGCCAACTGGACGGGCGGCGAGCTGCCGGCCAACGGCGCGGACGGCAAGTACGGCGTCATCAGCTTCCAGCAGAACGACGTGACGGTGCGCGCGCCGGCGGAGGGCCTTGTCGAGAACTCCGGCACCATCTTCCTCGGCGCCGGCGCGGGACGCCACACGCTCACGCTCGACACGCGCGGCACGTTCTGGCGGAAGACGGGCGTCAAGAGCGTGAACAACTGGTGGTGTTCGCCGTTTGCGGCCAATGTGGGCGGGCAGCACGTGTTCAACTTCGAGAACTGCGCCTACAACGTGGCGAACACGGATCCCGTCTGGGGATTCGCGGACGCGCTGTTCACCTGGACGTCCGAGGCCGCGACCCGCCAGACGTTCGACCTCCTGTCGGGCACGTTCACCTTCTCAAAGGACCTCTACCTCGGCTCGGCGGGCGGCACGGTGGACTTCTTCATCCATCCCGGGGCGCGGCTTGAGTCGGGGGCGTGGGCGGCGTTCCGGCAGCGCGGCAACGCGCGCACGACGACGACGGTCCTCGGCGGGCGGCACACGCTCGCCGACCTCGTGTTGAAGGACGGGAACTCTGGCGGCGGATCCACCTGGTTCGTCCTCACGAACGACGCGGCCGTGGCCGTGCGCGGGTCGCTCCAGCTGGGCGCGCGGAGCACACAGTCCCAGAACGGCCTTAGCCACGGCCTGCTTGATTTGTTCGGAACGTCCCGGATGGAGGTCACGAATGCGGCCTATCTCGGCGCGGGCTCAGAGATCTTCCCGAACCTGCGCAACCAGGGGACGATCACGCTGCACGATGCGGCGACGTTCTACGCGCATAACGCGACGTTCGTGGGGCGTACGCAGTGCGCGACGGGCATCGTGACGGTGGCGGGAGACGCCGCCTACCTGACGCGCAGCACGGCATCCGGCGGGGGGAGTGTCTATCTGGGCGTCGGGACCAACGCTGTCGGGCGCCTCGTCGTGCAGGACGACGGGCGCTTCGCGTGCGGCGGCGTGCTGGCGCTCGGTTCCGGCCCGTATGCGACGGGCGTCATGACGGTGAAGGACCGCGGGCGCGTGACGTGCGGCCTCAAGACGGGCAACTGGCTCACGCTCGCGACGGGGGCGGAATCCGCCTTCGGACGGCTGGAGATGGCCGACGACGCCGTGCTGACGTTGGGCGACTGGGCGTGCGTGGAGATGACGTATGGGAGCGCGGCGGCGCGGGCGGAGATCGCCCTCGCGGGGCGGGCGCGCCTGGAGGGCGGCCAATGGTCATACGTCACGAACAAATGCCCGACGGCGGGGGCGGCGTCGATCTCGCTGGCGGACGAGGCCGTCCTCTCCATGCGGGCGGTCTTCGGCGCGATTCCGGAAACGGAGGAGGCGGGCCTCGGCCTGGCGGCGGACGGCGGAACGCTCGTGGCGGCCGGCGCGGGACCGCTGCCCGTCCCCTACCTCTCCGGCTGTCGCGCGACGCTGGGCGCGCGCGGCCTCACGTTCGACACCGGGCGGCATGACGTGGTGATCGACCAGGCGTTCACGGCGGCGGACGTCGTGTCGGAGGCGACGTTCACGAAGACGGGGCCGGGGACGCTCACCGTGCGCCGCGATTCGGACCACCCGCGCACGCACGTGGCGGCGGGCCGCCTTGCCTTCGCGGCGGGCGCGACGCGCTTCGGCCGCCGCCTCTCCCTGGCGCGCGGGGTGTGCCTCGTGCTGCCGGAGGAGGGGTGCCTGACCGCCGACGAGATTGCCTTCGACGGGGAACTGTGCCTGATGGCGCCCGCCGCATCCGAGTTGGGGACGCCCCGTGCGGTCCTGAAGCTGACGACGCCGCTGACGGGCCAGCAGCTCGCGCGTCTCGTCGTAGTGAACGGCGAGGACGGCAAGGCGTATGCGTTCACGGGGGCGGAAGACGGCACGGTGAGCCTGACGGTCACGGAGGCGGTGGCGGGTGCGCGGACGTGGACGGGCGCGGCGGGCACGTCCTGGCACGAGGCGGGGAGCTGGGAGCCCGCCGCCGTGCCGACGGGCGGCGACGACGTGACCGTGGCGGCGTCGGCGACGCTGGAGGTGGCGGACCTTGCCGCCGTGCGGTCGCTCGCGGTGGGCGCGGGCGCGTCCGTGGCGGTGACGGGCGAGGGGCCGATCCAGGTCGGCGCGGGCGTGGACGTGCCGGAGGGCGCGTCGCTCGATTGGGCGGTTCCGCTCCTGGGCGTGGGCGGAACGTTCGAGAAGCGCGGGGCGGGCGAACTGACCGTGCGCGGCGACCAGGGGGCGACGATGCAGAGCGACTGGCGGCTCGTGGGGGGACGGACCGTCTTCACGTCCGGTGCGGCGCTGGGCGCCGACACGACGTCCGCCGCCGCGCTGACGCTCAGCAACAACACGTTCCGCTACACGGGCGAGGCGGCGGCGGTGCGGCGGCCGGTGACGTTGCTGGGCGAGCTGCCGTGCGTGTTCGACATCGTGGGCGACCTGACGTTCAGGGACTTCAGGATGGCGTTTGCGCAGGGCGACGCGGGCCTCGTCAAGACGGGCGCGGGAACGCTCACGCTGCAGGTGCCGTCCGGCACGACGACGCTGAGCGTCTGGAAGGCGTCGCCGCGCAAGGGCAACGAGGACGTCAAGGGCGACTTCGCGCCGTCTGCGGCGGGCGAGGTCGCGAACTGGGACGGCGCGGGGCAGTTCTCCGTTCTGGACGGGTGCGTGGAGATCGTCGGCGCGGGCAAGGCGGCCTCGACCGTGAAGCAGGAGCACCAGGGTTCGATCGGCGGCAGCGGCTGGCCGTCGGCGACGGCACCCGAGCTGCGCCTGCGGGACGTCACGTTCGTCCAGGGGAGCAACGGCGGCTTCCATTTGCTGATGGACCAGCAGACGGTGGCCGGAAGTAAGGGGGCGTGTCTCGTGCTGGACAATGCGGACATGACGTGCAACGGCCTCTACGTGGGCTTCAACAAGAAGAACGGAAACGCCGAGACGGTGCGCCCGTCGCTCGCGATCACGAACGGGACGCTCGACATCACCTGGATGCTCAACATCCCGTCCGACGGAGGCGCGGGCATGGCGCCGGTCGTGCGGGTTGGCGCGGGCGGCCGGATCCGCCGCACGGGTTGGACGCAGTCGGGCGGCGTCTGGTTCTCGCACACGCTCGATGCGCGCTTCGAGGACGGCGGCACGCTGGAGGTCGCCCTGCCCCAGTGCGTCTACTTCGGTGGTTCGGCGCGGGGCGAGGTCGTCTTCGCGCGCGGCGGCGGCCTGACGACGTCCCGCTTCCTCGCGCTGAACGGCCAGACGGAGGCGGTGCTTGCCTTCGACGGCGGCTTCGCGGCGTTCACGCAGGACGGCGGCATTTCGGCGGGCACGCCGACGGCGACGTGCCTGCGCGCCGACGCGGGCGGCGGCGAGCTGCGCGTGGGCGCGGGCGTGAGCCATGCGCTCGCCCTGCCGCTCGCCGGAACGGGCACGTTCACGAAGACGGGAGCGGGCACGCTCGTCCTGACGAACGACCTTGCGATTACGGTGAGCCAGGACGCGAACTGGAATAAGATCTTCTCCTTCTCCGAGACGGGCGCGACGACGCCGAAGCTCGTGAACGCGGGCGGGCTCGTCGTCGCGGAGGGCACGGTGCGCTGCCTTCCGGGCACGGTGCCCGAGCGGACGCGCGTGGCGGGCACGGGGACGCTCTCAGGCGTCTTCACGTCCCTGACGCTCGCCGTTGAGCCAGGCGCGACGGAGGCGCTGACGTTCGCCGATCTGACGGCCCAAACGGTGTTCGTGGACTTCGGCGTGGCGGCCGACGCCGCGCCGCTGCCCGTGGGGACGCGGACCGCCGTGGCGCACCTCGACGACGCCGCGTGTTTCGGCGCGGTGGCCTGGAAGGGCGGCAGCGTGGGGACGGGACGCCTCGTGAAGTTCACGTGCGAGGGGCAGACGGTCGTCGCCACCGTCACCTCCGGCGGCACGATGCTGATCCTGCGGTAGTTAAAATCGCCGCTTCACGGCTTTAAGCGGGAGGGACGCGCTTGTCGCGTCCGTTCGGCGGGGGGGGCGGACGCGCGGGAGGGACGCGCTTGTCGCGTCCGTCCGCCGCACCGCAATTGTGCTATACTCTCCAACGTAAACGTCAACAAGTAGAGGAGATTGGACATGAGCGTGCGCAACATCACGGAAGCGGGATACGACGAGGCGGTCAAGACGGGGAAGGTGCTGGTCGACTTCTGGGCGACCTGGTGCGGTCCGTGCAAGATGCAGGGGGCGCTCATCGACCAGAAGCTCGTGCCGGAGCATCCCGAAATCGAAGTCCTCAAGGTGAACGTCGACGAGGAGCCCGCCCTCGCGGCGCGTTTCGGCGTGATGTCCATCCCCACACTGATCCTCTACAAGGACGGGCAGGTCGTCGACCAGCTCGTGGGGCTCACGAAGCCGGACGAAATTCTCGCGAAGCTCGCCTGACGGCGACGGAAGGGAACGCCCCATGGAGAACGTCGTCATCGTCGGGAGTGGTCCCGCCGGACTGACCGCCGGCCTCTACGCCGCGCGCGCGGGCGTGAAGCCGCTCGTGCTGGAGGGCCTGGAGCCGGGCGGGCAGCTCATGCAGACGCAGCACGTCGCGAACTATCCGGGCATCCCCGGAACCGTGGCGGGGGCGGACATCATCGCGGCGCTGCGCCGTCAGGCCGAGGAGGCGGGCGCGCGATTCGCGCTGGACGCCGTGGAGTCCGTGGACTTCACGGCGCCCGTGAAGAAACTCACCACGCTGATGGGCGAGACGCTGGAGGCGAGGGCCGTGATCGTCGCCTCGGGCGCGGGGGCCCGGAAGACGAACCTGCCCGGCGAGGCGTCGTACTGGGGGCGCGGCATTTCGGCATGCCTCACCTGCGACGGCGCGTTCTACGCGGGCAGGAAGGTGGCCGTGGTGGGCGAGGGGCCGGCGGTGCGTGGCGCGGAGACGTACCTTGCGCGCTGCGGGGCCGAGGTCGTCGCGACGTGTCCGCCCGCCGAGGTGGCGTCCTTCGACGGCGACGGAAAGCACCTGACGGGCATCTCGCGGCGCGGCGGGAAGCCGCCGATCCCGTGCGACGGGCTCTTCCTCGTCACGGCGCGCGTGCCGCAGACGGCGTTCCTCGGCGACGCGCTTGCGCGGGATGCGGCGGGCTACATCGTCGTCTCGGGCGTGCGGACCTCCGTGCCGGGCGTCTTCGCGGCCGGCGACTGCGCGCGGCCCCGCTACAAGCAGGCGGTCATCGCCGCCGGCGACGGGGCGCTCGCGGCCCTGGAGGCGTTGGCCTTCCTCGCGTAACGCCATCTGAAAAGCCAATGGAAAAAATGTGTAAGTTTTCGGTTGTGTATACACTACTTAAATGGTAAACTATTGGCGTTCCCCCGTGGAAGGGGGTCCATGAGAGAGGAGTCAACGACATGAGCGATCAGAAGAGAAAGTACCACCTGGAAACCCTCGCGGTCCATGCGGGGCAGGAAGTGCCCGAGAGCGACACCAAGGCGCGCAACGTGCCGGTGTACCGCACGACGGCGTTCAACTTCGACAACTCGCAGCACGGCGCGGACCTGTTCGCGCTCAAGGTGCCGGGCAACATCTACGCCCGCCTCATGAACCCGACGAACGACGCCCTGGAGAAGCGCCTTGCGGCGCTGGACGGCGGCGTGGCGGCCCTGACGCTCGCCTCCGGCACGGCGGCCATCTACTTCACGATCACCAACATCGCGAAGTGCGGCGACGAGATCGTCTCGGCGAACAACCTCTACGGCGGCACGTTCACGCAGTTCGACGCGATCCTGCCGCAGCAGGGCATCACCGTGCGCTTCACGAACGTGAACGACTTCGCGGCGGTGGAGGCGGCGATCAACGAGAAGACGCGCCTCGTCTACATCGAGACGGTCGGCAACCCGTCGCTTGGCATCGCGGACATCGAGAAGTACGCGGAGATCGCCCATCGCCACGAGCTGCCGCTCGTCGTGGACGCGACCTTCACGCCCCCCACGCTGCTGCGTCCGATCGAACACGGCGCGGACATCGTCGTCCACTCGCTCTCGAAGTGGATCGGCGGACACGGCGCGGGCATCGGCGGCGTCGTGATCGACGCGGGCACGTTCAACTGGCGCAACCCGAAGTTCGCGCTCTACAACGAGCCGGACCGCGGCTATCACGGCCTCCGCTTCGCGCACGACCTGCCGCTCAACCTCGCGTTCATCCTGCGCCTCCGCACCGTGGGGCTGCGCAACCAGGGTCCGACGCTCGCCCCCGACGCGGCGTGGATCTTCCTGCAGGGGGTCGAGTCGTTGCCGCTCCGCGCGGCGAAGCACTCCTCCAACGCGCTCAAGGTCGCGGAATTCCTCGCCCACCATCCGAAGGTGGCATGGGTGCGCTACCCGTCGCTGACGGAACCGGAGCTTGCGAAGAAGTACCTGCCGGACGGCGCCGGCGGCATGGTCGTCTTCGGCGTGAAGGGCGGCAGTGCGGAGGCGCGCAAGCTGGTGGACGCCGTGCCGCTCTTCTCGATCCTCGCGAACGTCGGCGATGCGAAGAGCCTCATCATCCACCCGGCCTCCACGACGCACTCGCAGGTCTCCGACGAGGAACAGCGCAAACAGGGCCTCCAGCCCGAGCTGATCCGCCTCTCGATCGGCCTCGAACACCCCGACGACATCCTCGCCGCCCTGTCCGAAGGCCTCGACGCGATCGGCTGAACGCGCGCGGACGCGCCACGGGCCGCGCACATGGGGGAGGGTTGCGCTCCTGCGCGACCGGGCCCGTTCGGACGCCACGCGCCGGGAGCGGCGCGTGGCGCTGAACCTTTACCTCACACGAACGGCGAGGGGGTGTGGTATAATACTCGGACGATTTTCACGAACCGAGAAGAGGTATCATGGACAAGAAAGCTTCGATGATGGATTTTGCCGCCCTGCTGGACAACCAGCTGAGGTCCTATCGCAAAGGGTTCAACCCCGGCGACCGGGTGAGGGCGCGCGTGGTGACCGTGGGGGAGACCTACGTGACGCTGGATGTGAACGCGAAGAGCGTGGGCCTCCTGCCCGTCGAGGACGTCACGGACGCGGAGGGCGAGGTGACGGTGAAGCGCAACGACGAGATCGAGGTCTCGTTCGTCGCGATGCAGAAGGACGCCTTCCTCTTCGCCAAGGCCGACGTGGCGGAGTCCGCCGCCGTCGTCGCCCTGGACCAGACGATCCAGCACGCCTTCAACAACGGCCTCGCGCTCGAAGGGAAAGTCGAGAAGGAGGTGAAGGGCGGCTACGAGGTGACGATCGGCGGCCAGCGCGGCTTCTGTCCCTACTCCCAGATCGAGCGCATGCGCAAACGCCTCCCCGACGGCGCGGAGAACCCGTATGTGGGCAAGACCTTCCAGTTCCTCGTGCAGGAGTACGGCAAGGACGACCGGGGCGCGAACCTGATCGTGAGCCGCCGCGCCGTGCAGGAGCGCGAGATCCAGGCGGCGCGGGACTACCTGCGCGACACGCTGGAGGAGGGGCAGACCCTGAACGGCACCGTCGTGAAGGTGCTGGACTTCGGCGCGTTCGTCGATCTCGGCGGCGTGGAGGGCCTAGTGCCCGTGCGCGAGATTTCGTGGGACAAGGTCGTCAATCCGGGCGACTTCGTGCGGGAGGGCGACCTCGTGACCGTGAAGGTGATCGGGATCGACTGGGCGCGCGAGCGCATTTCGCTCTCCATCCGCCAGACGCAGACAAAGCCCCTCAAGCCGCGTTCCCCCGAGGAGATCGCCGCCGAGGCCGAGGCCCAGGACGTCCGCGACTGGATGAGCGCAAACGCCGGAAAAACGGATTCGTTCTCCAATATCGGCTCCGCTTTCGCCGGAGTGAAGCTTGATTAAACCGGCCTTCGGCCTTTAAATGGTTAAAGCGCCGCTTCGTGGCTTTAAATGCCGTTGGGCCGTCAGAATGACGGGAGGGACGCGCTTGTCGCGTCCGTTAGCCCTCCGGCCGCGACAAGCGCGGCCCTCCCGTTGCGCGAAGCGCAATTTAAAGCCGCGCAGCGGCGGTTTAACCATGACGGCCCTCCCGTTTGTGCGGATCGCAAATTTAAAGCCGCGCAGCGGCGATTTAACTACTTAAAGCCGCGAAGCGGCGACTTAATAATCATGTTCTCTTCCGTACAAGTCGCGTGGCATGACGGCGTCCTCTGGACGTCGGGTCCGGGCGTGCCGGACCGGATGTGGGCGCGCCCTGCGGACCTTGCGGCGGCGCGCCTCGCGCTCCTGCCGCCGCCCGACGCGCTTCCGCTCGCGGAGGGCGCCGACCTGCTCGCCGCGGCGTTCGCGGTCGTGCCGTTCGCGCGCGGCCCCCTGCCGCCGCCCGCCTTCGGCCCGGGCGTGACGGCGGCGGCGCGCGCGGCGTTCAGCCTCTTCACGGACGAGGCGCGGGGCGCGCTCTGCGTGCTGCGGGGCGAGCCGGACGATTTCCTCGTCTGCGCGCGCCGCGCGGGGGCCGTCTGGACGGTCGGCGCGTTCACTGTGGCGCCGACGACGCTCACGGTGCGCGTCGAGGATCTGTGGGAACGACTGCCGGACGGCGCGCGGGCGTTCGACTACCGGATGGACGTGGTGCGCGACCCGCACGCGAAGGACACGGCGGCGGACCGGGCGGCGGGCGTCGTGCGTGAGACGCTGGCGGGCGTCGCGCCCGACGCGCGCATCTGCCTCGACCTCGCGCGCGGCGGCGGCTTCACGCTCACGCTGGTCCCGACGACGGAGGAGGCTTCGTGACCGACGCGCATTTCCATCGGAATGGATTCGACACCTTTCTTGTCACCAATGGACACGAGGTCGTGTTCCACGGTCTCCATCCCTGGCAGACCGCCGCCTGTGCGGACATCCCGGCGGCGCTTGCTGGCATCCGGGCGCGGCTTGAGGCGGATGCCCGCGCGGGCGTGGGCGAGATCGGTCTCGACCGGCTGAAGACGAAGGCCGTGCCCGACGCGCAGCGCGTCCTCTTCGCGGCGCAGCTCGCGCTCGCGGCCGAACGGCGCCGTCCCGTCGTGCTGCATGGCGCGAAGTGCTGGGGCGAGGTCGTGGCGGCGTGCCGCCCCCATGCGGGACGCATCCCGGCGTTCCTCTTCCACGGCTTCTCGCGCAGCGCAGGGCTGCTGCCGCAGATCTTCGCCCTCAACGGCTTCGTCTCGGTCGGTCCTGCGCTCCTCAACGACCACGCCGTGAACTACCGCGAACTGGTGAAGGGGCTGCCGTCCGAGCGGCTGCTGGTCGAGACCGACGCCTGCTGCGCGGCCGGCGACGCGGCGGCGGAGGAGGGCCGGGCGGCGCTGTTGGCGCGCCTCGTCCAGGCGTTGGCCGCGCTGCGGGGGCACCCCGAAGCGGAGATCGAGGCGGCTGTCGCCGCGAACGCGGCGCGCTTCGTGGAGGCGCTGGCATGACGCCGAAGGAGCTGACGAACGAGATCCTGATCGGCTGGGGCGGCGTGGAGGTCTTCAACCAGGCCCTCATGCTCGCGAAGCGCGGGCAGGTGGTGCGGGCGGACTGGGACGCCGCCACGTGCAAGGCGACCGGCAAGATCGCAACGGGGAACGGCTGGGACATGCCCACCGGCTTCACGCTGCAGGCCAACGGGCGCATCGTGTCGCACTGCCCCTGCCGCACGAACCAGGAATTCGGCATGGTCTGCCCGCACGTCGTCGCCATCGGCCTCTACCTGATGTGCAGGATGAGCGACCCGGAGGCGGAGGAGAAGTATCAGCAGGAGGCGCGCGCCGCGCGCCGCGCCGCCACGGTCGATCCCGCCCTCTACATCCGCCGCGCGCCGCACGGCGTGCCGATGCGCCTGTCGCTCACGTGGGACGAGGCGACGTTCGCGGACGACTTCTACAACGGCGGCGTGCGGGCGCAGCTCGCCCTCTTCGACCGGGCGGGCAACCGCTACTTCCCGGACGACGCCCGTCTGCGGGCGGCGCCGGGCGTGCGGCTCGCCCATGCGGCGGAGAACCTGCTCGGCGTGCTGGAGGACATCTGCGAAGGGCCCGCGACGCGCGAGATCCTGCTGCGTCCGGCGGACTTCCTCAACGTCGCCGCGATGCTCACGCAGGCGCCCAGGGTCGCGTGCGGGCTGCGGGCCGCGTACGACGAGGCGGACGGCAGCTTCACGCTCGCGCCGCACGTCGAGCTGCCGTTCGCGCACTGGGCGGCGTCCAACCGCTTCCTCGTCCACGGGAAGACGGGGTTTGTGTGGAGCCGTCCGCTGACCGCGACGGGCGCGGAGGGGCGTGGCGTCTTCACGCCGCTCGCGCACGTGCTCGCCGGGCCGTTCCAGTCCATCTACCGCACGGCCGAGGTCATTCCGCGCGCGGCGATGCCGTCGTTCCTGCACGCCAACCTGCCGCTCCTGCGCGCGCAGTGTGCGGTGGAGCTCTCGCCGTCGGAAGACCTGTTCCGGTTCGAGCCGGACGCCCCCGTGTTCGTGCTGGAGGTGTCGGGGTCGCGGGCCTCGCTCGGCGCGGACCTCTTCGCGGTCTACGGCGCGCAGCGGATTCTCTGCGGCGCGGCGGCGGGGGCGGACGACATCTGCCGTCCCGACCCCGACGACCTGCTCCTCTACCACACGCGGAACCTCGCCGCCGAACAGGCCGCGCTGAAGACGCTCGCGCAGGCCGGCTTCGCGCAGGAGGGCACGTCCGTCCACTGGTACATCACCGAGCCGCGCGACGTGCTCAACTTCCTCGGCGGTGGCGGGCCGGCGCTGGAGCGCCTGGGGTGGAAGGTGGTCTTCTCGGAGCGGCTGAACAACCTCGTGGACGGCCTCGGGCACATCGTCGCGACGGTGGACGTGTCCGACGTGCCGGGCGCGCGGGACGGGGCGTTCGAGGTGGGCTGCGCGTTCGACGACGGCGGACGGAACATCCCCCCCGCCGAGATCCAGGCGGCAATCAACCGCGGCGACTCCTACCTGATGGCGAACGGCGAGACGGTGCTGTTCGACGCGGGCGCGGTCGCGCTCATGCGGGGCGTGTTCTCGGACTGTCCGAGTCGCCCCGGCGCGAAGCCGGGCCACTTCCGCGTGCCGTCCCTCTACGCCCCCTACGTGCAGGCGTCCCTCGGCGCCCTCTGCGACGCGGTGGAGCTGGAGGACGCGGCGGCGCCGAACTGGCGCGAGACCGCCGCGAAGCGCAACCGCGACGAGCGGGCGAAGTGGGAGCCGGTGGACCTGGGGCGGCTGGAGGGGACGCTGCGCCCCTACCAGAAGGAGGGCGTCTACTGGATGCGCTTCCTTGAAAAAAGCGGGCTCTCGGGGCTGCTGGCGGACGAAATGGGCCTCGGCAAGACGCTCCAGACGCTGACGTGGATCTCGCTCGCGCGGACGGACCCGGAGGCGTGCGGGAAGCCCGCCCTCGTCGTCTGCCCCACCTCGCTCGTGCAGAACTGGGCCGCCGAGGCGGAGAAGTTCACGCCGTGGCTGAAGCGGCTCGTCGTCTCGGGCCCCGACCGGGCGGCGTCCTTTGCGCGGATCTCGTCGTGCGACCTCGTCATCACCTCCTACGCGCTTTTGCAGCGCGACCTGGAAGCGGCCTACCTCGACAAGACCTTCGGCGTCGTCGTCCTCGACGAGGCGCAGCACATCAAGAACCGCCAGACGCGGAACGCGAAGGCCGCGAAGCAGCTCACGAGCGTGCAGAAGCTCGTCCTCACCGGCACGCCCGTTGAGAACTCGGTGGCGGACGTGTGGAGCATCTTCGACTTCCTGCTGCCCGGCTACCTCGGGCAGTACGACGCCTTCCGGGCGACGACGCAGGAGGTGATCGAGGCGGGCGGCCCGGAGGGGCGGGCGGAGCAGGAGAAGCTGCACCGCAAGCTGCATCCCTTCATCCTCCGCCGCCTGAAGAAGACGGTCGCGAAGGACCTGCCGGACAAGATCGTGAAGGTCGCCTACAGCCCGATGACGGAGGAGCAGCAGCGCTGGTACAACCAGCTGCTCGCCGACGCGCGCGGCCGGATCGGCGACATGGTCAAGGCGAAGGGCTTCGCGAAGTCCCGCATGGAGATCCTCGCGCTCCTCATGCGCCTGAGGCAGGTGGCGAGCCACCTGGAGCTGCTGAAGGAGTACCGCGAGAAGCAGGGCGCGCGCCGGACCGGGGCGTCTACAACGGACGGCGGCAGCGCCCTCTCCGGCAAGCTGGAGGTCTTCCTCGAACTGCTCGACGAGGCCATCGACGGCGGGCACCGCGTGCTCGTCTTCAGCCAGTTCGTCTCGATGCTCACGATCCTGCGGCGCGAACTTGCGGCGCGCGGCATCCGCTACTGCTACCTGGACGGCGAGACGAAGGACCGCCTCGGCGCGTGCCGCACGTTCAACACCGATGCGTCGATTCCGCTTTTCCTCATCTCGCTCCACGCGGGCGGCACGGGCCTCAACCTCACGGGGGCGGACATGGTCGTCCACTTCGACCCCTGGTGGAACCCCGCCGTCGAGGCCCAGGCGACTGACCGTGCGCACCGCATCGGGCAGAAGAAGACCGTCTACGTCGTGAAGCTCATCGCGCAGGATTCCGTGGAGGAGCGCGTACTCGCCCTCCAGCAGAAGAAGCAGCTCGTGATTGATGCGACGGTGGGCACCACCGACGAGGCGGCCGTCCAGAAACTCACCTACGACGACATCCGGTCCATCTTGGGCTATTAAACCGGCCTTCGGCCTTTAAATGGTTAAATCGCCGCTTCGTGGCTTTAAATGCCGTTGGGCCGTCAGAATGACGGGAGGGACGCGCTTGTCGCGTCCGTTAGCCCTCCGGCCGCGACAAGCGCGGCCCTCCCGTTGGCCCGAAGCGCAATTCAAAGCCGCGCAGCGGCGGTTTAACCATGACGGCCCTCCCGTTGTGCGGAGCGCAAATTCAAAGCCGCGCAGCGGCGATTTAACCACTTAAAGCCGCGAAGCGGCGACTTAATCTAATCTTTCAAGACCGCCAGCAGGGCGCGGCGCACGTCGGGGGGCTGTTCGAGGTGGAAGGCGAGGAAGACGCCGAGGAAGCGCACGGCATCCGAGAGCGCTTCCGCCGACGTGGCGGCGGCGTCGGGGCGGCGGAGCGCGGCGACGGTACGGGGGGAGAGGCGCAGGGTGCGCGTACCCTCGCCACAGCGGCCGCGGTCAACCGCGAAGGGCGTCCAGACGGCGGCGGGATCCATCCCCGAGAAGTCGGGGGCGAGCCCGGCAAGACGGAGGATGGACATTTCAAGGGAGACGAGGGGGCCGAGAAGGGTGGCCGGGCGTTGGCCGGGGGTGGGGACGAGGGTGTCGAGGAACTGGTTGAGGTAGTCGAACCAGGCGGCGGATTCGCCGTCGGGGGGGGCGAGGGCGCGGACGAGATGGGCGGCGTAGCCCGCGAGCGAGGTCTCGCGCCAGTGTCCGCGCAGGGCGTCGCGCAGGTTCGTCGGCGTCACCTCCCGTAGGGCGTGGAGGTCGCCCGAGGCGCGCGCGTAGTAGAGGAGGTCGCAGGTGTAGAAGAGGTCGTACTGTCCGAGAAAGGCGCTCTTCGGGCGCACGGCGCCCTTGACGAGCGTCGAGACGACGCCGTGGTCGGGCGTGAGCCACGCGACCACGTGGCTTGTCCGCGACCACGGATGGATGGCGAGGACGATGCCCCGCGTTCTGTTGATTTCTCCGGCCACGTTCAAACTATAGCACATTTTCCCGTCTGTGGGGGGGTGATTGTCTGCGTTCCCACCGAATCCTTTCGATGGTAGGGGCCGACGTCCTCGGCGGCCCGCGTC
>URIT01000055.1 GCA_900547945.1 uncultured bacterium
CCCGGCGGGAGAGCGACGGCCGCGCCGCCCCGCGCAGGGCGCGCGTGAAGTCGACGGGGATGCGCGCGAGCCGCACGTTCTCCTCCCATGCCGTCCCCGCCACGCGCGCCGCCGCGCGCGCCAGGAACGCATCCGCCCGCACGAGGTCCGCCGTCTCGATGCCCGCCGCATAGACGTTCGCGAAGCACGTCAGCGGGAAGCGCTTCGTGTCGCGCGGCAGGGCGCGGATGAAGTCGAAATACGCCTGGACGTCGGGCGCGGCGGGGCCAAAATGGTCCCGGAAGCAGCGCGCCAGGAGCGTCCCCTCGTCCAGGCCCGGATTCCACATCCACTTCGCGAGCAGCCAGCAGCGGATGTTCGACCACACGTCGTTCGCCCCTCCGCCGTTCGTGAGCGTGAACACCTCCCGCACGCCCTGGTCGCGGAAGAACGCGAGGTTTCCCCGCAGCGCGTCGTAGTTCGGCCAGAGATGCTGGTAGCAGCCGAAGTTCGATGCGTAGTCCCACACGCCCAGCCGGCATCCCCCCGCCGCCCAGACGCCGAAGGCGTGCCGCACGCGGCGGTTTTCGCGCGCCCGGCTCACGGGAATCGGCTTCGCGAAGTCGCACTCGATCGTGCAGAGGCACACCTGCACGTTGCGGCGCGGCGCGATCCCCTCCGGCGGACGGCGCGTGTAGGAGTAGGCAAGCGTCTGGATGACGACATCGGGATAGCGCGCCTCCACGGCCTCGGCGATCGTGTTCACGAACGCGATCAGCGACCCGCTCCGGGACTTCGCCCGGCGGTCGAGCGCGGCGCAGTCCGGGCATTCGCACGCATTCAGCCAGTCGTTCGGCGAGACCCCGTAGTACCGGATGCCCTTCGGGTAGGACGCCGCGATGCGCGCCAACACCTTCTCGGTGCAGAGGCGCACGACGTCCGGGTTCGTGAGGCAGAGCTGGGTCCTCACCCTGAGACGGCGCCCGTCGACGAGTGAGAAGTATTCGGGGTGCGCGTCGAACCACGCTTCGGGCGGGAGGAGGCGGTTGAACGTATGGCACATGCCGAGAACGGGATCGAAGCGGAACCGGCTTCCGCCCAGCTTCGCGTCGAAGTCCCGCAGGTTGAGCTTGTTGCGTGCCGCAAACGCACGTCCCTCCGCCGAGGACGCGCCCCAGTTCTCCGTGCGCAGGGCGAAGGCGGGGCGCTGCGTCTCGTCAAGGTCGCCCGGCACGGAGAAGGCGGCGAGGGCCGGCACGACCTCGAAGCGGGGCGCGTACCACGCACACCCCCCGAAACGCTCCAGCAGCTCGTAGACGCCGTAGAGCGGCCCCCGCCCTTCCCCGCCGAGAATCAGCAGATGCGGCGGCACGGCCTTCAGGCGGAACCCCTCGTCGCCAAGGTCGCGGGCCGCGCCGGCCGCGCCCAGCAGGCGTTCCGTCTGGCGCGTCTCGCCCAGGAGGATGGCGCGCGCGGGAAGCGGCCCGTCGTCCGTCGTGACCGGCAGCGCGACGCCCGTCTGCCGTTCCAGGAACGCGCGCAGCTCGTCGGCCGCATACCGTTCGCACGCCGTCGCCCCGGCGCGCACGACGATCGTCGCGGCGGGCGGCGTGCCGCGCGCCGCCAACACGAGGGGCGACGGCGCGGCGGCGGCAAGGCGCGCCGCCAACAGGGCGACCGCGACGAGGCACTTCATAGCCCCGGGAAGTCGAGCGTCGCGAAGTAGTCGCGCAGCGTCTCCGCGCGGCGGATGCACGTCACCGAGCCGTCCGGACGCAGCAGCAGCTCCGCGCTGCGGAGCTTGCCGTTGTACTGGAAGCCCATCGCGTGGCCGTGCGCCCCCGCGTCGTGGAGGACGACGAGGTCGCCGGGCGCGACGGCGGGGATGTCGCGCTGGATCGCGAACTTGTCGTTGTTCTCGCAGAGCGAGCCCGTCACGTCGCAGCGCATGAGCGGCACGGCTGGCGTCTCCGTGTAGGCCGTCCCGGCCGGACCGTACTTCGGCACCGAAATGTGGTGGTAGGCGCCGTAGAGCGCGGGACGCATCAGGTTCGACATGCACGCATCGAGCCCCACGTAGGTGCGGTAGGTCTTCTTGACGTGGCGCACGCGCGCGACGAGGTAGCCGTAGGGCCCCGTGATGCAGCGCCCGCACTCCATGTAGAGCTTCAGGTCCGGGTGGCCCTGCGCGCGAAGGTGCGTCCGGTAAGCCGCCTCGATGCCCGCGCCGATCTTCTCCAGCGGCTGCGCCGCCTGGTCCGGACGGTAGGGAATGCCGATGCCGCCGCCGATGTTCACGAAGTCGAACGTGATGCCGACCTTCCGCGAGAGGTCCACCACGCGGTCGAAGAGAAGCGTCGCCGTGTCGATGATGTACTGGGGGTCGAGTTCGTTCGAGGCGACCATCGTGTGGAGGCCGAACCGCCGCACGCCCTTCGCCTTCATCTGCGCGTAGGCGTCGTAGAGCTGTTCGGTCGTGAAGCCGTACTTCGCCTCCTCGGGCTTGCCGATGATCGCGTTCCCGCCCTTGAGCGGCCCGGGATTCCACCGGCAGCACATCAGCCCGGGAAGGCCCCCGCACGCACGCTCCACCGCCGCGAGGTGCGTGATGTCGTCGAGGTTGACGATCGCGCCCAGCGCCTGCGCCTTGCGGAACTCCTCGTCCGGCGTGTCGTTCGACGTGAACATGATGTCCTCGCCCACGTTGCCCGCCGCCTCGGCAAGCACAAGCTCCGCGAGCGAGGAACAGTCGCTGCCGAAGCCCTCCTCGCGCAGGATCTTCATCAGGTGGGGATTCGGCGTCGCCTTCACCGCGAAATACTCGTGGAATCCAGCATTCCAGGCAAAGGCGTTCTTGAGCCGCCGCGCATTCGCGCGGATGGCCGCCTCGTCATAGATGTGGAACGGCGTCGGATACGTCCGCGCAATCGCCTCAAGCTGGGCGTTCGTAAACGGCAAGGTCTTCATGGTCAAAGTTTTCATGGTCGCCAAAGTCTTCAAATCCTTCATGTCCCGCCAAGCACGCTCCGCCGGTTTCGCATGTTCCGTCAACTTCACACGTTCCGCTGGTTTCGCATGTTCCGCCGTCTTCATGCGTTGCGAGTCTAGTGTCATGTCCTGCCAGTATAGCAAATCTCCCCATTACCCGCGCACGCGCATCTGACGAAAAGATTTCTTACGCATACAATTCTCATTGCGTCCGATTCCGGCATCTGGTAGACTGTGCGGCGTGGAACGGTCTTGGAAAGATGGCGGCACGGCGCAGAACGCCGGTGGCGCCTGGTCGCGCCTGCGAAACGGCGGCGTGCATGCAGGGGACGGCGGCGCGTTGCGCCTCCGCGACGTCCCGCGCGCCGTCGTGGGTACCGTGCGCGCGGATTTCGCCGCGTGGATCGAACGCAACTTCTTCAACGCGCGGGCGGGGCGAATCGGAAACGTTTCCTACACACGCGCGGGCGAGCTGGACGACGCCCTCCCGGAATCCGGCCCGCGCCGAGGGCGGCGGGAAGCCCGTCACCTCTGGTATGCGGAGGCATACGACCGCGCCCTCGTCGACCACATACAGCCCCTGAACGACGAGGAGGCGGACTTCCTGCTCCATCATCCGCACATCGCCCTCCAGCTCGCACTTGGTGTCACCGACCTACGGGGTCTCCGCTGCCTGCGGCGCGGCCTCACACACGAGGTGGACCGTCTCCAGCGCCGTGCCTGTCGAGCCCGCTACTATGTACGCGACAACGCCCGCCGCCGTGCCCTCGCCGCCGAGCGGCGGCGGATCACGCACCGTACGACCGCGAACCCCTGTCCAACGCCGGAAGACCTACGCGCGGCCTTTGCCGTACGTGGAACGTCGCACGAGGCGCGTATCCGCCTCGGCAGTCTTCTGGAGGATCTGGAGTGTTACGTGGACAACTGCCTCCGCTTCGGGCCGGACGGTGAAATCCTCGGGCGCAACGGCGGTGTGCGGGGCTGGCTGCGCGAACACGCACCCGAGCTTTCCGACCACTACAAGACGCTCATGCGCCACAAGGCCCTCGCGCGGCGCCTCCGCCAGGCGGCGGCCGTCCACGATCCCGTCCCAGCGGACACCCTGTTACCGACGGACGAAGCAGAAACGCGGGATCGGGATGAGGACGTTCCGACTTCCCGCCCGAAGGTAGCCCACCCCGTACGCATGTATTGTCCCGTTGTATCCGAACGGGCGCGGAGGACAGCCGCGAAAATTCTCCGGGGGTGCCCAAACACGTTCGCCGCGCTCTTCCGCGCCGTGGACGCCGCCCTCGGCGAAAGTGGATAGATTCTGGAGTAGGGTTCCATGGGCACCAAATGGCCGACAGTCGTCGGGACATGACCAGAATGACAATCCGCCAACCGCCGGACGTGGTGTCGTGTGCCGTTTTTACGCATCATTCCCCTCTTTATTGTGCATTACCCCTCTCTATGGCGATACGACGGACGTCGTGGGAGTCTGTTCCGAAACGACCTAGCATGAAATGAAGTAACTGGGCTACAAAGGTCTTTCGAAGAATACCTTTTACCCGAACTGGCCGTAGAAGGGGCCCCAAGCCTACCGACCAACCTCACTCCCCCCTACGCGATGTGGAAGACCTTGGGAGAAGCGCGAGAATTCAATGCGTAAGATACATGAGCCCTTCTCACGCATGACGGAAACGGGGGATGGATATCACAGTAACGAAGTTAGGGTAAAAAAAGCTCGACAGAAAAAGTACAACAGAAAAAGCTCGACAGAAAAGCTCCGGGAGTGGGGGGAGAAGCCCCTGGAACAGAAGAGTGGAGAAATCAGCGGATCGTGATGACGAAGCCTGAACGGTAGGGGAAGGCCGGAACGGTAGGGGAAGGCCGGAGCGGCAGGGGGAAGGCCGGATTCTGCACGAGCCACGCAGCGCGACGGCCGTCCTGGGTCTTGTAGACGCCGATGACGCGGAGATTCTGTTCCTTGGAGCGCGACCCGCCCAGGGGAACTAGGAGGCGCGGAGTTGCTGGAGGCGGGTGCGGGCGGCGGACACCATCGCGGGCACGTCGTCGAGCCCCTGGACCGCCGCTTCGAGCGGGCAGGGGCCGGACTGGTCGCGGTTGAGGATCTGCGGCACCACCCGGTCAGCCGAACAGGCGACACCGTGCGCCGCCAGGAGCGCCCGGGCCGGTTCGCACATCAGGTCAGCATGGACGTGCGCCGCGCCGAACGCTATGCAGACCGCCGCCGCCGCGCGGCCAACCACCCTGTCGACGACCCACGCGCCCGCCACGTCCGACGGCTGCCGATCGCAGAGGTCCAGGAGCGGCGCGAGGCCGCGTCCGTTCCCCTGCGCGCAGATCCGTCCGTCCCTCACCAGCACGACCGCCGCCCGGTTCGCCGCGAAGAGACGGTGCGCCGCGTCGAGGGCGTTCACGCCTCCTCCGAGATCTCGCGGGGGATGTAACCCTCCGCGCAGGCGAGGGAGACGAGGAAGAGCGAGAGGACGGAGGCGGAACGCATCGGGCAGTCGCCGCAGGCGTGGATCAGCAGGGCCGTGTCGCCGAGCAGAATCCAGAACGCGCCCGCCGGGAGGCAGAAGACGGCGCGCGGACGCGGGGGCGCCTTGTCCGCCTTCATGAACCGCGCGGCCCGGTAGAGCCGGTACCAGTCGCGGAAGACGGGGGCGGCGAGGAGCAGCACGATGCCGACGAGCAGGAAGAGGCCCACGGCGCCGTGTTCGCAGAGGAACTGGAGGTAGTCGTTGTGGACGTTCGCGCCGCCGATGGTCTGAACGTGCCGGAGCTCGTCGTTCTTCAGATAGGAGAGCGTGAAGTGCTTGTAGCCCCAGCCGCCAACACCGAAGAAGGGATGGTCCTTGAAGATCTCCGTGGCGACGCGCGTGTGGTACTGGGCCTTGCCAGAGACGCGGTCCAGGACACCGAGCGAATCGACGGTGGCGAGTTCCCGTCCGACGTTCGGCGGCGCAAAGACCATGGCCAGCAGCACGAAGAAGAGCCCGCCGCCGAGCGCGAAGGCGGCGCTCCGTACGCGGCGCGCGCGCGCATGCCGCGCGAAAAGGAGCGAGAGCATGTAGTAGACGAAGGCCAGGAACGCGAACACGAAGAGGCAGAGCATCGCGGCGCGGCAGAGCGTGCAGAGGACGCCGAAGAAGAGCAGCACGACGGCGGCGAGCGGATAGTGCGCGCGCAGCCAGCGCTTGAGCACGCGCTGCTTCGTCACGACCGCCTTGTCGAGCGGCGGCAGCGCCGCCACCTCCGCCACGCGGTGCTGCCAGAGCCCGACGGCGAACGCGAACGCCATCACGAAGAACGCGCCGCCCATGTTCGGGTAGGCGAAGACGGAGAAGAAGTGGACCTTCGACGGCGCCGGACGCCAGTAGGGGAATTCCGCGCCCGTCCCCTGCTGGATGAACCCCAGCACGGCCAGGCCCACCGCGTTCCACACCAGCATCTCCATCAGGATGCGCTTGCCCTGGCGCGAAAGCGCGTGCTTCGCCGCGAGCATGGCCATCAGGGCGGGCAGAAACCACAGCAGCACGGTGAAATGCTCCTGCACGTTCACGCAGAACGGCGCGAACGGGACGGGCGCCCGGGCGACGTCCTCCGCCGGAAGGCCCGTTTCGGCGGCGAGCTTCAGGATCTGCGGGTAGTCGCAGGAGGGGCAGAGCCCGCGGTTCACGAACGGGATGAGCAGCACGAGCAGGAAGAGGAGCGTGAAGTAGAAGAGCGGATCCCGCCGGAGGCCGCTCCACACGCGCCGTCGCGCGGACACGGCGTCCTCATAGGGGCGCCGCTGCGGGAAGAAGAAGAACCCCTCGAAGAGGAACACGAGCAGCCACGGCAGCGTCGGCACAAGCGCGTCCGTACGCATCCCCCCGCAGAGCCAGGCGCACGCGGCCGGCACCAGGAAGACAAGAATCACCGCCAGGTTCCTGAAAAGCACGTCCACCATGATCGACCTACCCTTTCGCTTCTTCGGACATCAAACCGCGCACAGCCGACAGGACCGCCGCCACGGCGTCCTCGGTCCGCACCTTCCCGGCGGGCCGCCCGCCCACGTAAAGCAGAAATTCGCGCGCGCCGCCGCACAACGCGACATCGGCCCCCTTCGCCTCGCCGGGACCGTTCACGACGCACCCCATCACGGCCACGCGGGGCAGCTTCCTCCCGCGCGCCGCATCGGTACGGACCAGACGCTCCAGCGCCTCCTCCACCGCCGCCGCAACGCCGACGACATCGACCTTCGTGCGTCCGCACGTCGGGCAGCTCGTCACGGACGGACCCGGCGCGCGCAGCCCGAGGGCCCGCAGGATCTCCAGCCCCACCTTCACCTCACGCTCCGGCGCGTCTGTGAGGGAGACGCGGATCGTGTCGCCCAGTCCCTCCTCCAACAGGATGCCGAGCGCCACGCTCGACCGCACCGTGCCCGGAAGGAAGGTTCCCGCCTCCGTCACGCCCAGGTGGAGCGGGCAGTCGGTCCGCTCCGCGAGCAGCCGGTACGCCGCCAGCGTGCGCGCAACGTCGCTCGCCTTGACGGAAATCGCGATATCGCGCATCCCCTCGGCCTCCAGCAGGGCCACGTGGGCAAGCGCGCTTTCGACCAGGGCCTCGGCCGTCGCCGCGCCGTATTTCACCAGAAGAGCCCGCTCCAGCGAGCCGCCGTTCACGCCCACGCGGATGGGAACGTGCCGCGCCTGTGCGGCACGCGCGACGGCCTGGACGCGCACGCGGCCGCCGATGTTGCCGGGATTGAGGCGCAGGGCATCCGCCCCCGCCTCGATCGCCGCAAGCGCGCAGCGGTAGTCGAAATGGATGTCCGCCACGAGCGGGACGGGGCTTGCCCGGCGGACAACACCGAACACGCGCGCCGCCTCGACGTCCGGCACCGTGAGGCGCACGAGGTCCGCCCCCGCCTCCGCACAGCGCCGCACCTGCGCCGCGAGGGCCGCCGCGTCGTGCGGGTCGGCCGTCGCCATCGTCTGGACGGAGACCGGGGCGCCGCCGCCGAGGGGCAACGGACCGATCTTCAGCGCGCGCGTCTGGGAGCGGGTATACATGGTCGTCTACTTGCCGAGGTCGAATGCGGGACGGAACGCCTTCGCCGCCCGCTCGCGTTCCGCGTTCTGCCGCAGGGCCGCTTCGTGGCGGTCGGTCGCCACGCTCAGGCGGCGGCTACGCGAAACGTCCCGGAAGACGAGGAAGAGCATGAGCGCGAGGAAGAGCCACATGAACGCGACGGACAGGCCGTCCACGATCTTCTTCGGCGGACGGCGCCGGAACAGGAGTTCGAAGAGGGCGAAGAGGATGAGCCCGCCGTCCAGGACGGGAATCGGCAGCAGGTTGAGGATCGCAAGGTTCACGTCGACGAACCGCAGAAAGCCCACCGCGTCCCAGAAGTTGTGGCGCACCTGCTTGTAAAGCACCTGCGCGATCATGACGGGTCCACCCAGCGCGCCCGCGACGGCCTTGGACTCCTTCGGCGTCACGAGGCCCTGGAGGACGCGGAAGATCTGCCCCGCATCCCACTTCAGCTGCGCAAGCGGATTCCGGCTCGGCATCCACGAGGCCGCCGCCGCCTGCCGCGCCACCTGGAAGCCGACGAGCGGACGCCCGGCCTCGGCGTCAAACGTCGCTTCGAGCCGCACCGTCAGGTTCGTGCCGCCGCGCGCGACGCCGAGCGCGAGCGTACCCGCGCCGCGCCGCTTGATCGCCGCGCGCATTTCGGCGAACGTCTCCACCGCCGCACCCTCGACGGAGACGATCCGGTCGCCCGGCAGCAGCCCCGCCTTCTCCGCCGGCATCCCCGCGACGAGTTCGCCGACGCAGGGGGGCAGGGACGCCTCGGCGTCGAGCATGTAGGAATCCAGCACCTCGTTGCGCGTCACCGCGATCGGCAGCGCCAGCTCCGCGTCCCCGCGCCGCACGACGAACGGAACGGGCCGCCCGCCGGAAAGGGCAGCCGCCACCGCGACGTCGTTCCACGCCTGGACGGCGCGTCCGTCGACGGAGAGGACGCGGTCGCCTTCCTGCAGACCGCCCTTCTCCGCCGCTCCGCCCGGCGCCACGGCGCCCACGACGGGCGGCGTCTCGCCGAAGCGCGCCCCGGGCGCGAGGGCCAGCAGGAGCGCGAGCACGACGGCGAAGACGATGTTGCCGAAGGGCCCCGCGAAGGCGACGACGATGCGCTTCCACGCGCAGATTTCCTGGAGCGCGGCGCCCTTCTCCGTGCCGCCCTGCAGGGCGTCCGTCCCCTCGGGGTCGAGCTGCGGCAGGGCCACGTAGCCGCCGAAGGGAATCGCGGAGATGCGGTACTCCACGCCGCCGACGGTCTTCTTCCAGAGGGCGGGACCGAACCCGATCGAGAAGCGGTCCACGCGCAGACCGAAGATGCGGGCCGCGAGGAAGTGGCCGAACTCGTGGATGAAGACCGCGAGCGAGAAGAGGAGGATACACGCGACAATGGCGAAGACTGTGGCTAGGGTTTCCATGATTGGGCGAACTTTCTGGCGGCCGCGTCGGCGGCCCACACGTTTTGGAGCGCATCGCACGGAAGGTCCGGCGACGCATCGACCGCGGCCTCGACGAGGCGCGGGATGTCGGTAAAGCGGATGTCCCCGGCGAGGAAGCGGGAGACGGCGATCTCGTCGGCGGCGCTGAGCGCGGCGGTCTTCACGCCGCCGGCGGCCGCGGCGGCCTTCACGAGGCGGAGGCAGGGGAAGCGGCCTTCGTCCGGCGCGCGGAACGTCAGGGAACCGAGGGCGGCGAGGTCGAGCGGCGGACGGGCGGACGGCAGACGGTCCGGCCACGTGAACGCATACTGGATCGGCACGCGCATGTCGGGCGGCGCGAGCTGCGCGAGCGTGGCGCCGTCAGTGAAGCGGACGAGCGAGTGGACGATCGACTCGGGGTGGACGACCACGTCGATGCGCGCGGCGGGGACGCCGAAGAGGCCGCTCGCCTCCAGAATCTCGAAGCCCTTGTTCATCATCGTGGCGGAATCCACGCTCACCTTGGCGCCCATCTTCCAGCGCGGGTGCGCGAGGGCCTGGGCGGGCGTGACGCGCGAGAGGTCGGCCGGACCGTCCAGGAACGGCCCGCCGCTCGCGGTGAGGGTCAGGCGGTCGATCTCCTCGCGGCCCCGGCTCTGGAGGCACTGGAAGATCGCGGAATGCTCGCTGTCGACGGGCAGAAGGCGCGCACCCGTCGCGCGCGCGCGGGCGGCGACGAGCGCGCCGGCGGCCACCATGACCTCCTTCGTTGCGAGCGCGACGTCCAGACCCCTGTCGAGCGCGGCGAGCGTGGGCGCAAGGCCGGAGAGGCCCACCGTCGCCACGAGGACGAGGTCGGCCTCCGTTTCCGCGACGGCGCGCAGCGCGGCGTCCGGGCCGCAGAAGACCGGCGCGCCGAACACACGCCCCAGCGCCTCCGCCCGTTCCCGGCTCGACCGCACCGCAAGGGCCGCCACGCGGAACGCCTCCGGGTGCGCGCGAATGACGTCGCACGCACTTGAGCCGATCGAGCCCGTGGCCCCCAGAAGGACAATCCGCTTCACCGCGCCTCGCCGCTCCGATCGCCTCAGCCCTCGGCGGCCTTCATGAGGCCCTTGAAGTAACCGACGGACTCGGCCACGTCGCCGAGCTTCACGCCCGGCTTGACGCCCTTGGCGGGGAAGTCCTCGTATTCAAGCGAGCAGCACCCCGTGTACCCCACCTCGCAGAGCGCCTGCACGACCGACCAGAGGTTCATGTCGCCACGCGGCATCGGGCGCGCGAGGTTCCGCTTGGCGTCGAACGCCACGTTCTTCACGTGCATGTCGAAAATGCGCGTATGGAGCTTGCGGATCGAGTCGGCGGGATCAAGCCCCGCGCGGAAGTTGTGGCCGATGTCGAGGCAGAGGCCCACGCGCGGGTCGAGGTCCTTCACCATCTCGAAGGCGCTGTCGCCGGTGGGGAAGCAGTGCGGGATGTCCGGGCCGTGGTTGTGGATCGCCACGCGGATGTCGTACTCCCTGCAGAGGGCGTCGAGCGCCTCGCAGCAGGCGCGGCTCGCACAGCGCTGCTTCTTTCCGTTCACCACGCCGTCCTCGTAGGGCACGGCCACGAGCACCTTCACGCCCACGGCCTTGGCGTAGTCGAAATACCGGCGCGCCTCGTCCTTCTTGAAGTAGATCGGCCCCACGCCGTAGCCCGTGACGCCGTGGTCGGCGCACTTCTGGTGGAACGTGCGGATGTCCGCCGCCGTCGCCTTGAACGGCAGGTGGAAGTCCTTGATGCACAGGTAGTGGACATCGAGCGCCTTCAGGTAGCCGAGCGTTTCGTCCAGCGTGCAGCGGTGGAACGTGTAGCCCGCCACACCGAATGTGAACGGAACCTTCGTGGACGCACCCGGCGCCAGGGCGGCGGACGTACAGAACGACCGACAGCCGGACGCAAGCAACGCCAACGCGCCCGTACCGAGGAACAGACGGCGATTCATCATGACTCTCTTCTTCCTTCTTCTTGCTTCTTTAAAGTTTGAGGAAGGAATTATAGCAAAAACGCCGCGCGTTGTGCGCAGCGTTTCGCGGGCGTTCGGACGTTCAGCGTTCCAGGCGCGCAAGGGCTGTCTCCGCCGTCCATCCGTTCCGAAGCGAAATCGCACACGCATTCTTTTCCTTCCCCTCAGATGAGATTTCTATGCGTAATAAATCTTATTTCGGAAGAAATTGACATGATTCACAGAACCACGACTGGAATCATTGATCATCTCAATTTCATTGTCTGATGAGACACCGAGCCACTTCGCGGCATATGCGGAGAACCACCTGAGATCATGCGGGAACGCGCCCTCTAGGTGACACATGGTACTGCGGTGGTGGTCCATCCGGAAACGACCCCCTCCCTTTTTTTCTCCCCAAAACGTCCTCACCCAAATAGTCGATTTTCCCGGGCGTGCGCATCAAAGGAGATGATGAGAATTCTATGCGTAAGAAACTCAACTTCCATCCAGAATTACAGTAACTGAGAAAATACAAAGATAAACAAGGTATTATCAGCAACTTATTAACGACAATTGAGAGAGTTCTTACGTGGTTGTACGTGAGATTTCGCTTCGGAACGATGAAATGCAAAGTCCTTGAAGGCTAAGATTATGATGCGGAAACATGGACGACACGTGCGAAACACAGCCCTTCGCCGGCCTATTCCGTATCGCCCGAAGGGCACTTCCGTGCGTTCAGCCAACAGGTCGCGCGGGAGCGCGTGCCGCGCCATCTGGTGAGCGCCGCGCGCCGAGGGCGGCGCGGGTACAGCGCGTGCCGCGCCTACAAGTCGCGCGGGAGTGCGTGCCGAGCCACCTGGTGAGCGCCACGCGCCGAGGGCGGCGCGGGTACACTACAGGTCGCGCGGGATGCGACCCGGACGAACGAGGTGAAATCCAACATTGCGAGGTGAAATCCAACATTGCGTTCCAGACGGCAAGATGCTACACTCGCGGGCGTGGAACACGTGTGGAAATGCAAGTTCGGAAAGGTCGGGGACGTTTTGACCGGCCTTGTCATGATTACGGCCCTGCTCACCGCAATCTACCTCATCTGCGGGCAGTACGGCCTCCTGCCCGGCCTTGACTTCGGCTGCGGGCAATACTACTACACCGACATCCCCGGCTGGGAGCGGTACTTCTCCGTGGCGGGCATCGTCGACGCCTGCCCGCGCTGGGTCTACTACGTCCTCTTCGCGCTCTGGGGCTGGGCGATGTACCGCCTCTGGCGCTGGATCGATGCCCGTTCCTAGACGCAACCTCTTCCTGCGCGCATCACCGAGGCGCATGGTCGTTCCGCGCCCGTCACACCGCTGCGCGCATCACCGAGGCGCACGGTCGTTCTGCGCCCGTCACACCGCTGCGCGCATCACCGAGGCGCATGGTCGTTCCGCGCCCGTCATACCGCTGCGTGCGTCATTTCGCGTAGCACGCGAAGATGCCGTCCAGGAACGCCGTGGACGGCTTCGGCGTGACGAGGCTCACCCCCGCCACCACCGCGAAGCCCCCCAGCATCGCCAAGGCTCCGCAGTTGATCGGATTGACCGGATTGCCGAGGAGCATGTTGATGAGCGTCAGGCCCACGCCCCACGCAAAGCAGGCCCACACCGCCATTTTCGTGACGCCCCGCCAGTAGAGCCCCAGCATGAACGGCGCAAGGAACGCCCCGGCGAGCGCGCCCCACGAGATGCCCATCAACTGGGCGATGAACTGCGGCGGGTTGAGGGCGATCATGAGCGAGATGACGATGAAGAAGACGATGAGGACGCGCATCACGACGACCTTGCGGCGCTCGATCTTCGCCGCCACCTCGGCGTTGATCTTCCCCTGCGAAACCTCGTCCTCACGGGACCGTTTGTCGCGGTAGATGAGATCGAGCGTCATCGTGGAGGAGGAGGTGAGGACGAGGGAGGCGAGCGTGGACATCGAGGCGGAGAGGACGAGCAGCAGGACGAGCGCCATGAGCGCGTCCGGCAGGTTCGCGCTCAGCATTGTGGGGATGATCGAGTCGTAGGCGAGGCGTCCGTTCGGCAGGACGTCCGGCGCGGGGAAGAGGCGGGCGAAGCCGCCGAGGAAGTAACAGCCGCCCGAAACGACGACCGCGAAGAGGGTCGAGATGACCGTGCCGCGCCGGATGGCCGTCGCGTCCGTGATCGAGTAGAACTTCCCCACCATCTGCGGGAGCCCCCAGGTACCGAGCGAGGTGAGGACGACGACGCCGAGGAGGCTCCAGACGTCGGGTCCGAACCAGGCCGCGAACGCGCCGTTCACGGCGGGATCGGCGTCCGAGGGGACGGCGCCGAGGCTCTGCACCGCCGCGCAGAGGCCGCCCTTCCCGTCGAGGACGACGGCGATGACGGTCGTGATGCCCACGAGCATGATGATCCCCTGGATGAAGTCGTTGATCGCCGTCGCCTTGTAGCCGCCGAGGATCACGTAGACGGCGGTGAGGATCGCCATCGTCCACGCGCAGTAGGCGTAGGGCACGCCGAAACCCATCTCGAAGAGCGTGGAGATGCCCATGTACACGCCGGCCGTGTAGGGGATGAGGAAGACGAAGGCGATGATCGAGGCGGCGACGCGCAGGCCTTCGCTTCCATAGCGCGAGCCGAAGAAGTCCGGCATCGTGCGGCTCTGGATGTGCTGCGTCATGAGGCGCGTGCGGCGCGCGAGCACGAGCCAGGCCAGCATCGAGCCGATGAGGGCGTTGCCGATGCCGATCCACGTGGAGGAGAGGCCGTACTTCCAGCCGAACTGCCCCGCGTAGCCGACGAACACGACGGCGGAGAAGTAGCTCGTGCCGTAGGCGAACGCCGTCAGCCAGGCGCCCACGTTCCGTCCGCCGAGGACGAACCCGTCGACGGACCGCGAATGCCGGCGGCTGTAGACGCCTACGCCGATCAGGGCGACGAGGAAAAGAAGCGTGAGGAGGATCTTGACGGTCATGGGACGTTCCTGTTGTTCATGTGAGGTTTCAAGGCTGCGATGCCCAGGCCTGGACGGCGGTCATGGCGACGGTGTTCACGATGTCCATCACCGAGCAGCCGCGCGAAAGGTCGTTGCAGGGGCGGGCCAGGCCCTGGAGGACGGCGAAGCACGTCGCGCCGCCGAGGCGCTGGGCGATTTTGTAGCCGATGTTGCCGGACTGCAGGTCGGGGAAGACGAGGACGTTCGCGCGTCCCGCGACCGCGCTCCCCTTCGCCTTGATCGCGGCGACGGCGGGGACGAGCGCGGCGTCGAGCTGGAGTTCGCCGTCGAGCGCGAGGCCGGGCGCGAGTTCATGCGCGCGCGCCGCGGCCTGCCGCACCTTGTCGACGAGCGCGTGGGAGGCGCTGCCCCGCGTCGAGAACGAGAGGAGCGCGACGCGCGGCTCGGCGACGCCGCAGAGCGTGCGGGCGGTTTCGGCGGCGGCGACGGCGATGTGGGCAAGCCCTTCCGCGTCCGGGCACGGGTTGACCACGCAGTCCGCGAAGACGAGAAGGCCGTCCTCGCCCAGGGACCGGTTCGGCGACTCGACGAGCATGCTCGACGAGACGAGCTTCATGCCGGGGCGCGTGCGGATGATCTGCAGCGCGGGGCGCAGCATGTCGCCCGTCGAATGGACCGCGCCCGAGACGAGGCCGTCCGCCTCGCCCGTCTTCACCATCATCATGCCGTAGTACATCGGGTCGGCGACAAGCGCGGCCGCCTGCGCCTCCGTGAGCCCCTTCGCCCGGCGAAGTTCGTAAAGCGCCGCCGCGTACGCATCCGCCCTCTCCCGCACGAAGCCGCGCCCGAGCAGAACCGGCTCGGCAAGCCCCTCCCGCTTCAGGATCTCCGCCGCCGCGACCGTACGCGGCTCGTCGCCTTCGGGAAGCACGATGCGCCGCACCCGGGCCCGCGCCCGCTCCCATACCCGTTCCATCATGCCCATGCCGCGCCTCCTTACAGCCCGATGTCGCCGAAACCCTGCCACACGTCGCGTCCCGTGTAGGTGCGCGCCGTTGCCTCGCCGCGCAGCACCTTGAGGACGGCCCCCGCCAGCGCCTCCTGCTCCATTTCGCCGGGATAGACGCTGACCGGCGCGATGAAGCCGCAGCGTTTCTCGATGCCGGCGCGGATGTCGTCGAAGCGCAGGAGCCCGCCCGTGAGCAGGATGCCGTCCACCTTGCCGCAGAGGACGGTGGCCATCTCGCCGATCATCTTGCAGATCTGGTAGACCATCGTGTTCCAGACGAGCGTCGCCTTGCGGTCGCCCTGTTCGACGAGGGCGTGGACGGTATCGGAATTCGAGGTGCCGAAGAGGTCGACGAAGCCGCCCGCGCGCGCGCATTTGAGCCGCACGTCCGCCGTCGAGTGCGCGTCGATGTAGTCAAGGAGCTCGAGGACGGGGACGGAGCCGATGCGCGTGGGCGTGAAGGCGCCCTCGCCGTCCGCCCCCATCGAGGCGTCCACGATGCGCCCCTGCTCGTGCGCGCCCACCGTGATGCCGCCGTCGATGTGCGCGACGATGAAGTTGCAGTCCTCGTACCGCCGCCCCAGCTTCTTCTCCGCATGGCACGCGGCGACGGCCTTCTGGTTGAGGACGTGCGTATGCGCGATGCGGTAGACGCCCTTGATGCCGGTCAGGCGCGCGAGTTCGCCGTACTCGTCCACGTTCGTCGAATTGAGCGTGTAGGCGGGCTTGTGGAACGCCTGGGCGAACTGCCAGGCGAGCATCACGCCGAGCTTCGCGGGATGGACCGACCCGCCGACGCTCGCCACCGTGTCGTCGTAGAGGCGCTGGTCGATCTGCATCACGCCGCCCGGCTGCGAATGGGCGCCGTCGCCCCGCCCCACGAAGGCGTCGATCGCGGCGGGGTCGACGCCCGCGAGCTTCAGGGCGTCCATGATCACGGCGCGGCGGAAGGGGATCTGGTCGTTGACGTGGGGAAACTGGAGAAGGACGGAGGCGTCGTGGAACAGGTTCTCCTCGAAGACGGACGTCTCGTCCTCGAACACGCTCACCTTCGTCGAGGTGGACCCCGGGTTGATCACAAGTATTCTTTTCACGTTGACACGCTCCTCATGCAAGTAAATGGACCGCGTAGTTTAGCATCCGACGCCGCGCCTGTCAGTACCCAAGGGACACCCTTCAGCGCCCGGCGCGCGCGACCGCGTAGCCCGCCTCCAGCGCGAGCTGGCGGTCGTCCGCGAAGTCCGCCCCCGGCGTCGTGAGGAGCGGGCCGGCGATGCCGGCCGAGACGCCCACGTAGAGGGCGCGCGCCGCCGTCGCGTCGCTCATGTCGCGCCGCCCGCCCGCGAAGCGCAGGGGCGTGCGGGGATTGACGAGGCGCAGGACGGCGATGCCCGTGAGGATCTCCTCCTCAGACAGGAACGGACGCTCCCCGAGCGGCGTCCCCGGAATCGGATGCAGGACGTTGACCGGAATCGAGTCCGGCGCAATCTCCTTCAGCGCGAACGCGAACTCCACGAGTTCGCCTGGCGTCTCGCCCATGCCGAGGATGCCCCCGCAGCAGACTTCGAGCCCGAGCCGCTTCGCCGCCTTCAGCGTCGCCACCTTCTCCGCGACCGTGTGCGTGGTGCAGAGCCGCGCGAACCGCGACGGCGCCGTTTCGAGGTTGCAGTGGACGCGCGCGAGCCCCGCCGCCTTCAGCTTCGCGAGGTCCGCCTCGCCGACGAGCCCGAACGACCCGCAGCAGGCAAGGGACGTCTCCGCCCGGATGCGCCGGATCGCCGCGCAGAGCGCCTCGACGTCCCCCGCCGCGAGCCCCCGCCCGGACGTGACGAGCCCGAAGCGCACGGCGCCGTTCGCCTCCGCCTCCTTCGCCGCCGCCACGCACGCCTCGACCGACTTCAGCCCCCACGTGTCGCACGCCGTCTTCCAGTGCGCGGACTGCGCGCACCACTTGCAGTTCTCGGAACACGTCCCGCACCGCGCGTTGAGGATCGCGCAGAAGTCGAAGACCTCCGCCTTGAACGCCTCGGTGACCTGGTGCGCCGCCGCGAAGAGATCGTCCTTCGCCGCCGTCTCCACCAGCCGCCGCATCTCCTCCGGCGTCGCCTCGCCACCCGCCACGATCCGTTCGGCGAGGGCCTGGGCGGGATTTCCTTCATTCGTCATTTTTCATCATCCTTCCAGAGGGCGCGCGGACGCGCGCCCCGCAAACCCCCCATTACTTTCACGCGCGCCCTGCAAGACCCGGGCGATTTCCAGGGCCGCGCGGCGCAGCTGGTCGTGCGTGTGGGCGCTCATGAGCGCGACGCGCAGACGCGCCGCCCCGCGTGCGACGGTGGGATAGCGGATTGCGGGCACGAGGAAGCCCGCCCGCTCCAGCGCCGCGCCCGCCGCGAGCGCCGCCCGTTCGTCGCCGACGAGGATCGGCACGATGGCGGAATCGCTGCGTGCGACGACGCCGAGCCGCCCCAGCTCCGACACGAAGAACGCCACGTTCTCCCGCAGGCGCGCCACACGAGCCGGCTCCGCCTCCAGAACCTCCAGCGCCGCGCGCGCCGCCGCCATCGCCGGCGCGCCCGGCGCCGTCGAGAAGATGAACGGACGCGACACGTTCCGCAGATAGTCGATCAGCAGGCGCGCGCCGCACACGAAGCCCCCTTCCGAACCGAGCGCCTTCGAGAGCGTCCCCATCGCGATGTCCGGGTGGCCGCAGCCGAACGCCTCCGCAAGCCCCCGCCCCGTCGGGCCGACGACGCCCGTCGCGTGCGCCTCGTCCACCATCGAGAAGGCGTCGTGGCGGCGCGTCACCTCCAGGAAGCCCGGCAGGTCGAGGACGTCGCCGTCCATCGAGAAGACGCCGTCCGAGACGGCGAGGCGGCGGCGGTGTTCGCGGCAAAGACCGAGCTTGCGGTCGAGGTCCGCAAGGTCGCCGTGCCGGTAGACGAAGACATCCGCGCCCGAGAGGCGGCAGCCGTCGATGATGGAGGCGTGGTTCAACTCGTCGGAGAGAACGGCGTCCCCCTTCCCGACGAGCGCGGTGATCGCCCCCACGTTCGCCATGTAGCCCGTGCCGTAGACGAGCGCGGCCTCCGTTCCCTTGAAGCGCGCGAGCGCCGCCTCCAGCGCGACGTGGGGCGGCTGCGTGCCGGTCGTGAGGCG
>URIT01000056.1 GCA_900547945.1 uncultured bacterium
GTGATAGGCGACGGGAAATGGGCCGGCGGGCAGGTCGCGCGGCCCGGAGGTGCTGAAAGCGATGCTCTAGGCCTTGACGGCTGGGGGGCGATGTGATAAACTAACGCCCGTTTTTCCGTCTGGATCGGGCTCACAACCGACTGCCCGACCGGTTAGGAGACAAGCAAAGGACAACAACAATGCCTAAGATGAAAACGAAGAAGTGCGCGACCAAGCGCATGAAAATGTCGGCTACGGGCAAGGTTATGCGTTCGCAGGGTGGCAAGGCCCACCTGAACGGCTACAAGAGCCGTGGGCGTAAGCGCAATCTCCGTGGCATCACCGTCACCGATGCGTCCGTCGAGAAGACGATGCACCGCATGCAGCCGTACGCCTAAGGAGGAAATAGAAAATGCGAGCCACGAATGCACCTGCTTCCCGCGAACGCCGCCGCCGCCGCCTGGCCCTTGCCAAGGGTTTCCGGGGCGCCCGTTCCAAACTCTTCCGCACCGCGACGGAGGCCGTCGACCGCGCCCGGCGCCTGGCGACCATCCACCGCAAGCTGAAGAAGCGTGATTTCCGCCACCTCTGGATCGCCCGCATCAACGCGGCGACCCGCGCCGAGGGCCTGAGCTACAGCAAGTTCATCGCCGGCCTCATCAAGGCGGGCGTGACGCTGAACCGTAAGATGCTCAGCGAGATCGCGATCCAGGATCCTGCGGGCTTCAAGCAGATCGTCGAAATCGCGAAGAAGGCCTAAGGGTCTCCGGCGCATTTCGGATGAAGGGAAAGGCACGGCTCAGGCCGTGCCTTTTTTTGGTATACTCTTCTCATCTAAAATTGCCGAACAAAGGAGAAGCCCATGTCTTTCATCAACGACGATTTCCTGCTGACGACCGACGCGGCGCGGGAGTTGTACCACGGGTATGCGGAGAAGATGCCCATCATCGACTACCACTGCCATCTGCCGCCGGCGGAGATCGCCGAGGACAAGACGTGGGAGAACATCGCGCAGGTCTGGCTGGGCGGCGACCACTACAAATGGCGCCAGATGCGCTCGAACGGCGTCGACGAGCGCTTCGTCACGGGCGATGCCAGCTGGCATGACAAGTTCGTGAAGTTCGCCGAGACGATGGAGGTGCTGCTGAAGAACCCGCTCTTCGACTGGAGCCACCTGGAGCTCGCGCGCTACTTCGGCGTGGAGGAGCGTCTCTCGCGGGCGACGGCGGAGTCCATCTGGGAACGCTGCAACGCGCGGCTGCGCGAGCCCGGCTTCTCGGCGCGCGGCTTCATGGTGCGTTCGAACGTGAAGGCGGTCTGCACGACGGACGATCCCGTGGACACGCTTGAACACCACAAGGCCGTGGCCGATTCCGGCTTCGCGGTGCGCGTCCTGCCGACCTGGCGCAGCGACAAGGCCGGCAAGATCGACGAGCCCGCCGCCTGGAATGCGTGGATGGACCGGCTTGCGGCGGCTGCCGGAACGCCCGTTCGGACGTGGGACGATTTCCTCGACGCGATGGACAAACGTCACGCCTTCTTCGAGAGCCGTGGCTGCGTCGTCTCCGACTACGGCATCACGGAGATCTTCGCCGCCCCCTACACGACGGGCGAGATCAAGGCCATCTTCAGGAAGGTGCGCGAAGGCGGCGTGGCGACGCCCGCCGAGGCGTACAAGTTCAAGAGCGCGTGGCTCTACGAGGGCCTGTGCGCCGACGCGCGCGCCAACTGGTCCACGCAGCTGCACTACAGCTGCCTGCGCAACGCCAACTCGCGCATGATGCAGAAGCTCGGACCCGACACGGGCTTCGACTGCATCGGCGAGTGGAACGTGGCCGAGTCGCTCGCGCGCCTCTTCGACCGCCTGGAGAGCGAGGACGCCCTGCCGCGCACGATCCTCTACTCCCTCAACCCGAAGGACAACGAGATGCTGGCCTCCCTCATGGGCAGCTTCCAGAAGGGCCCCGACCGCGGCAAGCTGCAGCTCGGCGCCGCCTGGTGGTTCCTCGACCAGAAGGACGGCATGAAGAAGCAGATCGAGGCGCTGGCCGCGCTCGGCTGCCTCGGCAACTTCGTGGGCATGCTCACGGACAGCCGCAGCTTCCTCAGCTACACGCGCCACGAGTACTTCCGCCGCATCCTCTGCGGGAAGCTCGGCGAGGAGATGGCGCGCGGCGAGATCCCGAACGACATCGCCTGGGTGGGCGGCCTCGTCGAGGACATCGCCTACAACAACGCGAACCGCTACTTCTTCGGCGCGCGCTGAGCCTGTTCCCATGCGGACGACGACGCTGCTGGACGGCCCCCGCGCAGGGGGCCTGGTGTGCGGCGGAGGGCGTCGGCCGGAGCGGCGCGCGCGCGATTGCGGAACTCATCATAGAGGAGCCGATGCGATGAAGAGAGACCTTGTGGCCGCCTGCGCGGCGTTGGGGGCTGCCCTGCCCCTGTCGATGCTGGCGGCCGGCGCCGGGCCGTTTACCGTGCGCGTGTCGCCGGCCGGGCCCGCGCTCGAGGCCGCGCTCGCGCAGACGCGCGCGTCGTCCGCGCCCGAGAAGGAGATCGTGCTTGCGGACGGCGACTACTTCCTCGGGCGGACGATCGTCCTGGGGGCGGCCGACTCGAACCTGACCCTGCGCGCCGAGCACGACGGCCGGGCCGTCCTCTGGGGCGGCGTCCCGGTGACGGCGTGGAAGGCGGACGGGCGGTTCGCCGCCGCCGCGCTGCCGGGGGTGAAGGAGGGGACGTGGGACTTCCGCACGCTGCTGGTGGACGGGCGCATGGCGCCGCGGGCCTGCTACCCCTCGGCGACGAACAGGCTTGAGAACCTCGGCGGCTGGACGGAACGGGTGCGGGCGGCGGTCGACGGCTGGTGGGGGCGCGCGCCGACGGCGGAGGAGCTGACAACCATGCCCTACCGCGCGGGCGACCTGCCGGCCGGATTCGAGCCCCGCAACGCGGACGTCCGCCTCTACCACATGTGGAGCGAGTCGTTTGTCCCCGTCGCCTCGAACGATCTCGACCGGGGCGTCCTGCACTTCGCCCGGAGGATGGACGCGCCGGCCGGGGCGTTTGGCCGGCGCACCTACCAGGTTTTCGGCATTCGGGAGGGGATGACAGAACCCGGGCAGTGGTATCTGGACCGGCCGTCGGGAACGGTCGTCTACTGGCCGAGGCCCGGCGAGGACATGGCCCGCGTGAAGGTCGTCGCCCCGAAGGTCGAGACGCTGGTGCAGATCAGGGGCGAGGCCCGGCGGCCTGTCCGCAACCTGCGGCTGAAGGGGCTGGCGCTCACGGGCACGACGGCGCCGTGCCGGTCGGCGGGGTTTGGCGGCGAGAGGGCGCCGGGCGCGCTGGAGGTCCGCCATGCGGAGGACTGCGCCTTCGAGAGCCTGACGATCCGGCACGTCGGCGCCACGGGCGTCAAGGTCCACGAGGCCGTCCGCCTGCGCCTCGCCGAAAGCGCCATCGTGGACTGCGGCGCGAGCGCCCTCTGCCTCTATGCGGCGGACTCGGAGGTCGTCTCCAACCGCCTGCTCCGCGCGGGGCTGGCGTTCCCGTCCGCCTGCCTGGCCACGCTGGGCCGCAGGCGGCTGCGCGTCGCGCGGAACGAGGTCGCCGACGCGCCCTACAGCGGCCTGATCCTCCGCGGCGAGGGCCACTGCATCGAGGAAAACTGCATCTCCCGCGTCATGCAGGTGCTGCATGACGGCGCGGCGGTGTACGGAAACGTCCGCGACAGCGTGATCCGGGGCAACGTCGTGCGGGATGTCGTGCCGAACGGCGCCGGATACGGCGCCTCGGGCTTCTACTGCGACGAGACGAGCGCCGATGTGGTCATCGAGGGGAATGTCACCCTCGGCGTGCCGCGGCCCTGCCACCAGCATCTCGCCCGCGACATCCACGTGCGGAACAACACGTTCGTCGCGGACGGCGACCTCGCCATTTCGTTCCAGAACTGCGCGGGATGCACGTTCACGGGCAACGTGCTCGTCGCGGGCGGGACGGTCAGGCCGACGGAGGCCTGCCGGACCTCCGTGACGAACTGGAGCGGGAACCGGGCCTGCCATGCGCGCGGCGGCGGGGTCGCGTGGGGCTGCGACCTCCCGGCCGCCGCGCCCGAGAAGCCGCAGGCGCCCTATCGCGTGAAGAAGGCCGCGAACTGGCGGGCAGACGGGATCCTCGGCGCGGACGAGTACGGCGAGGCGCGCAGGATGGACAGGGACGCGCGGGGCTGCCATGTCGGCGCGGCGCCGACGAGCCTGCGGCTCGCGCACGACGGGGCCGCGCTGCTCGTGGCCTTCAGGACGCTGGACTTCTGGGCGACCCCGCTCTCCGCAGGCGAGACCTGGGGCGTGGACGACGGCATCCGCTTCACGCTTGCGGGCCACGCCTTCGAGGTCTATTTCTCGGGGAACGTCTACGCCGTGGACGCGGAGGGCCGCCGGACGCCCCTTGCCGGGGCGTACAACGCCGTCGACGCAAGGGGGGGCATGGCCCGTTCGCGGATCGTCGAGTGCCGCATCCCGTTCACGGCGCTGGGGATCGCCCCGGCAAGGGGGGCGCGGATCGCGTTTTCGGCCTGCCGGTGGTCGGCCCACTACCGCGAAGCGCGCCACTACGCGGCGCCGGGGGAGACGGCGGAGCTTGTCCTCGAATGACGCGGGGTCGAAGGTGCGCCGGCTTTATGGTATACTTGCGGAAGCAGGACATTTCAGAAGAGGAGACGCCATGACGAAAAACCTTATGACGAAGAACCTTGTGGCCGCGTGCGCGGCGCTGGGGGCGGGGGCCGCCCTGGCCGTGTCGGGTCCGCTGGACGGCATCGGGGACGTGACGCTGAAGGGGCGGATCGGCGACCAGCTCGACCGGATGATCGAGCGCCACGTCATCGGCACGGACGTCGACTACATCACGGCGCCGTTCCAGGAGAAGACCGAGCGCCACGGCTGGTGGCAGACGGAGTTCTGGGGCAAGTACATGCACGCCGCCGTGCCGTACCAGCGCTACACGGGATCGGCGAAGCTCAAGGCCGCCATCGACCGGGGCGTCGCGCGCATCCTCGCCTCGCAGGAGCCGAACGGCTACATCGGCAACTACCCCGACGAGCTGCGCTGCGGCGAGGGGTGGGACGTGTGGGGCATGAAGTACACGATGATGGGCCTCCTGCACGCCTACGACGCGACCAAGGACGCGAAGACGCTCGCCGCCTGCCGCCGCGTGTGCGACTACGTGATCGGCGAGATCGGTCCGGGCGGGCGGCGCGGCCGCGAACTGTGGCAGACCGGCAACTGGAGCGGCTACGCAAGCTCGTCCATCCTCGAACCCGTGATGTGGCTCTACAACCGCACGAAGGAGCAGAAGTACCTTGACTTCGCGGCCTACCTCGTGAAGGGCATGACCGAGCCGGCGTCGGGTCCGCGCCTCCTCGACCTCGCGCTGAAGGGCGTCTCCGTCGCCGACCGCAACGGCCACGGCAACACGCCCGAGACGCACGGCGGCTACGTGATGAAGCACAACCGCTGGAAGGCCTACGAGATGATGAGCTGCTACCAGGGCCTCGTCGAATACGCCGAGGCGACGGGGCGGCGCGACCTCCTGGACGCGGCGGTCGCGACGGGCAACCAGATCGTCGCGGACGAGATCAACCTCGCCGGCGGCTGCGCCTGTTCGGAGGCGTGGTTCCACGGCGCGAAGAAGCAACACCTCCCCTACATGCGCCTGCAGGAGACGTGCGTGACGACCACGTGGATGCGCTTCTGCGAGAAGCTGCTCGACGTCACGGGCGACCCCAAGTGGGCCGACCAGCTGGAGCGCACGTTCTACAACGCCTACCTCGCCGCGATGAAGGCGGACGGCAGCGAGTTCGCGGGCTACACGC
Source organism: uncultured bacterium (assembly GCA_900547945.1). Classification (GTDB taxonomy): domain Bacteria; phylum Verrucomicrobiota; class Kiritimatiellia; order RFP12; family UBA1067; genus RUG572. The sequence goes on from URIT01000056.1 coordinate 5,858, forward strand.
CGCTCACGGGCAACCGCTACCACGGCCAACACCACTGCTACATGCACACGGACTGCTGCACGGCGAACGGTCCGCGCGGCTTCCTCTGCTTCCTCAGGGAGCTGTTCCGCACGAAGGGGAACGAGGCGGTGTTCAACTTCTACTCCTCCGCGCTCGTGAAGGGGACGCTCGCGAACGGCGGGAAGGTGGCGTTCGACATGTACGCGCTCTATCCGCGCGGCGACTTCGCGCGCGTCGTGAGCCACACCGAGGGCGTGGGCCGGATGCCGCTCAAGTTCCGCATTCCGGCGTGGGCCGGCGCGGGGACGACGGTGAAGCTCAACGGCAAGGCGCTTGCGGGCGTCAAGGCGGGCACGTACTTCACGGTGGCGCACGAGTGGAAGCTGGGCGACGTGGTGGAGGTGCGCTTCGACATGCCGGTCGTCGCGCATACGATCGCGGACGGTCCGGCGAGCGTGCCGGGCGCGTTCGCGGGCAAGGACGCGAAGCCATCCGTGCAGCCGTACTACGTCGCCTTCACGCGCGGCCCCGTGCTCCTCGCGCGCGACAGCCGCCTCGACCGGGGCGACCAGACGGAGCCGTTCCGCAGGGGGATCCGCGACGGGCAGGTGATGGGGGGCTTCTCGGCGGTCCGCGCGCCGAGCGACGACATCTGGATGGCGTTCAACGCCGTGCTGCCGATCGGCAGCCACCACGAGAACCCCGAAGGGCGCTACCCGGAGGCGGTCGTCTTCTGCGACTACGCCTCGGCCGGCAACACCTGGCACCGCGACAACTACTACCGCACCTGGTTCCCGATCGAATGGGGTCCGACGGAGTAGGCCCTCCCACCGACTGAACGACGAAGACGACGAAAAAGAGGATCTGACATGAAGACTCGAATGCTCGCGCTTGCGTTTGCGCTCCCCGTGCTTGCCGTGCTGGCCGCCACGCCCGAAGAGGCCGCCGCCGCGCGCCGCGCCAGGGAACAGCTGCTGCGCTTCACGCCGGAGGCGGCCCGCCGCGCGATGGCGGACCTGAAGGCGAACCCGAAGTACGACTGGGCGAAGCACAACCCCGCCGTGGAGGCGCTCATCGCGAAGCTCGACTTCGCGAAGCGGGCGCTGGAGAAGGGGACGGACGCGGAGAAGGCCGAGGCCGTGAAGCTCGTGGAGGGCTACCGCGCCGCGATGCTCGCGAACCCGATCCTCGACTTCGACAAGATCCTCTGCGTCCACCGCAGGATCAACGGCGCGCGCGGCGCCTTCGGTGGGCGCAGGAGCGGCATGACGGGCCTCAACGCCGAGAACCACATGGTCGCCCCGCGCACGGGCTTCGAGAACGAGATCGGCGTCTTGAGCAACCTGCGCGGCAAGCCGGTGTTCACGCCCCTCTACAAGCCGGCGGACAAGACATCCATCGTGCGCGACCTCGACCTCGACTTCGACGCGAGCCGCATCCTCTTCACCGGCTACAAGGGCACGAACAACCTCTTCGGCGTCTATGAGATCTCCGCCGACTTCTCGAAGCTGGCGAAGGAGATGCCCTACCAGACGCCCGCGCTCGTCTCGCCCGAGGACGGCAAGTACGACATCCAGTGGTGGGACGGCTGCTACCTGCCGAACAAGGACCAGGTCATCCTGCTCGGCACGGCCGCCTACCAGTTCCTCCCCTGCGAGGACGGCAACATGCCGATGGCCGTCCTCTACCGCAAGGACCGCAAGACGGGCGAGGTGCGCCAGCTCACCTACGAGCAGGACAGCGACTACACGCCCTCGATCACGCACGACGGGCGCGTCCTCTACACGCGCTGGGAGTACTCCGACCAGCCGCACTACTGGAGCCGCGTGCTCATGACGATGAACCCCGACGGCATCGGCCAGCTCTCCGTCTGGGGCTCCAACTCCTTCGTGCCGACGTTCTTCTACTCGGCGCGCACGATCCCCGGCGACCCCCACAAAATCACGATGATCGGCGGTGGCCACCACGACCGCGCCGAGGTGGGGCGCATGTTCATCGTCGACCCGACGCTCGCGCGCGCCTATCCGTTCAAGTACGACCCGCCGGACCGCGACTGGGGCCCGGCGAAGCACACGTTGCGCATCCCCGCCCAGACGTTCCCGAAGGAGAAGACGGGCCTCGCGCACGAGTTCCCCGGCTGGGGGAAGGACGTCGAGGGCGACATGGCCGACCCGTACACGATGAACCAGTTCGCGCGCGGCAAGCCCTACTTCCTCCACCCGTACCCGCTCAGCGAGAACTACCACCTCGCGGGCGTGAAGAACGCGCCGGACGGGCTCATCGGCCTCTACCTCGTGGACCGCTTCGACAACATCACGCTCATCGCCGAGTGCGAGGACGGCCTCTACTGCGAGCCGATCCCGTTCACCGCGCGGAAGCGTCCGCCCATCATCCCCGACCGCAGCGTGCCGGGCAAGAAGACGTGCAGCGTCCACATCGCCGACATCTACAACGGCCCCGGCCTCAAGGGCGTGCCGCGCGGCACGGTCAAGAAGCTGCGCCTCTTCAGCTACCACTACAACTACCACAAGACGGGTGGCCACTCCTCCACGGGCTGGATCAAGGGCGACTACCGCGACCGCGTGGAGTCGAGCTGGGACGTGAAGCGTCCGCTTGGCACGGTCGACCTGGAGGCGGACGGGAGCTGCTGCTTCGAGATGCCGGCGAACACGCCCGTCTCCGTGCAGCCGCTCGACGGGAAGGGCCAGGCCGTGCAGCTCATGCGCTCCTGGATCGTGGGCATGCCGGGCGAGCGTGTCTCCTGCACGGGGTGCCACGAGGACAACCGCTCCTCCGTCCACACGAAGCGCACGATCGCCGACGAGAAGTACTTCAAGGGGCAGATCCAGCAGATCAAGCCGCTCGACGGCGACGGCGTGCGCCCGTGGGGCTTCGAGAACGAGGTCTACCCCGTCGTCCAGAAATACTGCCTCTCCTGCCACGGCGACCCCGAGAAGGCGCCGGTCGCGAAGTGCGACCAGGGCGGCGCGAAGGAGGTGAAGGTGGATGTGTTCACGAAGTACGAGCTGAGCGGCAGGCGGCTCGTGATGGACAACGCCGTGAACGCCTACAAGATGCTCCACCCCTACATCCGCCGCCCCGGTCCCGAGAGCGAGGAGACGCTGCTGCCGCCGATGGACTACCACGCCTCCACGAGCCCGCTCGTGCAGATGCTCAAGAAGGGCCACCACGGCGTGCAGCTGACGGACGCGGACTACTTGAAGATCTACGAGTGGATCGACCTCAACGCGCCGTTCTGGGGCAAGTGGAATCCGCCCGCCTACGCGAGCGAGGCTCCGGATCCGAAGAACCCGAAGAAGCGCTCCGGCTTCATGTGGGCCGGCGAAGAGGACCAGGTCGCCCGCCGCCTGGAGCTGCAGAAGCGCTACGCGAACGTGCCCGACAACCCCGAGGCCGAGCACGACGCCTACCACGCGCTCGTCACGTCGCGCGTCGTGAAGGCCGTCGCGCCCGCGCCGAAGCCCGCGCCCGCCCCGGTGCCGAAACTCGCGGGCTGGCCGATGGACGTGCTGCAGAGCGCGAAGGCGCAGCTCGGCGCGATCGACGAGATCGCCCCCGTGACGACGAAGACGCTCGTCCTCGGCGGCGGGCAGTCCCTCACCTTCCGCCGTATCCCGGCGGGGCAGTTCGTGATGGGCAGCGCGACGGGGTATCCCGACGAGCGCCCGATGGCCGTCGTGCGCATCGACAGACCGTTCTGGATCAGCGAGATGGAGATCCGCAACGACCAGTACAACGTGTTCGACCCCGAGCACGATTCCCGCTACCAGGACGAGTTCGGCAAGGACCACGTCTTCCCCGGCCACGTCGGCAACCACCGCCGCCAGCCGGTCGTGCGCGTCACCTGGCACGATGCGATGCGCTTCTGCCGGTGGCTCTCGAAGACCTGCGGCGTGAAGGCGAACCTGCCGACCGAGGCGCAGTGGGAGTGGGCCGCGCGCGCGGGCACCGCGACGCCCTTCCCGTGGGGCGGGCTCGACGACGACTTCTCGAAGTTCGCGAACTTCGCGGACCGCGACACGCGCTACCAGGTCGTCGGCTTCGACGGCGGCGGCAACATCCGCCGGCGCCATCCCTTCCGCATCGACCAGAACTACCCGCTCCACGACGAGCGCTTCCTGGACGACTGGTTCAACCTGAACTACGTCGGCCGCGCGAACTGCAACCGCTGGGGGCTCTATGACATGCACGGCAACGCGAGTGAGTGGACGCGCTCCGACTACGCGCCGTACCCCTACGTGGACGGCGACGGGCGCAACGCCTGCGACCCGAAGGCGAAGAAGGTGGCGCGCGGCGGATCGTATGCGTCGCGTCCGCGCGACGGCACGAGTTCCTACCGCCTCTGCTACGAGCCGTGGCAGACGGTGTTCGACGTCGGCTTCCGCGTGGTCCTCGAATGTGAATAGTCCCCGCTGAACGCGGAACGGGAGACGCGGAGACGGGAGGGACGCAACTTGTTGCGTCCCTCCCCTGTGTACCCGTGAAGGATCTACACCTCTACATTTCTACACGGCTAAACCTGAATCCGGCAGCAGTGATTCACGGCGGAATCGCGTTTGCCGCAACGGCGCGGCACATGGTATAATCTGCGTCATGGAAAAGCTCGCGACAGACATCTACACGTTTTCCGAACTCGTGAAGAACGGCTTCACCTACATCGACAAGACCGACCGCCTGTGGCCGCTCGTCAACCTGTCGGTCGGCAAGCAGTTCTTCATCGCGCCGAGGACCTGGAGGGACTCTTTATGAGCATCCTCACCCGCGCGGCGGCAGCGGTGATCGCGCAGATCGAGGCGAACCATTACGCCGACCGCTTCGCCGGGAACGGCAAGGCGCTGACGCTCGTTGGCCTCGCGTTCTCGAAGGAGCGGCGCACCACCCTCGACGCGGTCGTCGAGCGGCTCTAAACCGCTGACCTCAGGACTTTGGTATAATAGGCGGCATGAGGCGGAAAGTTCCCTGTGGCATGATGGGAAACGTGGGAGGCGGAAGCCCGTGCGTGCTTGTCCTGCGGCTGACGGCCGAGGACTCGTCCGTGCGGCTCATGAAAGGCGTCAAGCGCTACGCCGACAGGGCGGGGTGGACTCTGAGACGCCTCGACTACCGGACGGTTGGCGGCGTTCTCGTGCAGGACGGCACGAACGAGCCGCTGGACGTTCGGTGTCTGTTGAAGCTGTGGCGCCCACTCGGCCTGATCGTGGACGCCGGCCTCGTGTCCGTGTACGTGCCGGACGCCTTCGGGCACGGCCGGATCCCGATTGTCTTCAGCGATTGTTCGCCCGACGAAATGCATGGTCGCGCCCCGGCGTCCGCATGCGTGGCGAGCGATGCGGACGCCATGGCGGCGGCGGCGTTCGATGAGCTTGCCCGTCAAGGCGTCGTGTCCTTCGCTTACGTGCCCTTCATGGATCCCGACTGGTCCTGGAGCCGTGCGCGCGGCGAAGCGTTTGCGAGGCGGGTGCGGGCCAACGGTGTGGCGTTCAGCTGTTTCACCGCGACGGAATCCGGCGAACGTCGCACCCATGCGCTCGCGGCGTGGCTGATGGGCCTGCCGAAGCCTTGCGGCGTGTTTGCCGCGAACGATGCGGAGGCCGAACGTGTCCGCAACGTCTGCCTTGCGGCGGGCGTCGGCATCCCGGACGAAGTCGTGCTGATCGGCGTGGACAACCGACGTGACATCTGCGAAAGTGGCGATCCGACGCTGACGAGCGTTGAACAGGATTTTGAGAAGTGCGGCTACCTGTCCGCGCGGCAGTTGGATCGGCTGGTTTCTGGCGAGCGGTTGCCGAAGGGGCGGACGGTGACGTTTGGCGTTTCGCAGGTCGTGCGCCGCGCCTCGACGCGACGTCTGGTCGTGTGCGACGGACGTGTCGCGCGGGCGCTGGAATTCGTTCGCCTGCATGCGGCCGACCGCATCACGCCGCCGGATGTCGTCGCGGTCATGGGGTGTCGCCGTTCGTATGCCGACCAGCGGTTCCGCGAATGCACGGGGCACACGATCCTGGACGAGATCCGCAGTCGGCGCGTTGAGCTTGTGAAGGAACTCGTGCGGCGCGACGACTGTGACCGCGCGTCGCTGTACTGCTACAGCGGCTTTTCGTCCATGATTGACCTGCGCCGCGTGTTCAAGGCGCTGACGGGCCAGACGCTCTCGCAGTGGCGCGCCGCTGGTACGCGCGACGCGATAATGGGTTAGTGGACGGCGAACACCGCATCCTGTGGGACGGTCGCCCGCATCCCGGCCCGTCGGTCTGCGGCGACGGTCCCGCCGAGCGTGGCATCGCGCAAACGCCCCATCATCAAAATGTCGGGCTAATTGTTTCTTTTTATCGGGCTATTTGTTTTATTTGCGTGCCGGGAAATAGTAGAATGAACGTGCCTAAAGTCAGACAAGCAACTGAGTCGGGCAAAATAGGAGTAAGGCAAATGACGAAACTGTTTTTGGAAGTCGGCGCCCTTGCGATGTGCGCGCTGCCTGTCCTCGGCGCGTTGGACGTGTGGAGCGATGCGTCGATCAAGCTGGGGGGGTGTCCTGACCTCAACGGCAACGGACTGATCGACCAAGGCGAGGTCTTGGATGTGCTGCACGGCGGCGACCTGGCGCACGCGAACCACCAGTCATTCGCGACGAAAGCCCGCAGCTCCATTCCGGCAGGCTACCGGGATGACCTGTATGCGACGAACCTGCTCGTCAACTGCGTGACGGAGGGCGTCGAGCGCAACCAGGACTGCCTCTACCTGAGCCAGTCGCTCAAGATTGACGAAACGACGACGCCGTCGACGACGAACTTCTACAGCCAGTCCCTGAAACTGCCGCTCAAGCTGGTGGGCGAAAACTACTCGGCCGTCATCCGCTTCCGCCGCGACCTGTCGTGTCCGGGCGTGCAGACCGTCTTTATTCATCTCGGCTATGATTCGACCGGGAACGGCGTGGGCCTGATGGGGCTGCTCAGCCCGGACGGCATCATCACGCTCAAGGCCGGCGGCAGCACCGACGCGGCGGGCGAGAAAGTCTTGGGCGGGAACACATGGGTTCCCGATCCGACCCTTGAGCCCAATAACAACTACAGCCGGTATCACGACGGCACGTGGGCCGATTTCGGCATCGTTGTGAATGGGCGCAAGGTGCGCTGCTACTGGTCGCCCGAAACGGGGCCGTGCCGGTGGTTCGACGCCGATTTTTCGGACGTCACGCTCGACAAGATGTACAACGACACGTCGTCCGGCAGTCTGCGTCTGGGCGGGCACAAGTGGCTCGGCGGTCCGATGGCGTGGGAGAACCAAACGAAGGCCGTCATCGACAAGGGCGGCGCGTTCCGGGGCGCGGTTGCGCTGTTCGGCGTGTGGAATCGCTGCCTCTCGGACTGTGAACTCGTCGCGGCGCTCGCGAACGGCGGTCCGGCGCTGTTCCGCGTCGGCGTGGAAGGACGCACGGCGGAGATGTGCGGCGGCGATGAGACGGCGGGCACGGTGACGCTCACGGCGGGCGACGCCAGCCTGCGCGCGGCGTCCGCGCGACTCGCGCCGGGCGGTGCGCTGGAAATTCCGTTCACGGTTCATGCGCGCAACGCGGGGCTCGGACAGCTTCTGCGTCTGCTTCCGGCGTCTGACGGAAAGTCTGCATTCTACCTCGACGGCAAACTGCTCGCCGAACGCATCGATGTCCAGCCGCGCGCGTGGCGCGACGTATGGGTCGGCGGCACGGCGCTGACGGAAGGCGCGCACACGGCGAAGATCGTCAACGCCGGCTCGACCACGCTCGCGTGGGATGCCGTCGAGCTCACGGGATCGTTCAACCATCAGCCGGGCATGCTCAACGGCACGGAGAAATATGCCGCCTGCGACAGCACCAAGCGGAAGTATTTCGGCGAGCAGGAAGGGCGTGCGATCTCCGATGCGTTCGCGGCGGACGGCGGCTGGTTCGATTTTCTGCATTCGCCGCAGCCGCCCGGGGTAAACGGCGGCACGGCGGTGCGCCCGTTCCGTCTGCACTGGGCGCTCCCCGCGCGGATGAAGCGGCGGTATGCGTGGAATTTGCGCCTGCGGCTGGATAACGCGGGCTGCACGGCGAAGTGGCGCGTCGGGCTGAATGACGCGGTCGTGATGGCGGCGCGTGTGATTGGTGAAAGCGAGACGATTGAACTGCCGCTCGCGTCCGCTGCGCTGAACTGGAGCGGTGATAATGTGCTGACACTGACGACGGACGACACGGCGGCGAGCGGCATCGTCATCCGTGAAATCGGTCTCGTGATGGAACGGCCGCAGTCGGGCACCATCATGGTGCTACGCTGAAAGGAACGAAAATGCGTGGGCTTCTGATTCTGTCGACGTTCCTCGTCGTTTATGATGGCTCGGCGGATGCCCTCGCGCCCGTCTACATCGAATCGGCGTTCCCGGTCGCGACGCGCGCGGCGGAGGCGGCGCGTCTACGGGACGCGCTCGTGCGCGAGCGCAATCGGGCGCAGGGCGTGAACCGTCGGCTGGACGCGGCGTTCGGCGCATTGCCGACGGGAGCGCTGGAGCGTGTCCGTGCCGAAAAGCGCCGCTTTCTGCGGGAACGCGCGTTCGCCTTCGCCGAGACGGCGTTGACACGCGGTGACGCGACGGGGCTCGGATTCGCCGAGCAGTCGGTGGCGGACGCGGCGACGATCAACGGCATGCTGGAGGAGGAACTCGCCGACTGGGCCGTCGCGCCGCGTCCGGCGAACGATCCGATCGCCCTGAACGTGCGAGACTACGGCGCGGCGGGCGATGGGGTGGTGGACGACGCGCCCGCGTTTGCGCGGGCGTGTGCGGCGGTGCGCGCGCTCGGCGGGCATCCGAGCATCCTGCGCGTGCCGGCGGGCACGTATCGCCTCGCGAGCGTCCAGCACGCGCAGCAGCGGCACGTCTGCACGCCGCGCGGACTCTACGACGACAATCCGTGGACGCTCAAGGCGTTCGGGCTCTTCGACAATCTCGCGAATTGCCTGGTCGAAGGCGATGGGCCGACGAACACGTTCCTCCGCGCCGGCTTCCACGGCCAGCAGGTCGCGCTCGTCAACTGCCGCAACACGCGGTTCAGGGGCTTCGAGCTGTCGATGGAGCGCGTGCCGTTCCTCGAAGGCGAGATCGAGAGCTGGGACGCGGATGCGCAGGCGTGCGTCGTCCGCCTCGACGCGGGCACGCTGCGGCCGGACGAGCCGAGCTGGACGCCAACCGACGACGAGCGTACGTTCGGCTACGAGAGCTTCGGCGCCGAATACGGCAAGGACGGATTGCTCATGCGCGACGCGGCCGTGCTGCGGTGGGACCGGAAGACCTTCGTGGATCTCGGTGACGGGCGGTGGCGCATTCCGTTCGACGGATGCGTCTACCCGTCGCATGTCCGCAACGTGAAGCCGGGCGGCAAGCTCGTGCTGCCGAACCGCACGAACGCCTACGGCGCGTTCGTGATGAAGTTCTGCACGGGCTGCACGGCCGAGGACGTGTGGGTGCGGACGAGCCGTTCGTCGGCGTTCTGGTCGCTGCGGTCGGATCGCGCGACGTTCTTCCGCTGCCGCGCCTTCCCGCTGCCGGGGCGGTCGCTGTCGAGTAACGCCGACGGCTGCTTCGTCGATCCGGGCGCGTTTGTGTGGCAGTGCCGCTTCGAGAACGTGTGCGACGATGGGCTCAACGCGAAGTCGTATGCGAGCTGGACGCTTCCGGGACATGCGCCGGTCGAAGTCGCGCGCGCCGATCTCGGCGCGAACAGGGGCGGGGAGGTCGCGACGTTCTTCGATCCCTGCACGGCGCAATATCTCGCGAATCGGACGTTCGCACACGACGACGCGCCGGTGTGGACGGCGAGCAACGGCTGGCGGCGCGTGTCGCGCTTCACGCGCGCGGTGGACGGCCTGCGTCTCGGCGACAGCTGGATCTTCGAGACGCGCCAGCGCGGCATCGGCACGTATGTCGGCGCGTGCGCGTTCCGGAACGTGCGGCTCGCCGGGTGCGTCATCCAGACGCCATGCACGCTGGTCGAGGACGTGACGTTCGAGAACGTGCAGGACACGGGCGTTCGGCTCGGTTCGCTCGGCGACTTCCGCGAGGGGCCGCCGCCCTACAATGCGCTTGTGCGCAACTGCCGGATCGACGGGTGCAGGACGGGCGTCGCCGCATGGCTTCGGATGTGCGACCGCGCGAAGACCAAGTGGTTCGACGTCGCCTGCGCGCCGATCCGGGGGCTCGACCTCGTCGGGGTCTCCGTCGTACACGCGACGCGCGCGGCCTACGACTTCAGCAACGCGGGCGACGTCCGGCTCGTGGACTGCACATCAGACGGACGTGAAGTGGACGCGGCGGACGTGAAGACGGCGCGCGTCGAGAACCTGAAAATCGAGAACACGAGAGAGTAAGAGGAGCAAGACGAAATGAACAGACTGGGAACCCTGCTGCTGGCTGGCGCCTGCGCGGCGCAGGCCGTCGCCGAAGACGCGATGAGGACGCCGAACCTGAAGGACACGCGGCTGGAGGGGCCGCTTGCCGTGAAGGCCGACCGTCTCTTCCGCAACCGCATCGCGGATCCGCTGATGCGCGAGACGATCTTCGAGGAGGCGCGACGCGCGCTTGTCCTGCACGACGACGACGAGGACAACGGCGGCGCGAAGGGCAACTGGCGCGGCGAGTTCTGGGGCAAGTCGATGCTCTGCGCCGCGCGCGTCGCCGACTATCTGGACGACGCCGCGCTGAAGGCGTGGATCCCCGTCGAATGCGCGCGCCTCGCCGCGACGGCCGACGCCGACGGCTACATCGGCAGCTATTCGTCCGCGACGAACTGCGTCCTCACGGGCGAGGATCTCGACCGGGACGAGTGCAACACGAACTGGAACCTCTGGGGCCGCAAGTACACGATCTGGGCACTGCTGGAGGCGTACCGCGTCACGGGCGACGCGACGGCGCGCGCGACCGCCGTCGCCCAGGCGCGGCACTTCATCGCGACCGTGGACAGGCTGGCGGAACGCGGCGTCGGGCTCGCGGACACGGGCTGCCACTGGCTGAACGGCATCCCGACGATGAGCGTCCTGAAGCCGATGCTGCTCCTCTACCGCGAGACGAAGGAGCCGGCGTTCCTCGCGTTCGCGAACCGGATCGTCGCGCAGTGGGATCGCGCCGACGACCGCCCGCCGAACTTCCTGCGCAACGCCGGGAACGGGCGGCCCTACCATGAATGGTACTGCCGTCCCGACTTCTGGGCGAAGACCTACGAGTCGCTCAGCTGCCTGGACGGGCTCGTTGAGCATTGGCGCGTCACCGGGTCGAAGCGTTCGCTGGACACGGCGATTGCCGTGCGCGACGCGCTCGCGGCGCATGAACGCAATCAGATCGGCGGTCTCGGCATCTGCGACAAGCTGATCGGCGCGGAGACGTTCACCTACGCCGCGACCGAGGTGTGCGACGTCATCCACTGGATCCGCCTCAACCTCGACCTCTTCCTGACGACAGGCGACAAACGGTTCCTCGACGATGTGGAAACCTCCTACTTCAACGCTTTCCTCGCCGGCGTCGACCGGAGTGGAAGCTGGGGCCCGCTCTTCGTGCGCGACTTCGCGCGGCACACCGTCAGCAAGGGGCAGTGCGGCTACGCCTACCACCACTGTTGCATCGACAACGCGCCGCGCACATTCCTCGACATGGCTTCGTGCGCCGTCACGCGCGACACAGCGGGGACGTTCCACGTCAACTTCTATCAGGATGCCACGGTCACGCTGGACGGCGTGACGTTCGAGATCCGCGGCGACTACCCGGCGCACGGCACGGTGCGCGTCGCGGTGGCGGGTGACGCGCGCGTCGCGTTCCGCCGCCCGGCGTGGTGCCGCGACCTCACCGTTTCGGAGGCGCGCGCGGACGGGAAGGCGGTCTACACGCTGACGTTCGACATGAACCCGCGCGTCGTGTCGCGGCGGACCGTGCCGAGCCCCGACACGCCGGACGGCTTCTTCCTGCGCAAGTGGGGCGTCTGGCGCTACACGTTCGCGAACGGCGAAGACCTGAAGGCGCACCTGCCGGACGCGCCGTATGCGACCGTCCAGTACGGGCCGCTCGTACTGGCGAAGGCCGCGCGGCTGGGGGCGTCGCGCGCGGAGCTGTGGCGGACGGACACGGTAAACGGGCGGGGGTATTCGGTCAAGCTGACGCCGCTGGCGGCGGAGGGCGTCTACGCGCCGTTCGCGGTCGAGCTGTCCAAGCCGGGCGCGCCGACGGTCCGCGCGAAGGCGTGCGCCTACGAGTCGGCGGGTGACGACCCGACGGGCAACCGCTACTTCGCGTTCTCAATCCGATTCTGAGCCCTGCGGAAAACCAGGATCGCATGCTCGGCCGGCTTGTCCTGGCCATTCTCGGCGGCATCGCGCTGGGCTTCGCGGTCGCCGCGTCGGGTGTGCTGATGGCGTTGTTCGGCTTCATCGAGTCCATCTTCGGCTTCACGCCGGAGCAGATTTCGAACGTAGTGGAGTTCTTCCTCGCGCTCGACGGTTATGGCTCGGCGGAGAATGTGACAGACGACGGTACGATCGCCCTCGGACTTGTCGTGACGTTTGCCGCAACGGCGCGGCACATGGTATAATCTGTGTCATGGAAAAGCTCGCGACAGACATCTACACGTTTTCCGAACTCGTGAAGAACGGCTTCACCTACATCGACAAGACCGACCGGCTCTGGCCGCTCGTCAACCTGTCGGTCG
>URIT01000057.1 GCA_900547945.1 uncultured bacterium
TCCGATCTTCCGGCATCGGCCCCGACACCGCGCGCGTCATCGTCTCCACGGCGGTCGAGGAGACGAACCGCGACCTCCGGTGCGCGCGGGCGCGCGGCATCCCCGTCGTCCACCGCGCCGCCGCGCTCGCGGAGCTGCTGGCGCCGCGTCGGCTCGTCGCCGTCGCGGGCACGTGCGGCAAGTCCACCGTCACGGCCATCCTCGGCCATCTGCTCGCGGAGAGTGGATTCGACCCCGTTGTCGTGAACGGGGCGCAGGTCGTGGGCTGGGACGCGGGCGGCACGCGCGTCGGCTCCACGCGGAAGGGAACGGGTGCGTACGCCGTCGCCGAGGTGGACGAGAGCGACAAGTCGCTCGTCGCGTTCAAGCCCTTTGCCGCCGTCGTCACGAACGCCTCCGCCGACCACTATTCGAAGGCGGAGATGGACGCGGTCTTCGACGCCTTCGTGCGCGGGGTGCCGGGGCCCGTGATCGATGGTCGCCGCACGCCGATGGTCCCCTCCGCCGCCGCCCGCACGATTCCGCTGCCCGGCGAACACAACGCCGTGAACGCCGAGTGCGCGCTGCGCATGGCGGCGGCGCTGGGGGCGGATCCGGCGCGCCTTGCCGCCGCGATCCGCACGTTCCCCGGGGTCGAGCGCCGCCTGCAGCGGGTGGGGACCTGCGGCGGGGCGGTTGTCTACGACGACTACGCGCACAACCCGGAGAAGCTGCACGCGATGCTCGCGACGCTGCAGGCGGCCTACCCGAAGGGTGTGGCCGTGGTGTGGCGTCCGCACGGCTACGCGCCGCTCCGGAAGATGCTGGAGGCGCTGGCGGCGATGTTCCGCGCAACGCTCCGCCCGTGCGACGAACTGCTCGTGCTGCCCGTCTACGATGCCGGGGGCACGACGGACCGCTCGCTCAATTCGGATGCGCTCGTGGCGCGGCTGAACGCTTCGCCCGTGCGGTTCGTTGAAGGTCTTGAAGACGCGGAGACCCATCTCCGCACGCACGCGCCGGCGTTCGGCGCATTGGTTGTGGCCGGCGCGCGCGACCCGGGGCTTCCGGTTCTCGCCCGCCGCCTCGCGGGAAAGGAATGAAGACGATGAAACTGAACCTCGTGTTCGCGCTCGCCGCCGTGCTGGCGGCTTCGCCCCTCTTGCCGGTTGCCGCCGCAGAGGAGAAAAAGGATGCCGCCGCCGCCGAGGCCGCGGGCCCCACGCCGGAGCAGCTGAAGGCGCGCAAGGCGAAGAAACCCTCCTACACCAAGCTCGTCGAAGCGCAGGCCGTGGCGGAGAAGTGCGCTCAGCCCCTCCTCGTGGCGCTTTTCCCGGAGGGCCGCCCGGACGTCCAGTTCCTCAAGCAGAAGATCATCAACCGCAAGGAATTCAGCAAGGACTTCGCGAAGGCGAACTGCGTCCTCGCGTTCATGAAGATCAAGCCGGACAACAGGGACGCGAAGAAGATCGAGACGCGCGGCCTGAAGGAGCCCGAGCTCAAGTTCCTGGAGAACTTCGCCGTCTCGGAAAAGGCCATCGCGCAGGCGAAGCAGCAGAACAAGGACGAGCCGAAGTTCACGGACATGGCGTGCTACCCGGCCGTGATCTGCGTGGACGCGACGGGACAGAAGGAACTCTTCCGTCTTGCGGCCTACGACAAGGAGGGCGGGTTCGGCGTGTGGCTTTCGCAGGTCGTCGACAGCTTCCGCGCGGCCGGCATCGAGCCGACCATCTCGCCGCTCGTGAACAAGATCATCGAGAACCCCGACGACCCCAAGAAGTGGAAATAGTCCCGATGTCCGCAGTCCCTCCGTCGTTCGACTATCCCCGGTGCCGCCTCGTGCGGGGCTCGCAGGCCTCGCTCGACGCGGCGCTCGCGCGTTTCCACGCCCAGCCCGTGGACGAGGTGCGCCTCGCCGAGCGGAGCGGGTGGCCCGCCCGGCGCACGACGCTCGCCGCCGAGGTGTCCGTGGCGGGGAAGGGGACGTATCGCGGGCGGGAGAGGCGCACGCTCACCTTCGCGCCGTCGGCGAAGCCAGGATGGTGGATCCGGCGCACGGATCTGCCGGAGCAGCTGGACACCGCCGTCGACATCGCGAACCTCTGGGAGTCCGCCGGACGCCTTGTGCTGCGCAGCGGCTCCGCCCACAACTACCTGCGCATGGTGGAGCACATCGTCGCGCTCAAGGGCGGGCTCGGCCTCGACAACGTGGTGCTCAAGACGAACTCGGGCGATCCGCCGCTCTTCGACGACTCCTCCCTGCCGATGGTGGAGGCGGTCCAGAAGGCCGGCCTCGTCGAGATGGACGAGGCGGCGTCCTACGTCACCGTGAAGGAGCCGCTGGCCTTCGGGGGCGCGCGCGGCGACTTCCTCCTCTTCCTGCCGGACGACGGGTCGCGGCGTCTGCGCCTCGACGTGGCGATCAACTGGAACACGGTCATCGGCGACCAGCGCATCGTCTTCGACGTCACGCCCGAGACGTTCCGCTACGGCTCCTACGCCCGCACGAATGCGACGCACCGCCAGTTCCAGATCGTGAAGCTCTTCGGCTGGGCGCGCGCCGACTGGCGCCACCTCGGCTACGACATGAACAACATCCTCATCCACGGGCATCGGAAGTGGTACAACGAACCGCGCTTCCCGCTCGCGGGGACGGACAAGTTCCTGGAGCCGGTGTGGCACCGCGCCACGCTCGATCTGCTCGCGGCCCTCACGCTGACGGGCCCCGACCGCTTCGTCGGCACGGTCGTCTCCTACCGGGCCGGCCACACGCAGGACTGCGACGCCGTCCGCGCCCTCTACCGCAACGACCTGCTCGTGGAGGCGTAGCCCTTCACCTTCGTCGCGCGGCGCATCCCCCGCATTGCGCCGTGCATTTTCCACTTGCGGGATGACGCCAAAAAAACTATAATTCGCATCAAACGAAACGCACGAAAAGGATTTGACATGAAGAAGATTCTGATGGCTTTCTGTGTCGCGCTCGCCTGTTCGGCCGCCCTGGCCCAGGATGCGGGGACCTCCACGGGCAACGCGCCCGCCGCCAAGCCCTCGACGACGGCGGCCTGGCCGGTGTGGTTGGCATTCAACTCGACGAAGGACATCGACGTGATCGGCCTGCGCCTCACGCTGCCCTATGGCGCGTGCGAGAGCGTGACGGGGCTTGACCTCGGCATCTACGGCCGGTGCCGCTACTTCGAGGGTCTGCAGGTGAACATCCTCCGCAACGAGGCCAAGGACGTCATGTCCGGCATCCAGGCGGGCGTCTACAACACCGCCGGGCGCGGCGACCTGACGGGCTTTCAGGTGGGGCTTTTCAACGAGGCCTGCACGCTGCGCGGCGTCCAGGTCGGCCTCATCAACCTCGCCGAGCGCGTGGAGGGCTTCCAGGTGGGCCTCATCAACCGCGCCGACTCGGCGTACGGCTTCCAGGTGGGCGGCGTGAACATCATCCGCGACAGCGAGCTCGCCTTCTGCCCGATCGTGAACATCGGCTTCGACATCTTCCCCAACTACTGATTCGGCAATGCACATCCGTCCGTTTTCAGCCGTGCGGCCGACGCCTGAGAAGGCGTCGGCCGTTGCCGCAGTTCCCTACGACGTCGTCGACACGGCCGAGGCCCGCGCGCTGGCGGCGGGGAACCCGGCGAGCTTCCTCCATGTGTCGCGCCCCGAGATCGACATGCCGGACGGGACGGACTGCGCGTCGGAGGCCGCCTACGCCCAGGCGAAGAAGGCGCTCGACGCCCTCCTCGCCTCGGGGACGCTCGTGCGGGACCCCGACCCGAAGTTCTACGCCTACCGCCAGGTCATGGGCAACCACGCCCAGACGGGCATCGTGGCGACCTTCGACACGAAGGACTACCTCGCGGGCGTGCTGAAGCAGCACGAGAAGACGCGCCAGGACAAGGAGGACGACCGCACGCGCCACATTGAGATCCTGCACGCGCACACCGGCCCCGCGTTCCTCACCTACAAGGACGATCCCGCCCTCGACGCGCTCGTCGCAGAGGCCTGTGCGGGCGCGCCGCTCTACGACTTCGTTGCGCCGGACGGCATCCGCCACACGGTGTGGGAAATCGCCTATGGGCATGAATGCCGGGCGGACGAACTGGTGGAGCTCTTCGCGCGCATTCCCGTCGCCTATATCGCGGACGGCCACCACCGCAGCGCGGCCGCGAGCCGCTACGCCCGGGAGCAGGGCTTCGCGGGCGAGAGCCGCTGGTTCCTCGCCGTGGCCTTCCCCGCCTCGCAGCTGCGGATCCTGCCCTACAACCGCCTCGTCGCGGACCTGAACGGCCTCACGGCCGGGCAGTTCCTCGAACAGGTGAAGGCGCGCTTCACGGTGACGGCGGCCGCCGACGGCGTGCCGGCGGCCGGGCGGCATGCGCGGATGTTCCTCGCGGGGGCGTGGTACGACCTCGCGTGGGAGGTGCCCGCCGGAACGGACGTCGTTTCGGCTCTCGACGTCTCGGTGCTGCAGGACCGTCTGCTCGCGCCCGTGCTGGGCATCGGCGACCCGCGCACGTCGCCGCGCATTTCGTTCATGGGCGGGGTGCGTCCGCTCGCCGAACTCCAGGAGCGGGTTGCGGACGGGCGGGACGCCGTGGCGTTCTCGATGTATCCCGTGACCGTGGGCGAGATGATGGCCATTGCCGACGCGGGGGCGGTGATGCCGCCGAAGTCGACCTGGTTCGAACCGAAGCTGCGGTCGGGGCTTTTCGTCCACGCCGTCTGATGCGATGCATAATCCTCGTGCATACTGGCGTTTTCTGAAGCGGAAGATGGTCAGGGAGCCCCTGACGCCCGAGGCGATCGCCGCCGGGTGGGCGCTGGGGATGTTCGTGGGGTGCGCAATCCCGTTCGGCCTCCAGCTCGTCGTCTCCGTGCCGCTCGCGCTCATGATGCGCGTTTCGAAGGTGGGGGCGACGGTGGGGACGCTCGTCACGAACCCGGTGACGATTTTCTTCATCTATCCGGCGCAGACGTGGTTCGTGAACCGCCTGCTGTTCAACGGGTCGCTCTCGTTCGACCGCCTCATGCAGGTGGAATGGACGTGGGAGGCCGTGCGCAGGCTCGGCGCCGAGGCGATGGCGTCCTTCTTCCTGGGCGGCTTCCTCCTCGCCATCGTCCTCACGCCCCCCACCTATTTCATCGTCAAGCGCGTCGTGACGACGTACCGCCGGACGCGGGAGCAGAAGCGGCATGGAACGGCCCGGTGACGATCGGCTCGCGGCGCTGATGCGCACGGCGGCGCGGCGGCGGCTCGACGCCGTTCTCCTCTTCGGCGAGGCGAACGTGCGCGCGCTCACGGGCGTCGCGTGCGACAATTGCTGCCTGGCGCTCGTGCGCGCCCCGACCGCTTCGTCCTTTTCGACCGTCTTCATCACCGACTTCCGCTACGTGCCGATGGTGCATCGCGTGGCGCCGGGCCTGAAGACGGTGGAGCTGGCGCGCGGCGTCTCCTTCGCCGCCGCCGCGAAGGACGTCTGCGCGAAGGCGCGCGCCGGGCAGCCCGTGCGCCGGATCGGCTACGAGGGGACGCTCGCCACGTGGCGCTATCTGGAGCTGCGGAAGGAATTCCCCCGCGTAACGCCCATCGACGTGGACGGGGACGTGAAGTCGCTGCGCGCCGTGAAGACGGTGGAGGAGATCACGCGCATCGCGGCGGCGGAGGCGCTGAACGACGAAATCTGGGCGCGGGCGCAGAAGGACATCAGGCCCAACATGACGGAGAAGGACATCCAGCGCGTCATCCGCGCGTGGATGAACGCGCTCGGCGACGGCGAGGCGTTCGAGACGATCGTCTGCGCGGGGGCGAACGCGGCGGAATGCCACCACGTGCCGGACGGCACGGTCTGGCGGAAGGGCGAACCGCTGCTCGTCGACATGGGCGTGAAGCTCGACGGCGTCTGCAGCGACATGACCCGCTGCCTGAAGCCCTCCCGCTCCCCCGATCCGGAGTACGACCGTGTCTACGACATCGTGCTGGAGGCGAACCGGGCGGCGATCGCGGCGGCGAGGCCGGGGATGACGACGGGCGCGCTCGACAAGGTGGCGCGCGACATCATCCGGAAGGCCGGGTACGCCAAGGCGTTCGGGCATTCGCTGGGGCACGGCGTGGGGTACGAGATCCACGAGCTGCCCATGGCGCGCCCGAAGGACGGGACGGTGCTGGAGCCGGGGATGCTCGTGACGATCGAGCCGGGCATCTACCTGGAAGGGCGCCTCGGCGTGCGCATCGAAGACCTTGTGCTGATCACCACGACGGGGTGCGAGGTGCTCTCGCACAGCCGCAAGTAAGGAGAAGAGAACATGAAGAAAGCGACAATCGAAACCTCGATGGGCTCCATCACGCTGGAGCTGGACGACGCGAAGGCGCCGGTGACGGTGGCGAACTTCCTCGCCTACGCGAAGGACGGCCACTACGACGGCACGATCTTCCACCGCGTGATCGACGGGTTCATGATCCAGGGCGGCGGCTTCACGAAGGCGATGGATCAGAAGCCGACGAAGGCGCCGATCAAGAACGAGGCGGCGAACGGTCTTCGGAACGCGCGTGGCACGGTCGCGATGGCGCGCACGATGGTGGTCGATTCCGCCACGAGCCAGTTCTTCATCAACCTCGTCGACAACGGCTTCCTCGACTACCGCGGACCCGACCCGCGCACGTTCGGCTATGCGGTGTTCGGACGGGTGACGGACGGCATGGACGTGGTGGACAGGATTGCGAAGGTGAAGACCGGCTTCGCGGGTCCCCATCAGAACGTCCCCGAGGAGCCCGTCGTCATCAAGAAGGTCCACGTTGCCGCCGAGGCCCCGAAGCCCGACGCGAAGTAGCGCGATCGATGGCGGACGGCGTGGAGATGGAGACGGTCGACGGCACCGTCAAGTCCGTCGTGTTCCGGAACGACGAGACGGGCTTCACCATTCTCCACGTCACCCCCGCCGAGACGGACGGGGCGTTCCGCCTCGCCGCGCGCGAGATCACCGTCCTGGGAACCTGCGCGGCCGCCTGGGAAGGCGAGGAGCTGCATGCGACGGGGGAGTGGGTCGACGACCCCGTGCGCGGACGCCAGTTCAAGGCGAAGTCCGTCGAATGCATTCCGCCGAAGTCCGTCGAGGGCGTGCGCCGCTACCTCGCGAGCGGGCTCATCCGCGGCATCGGCCCCGTCCTCGCAAACCGCATCGTCGACCGCTTCGGCGCGGAGACGATCGACGTCCTCGACCACCACTCGGGGCGCCTGCGCGAGATCCCCAAGGTGGGCCCGAAGAAGATCGCCTCCATCGTGCAGGGCTGGCGCGAGGGCAAGGGCACGCGCGAGGTGATGATCTTCACGCAGACGTATGGCATCTCCGCAGGGAAGGCGGCGAAGATCTACCGCACCTACGGACCCGATTCCGTCGCGATCATCAAGCGCGACCCCTACCGCCTCTGCCGCGACATCTGGGGCATCGGCTTCGCGACGGCGGACCGCATTGCGCTCGCCGTCGGCCTCCCGAAGGATTCGCCCCTGCGCGCGCGCGCCGCCATCGTCTTCACGCTGCGGACGGAGGCGGACGAGGCGGGGCACTGCTGGACGTCCGAGCCCGACCTGCTCCTTCACGCGCAGGAACTCGTCGGCATCTCCGTCGAGACGCTCGCCGAGGCGCTGAAGCACGAACTCGACGCGGGGCGCGTCGTCAAGGAGGGCGACCGCCTCTACCTGCGCGACCTCTGGGTCGCCGAGCGGCGCGTCGCCGCGAAGCTGAAGGACCTGCTCGCGTCGCCGCCCGCCTTCGCCCCCATCGACCCCGACCGGGCGGTCGCGTGGTGGGAGAGGAAGACGGGCTTCACGCTCGCGCCCGCGCAGCTGCGCGCCGTGCGCGCGTCGGTGGGCTCGAAGGTCTCCATCGTGACGGGCGGCCCCGGCGTGGGCAAGACGACGATCATCCGCGCGCTCGTCGAGATCTTTCAGGCGCGCACGGGCGTCCACAAAATCACCGTGCAGCTCGGCGCGCCGACGGGCCGCGCCGCGAAGCGCATGGCGGAGTCGACGGGCGCGCCCGCGCAGACCCTGCACCGCCTCCTCAAGTACAATCCGCAGACGAACGCATTCACCTACAACGAGGAGAGGCCGCTCGCGGGGGACGTCTTCATCTTCGACGAGATGTCGATGGTGGACATCCGCCTCATGGCCGACCTCGTCGTCGCCCTGCCGCGCCGGGCGACGCTCATCCTCGTGGGCGATACGGACCAGCTGCCTTCCGTCGGCCCCGGCAACGTCCTCCGCGACCTCATCGCCTCGCAGACGATCCCCACCTCGCAGCTGACCGAGATCTTCCGCCAGGACAGCTCGGGCCTCATCGTCCGAAACGCCCACCACGTCAACGCGGGCGAGCCCTTCGAGACGCGCGCGGGCGCGAGCGACTTCTACTTCGTCGCCCAGGACGATCCGGCGAAGGCGCTGGACCTCGTGCTGGATTTCATGGTCACGCGCATTCCCCGCCACTTCCATCTGGAGCCTCTGCAGGACGTGCAGGTTCTCACGCCGATGCGGCGGAACCTCCTCGGCGCGGAAAACCTCAACGCCGCCATCCAGAAGCGTCTGAACGGTACGGGACCGGGTGTGGTGCGCGGCGGGATGGAGTTCCGCGCGGGGGACCGCGTGATGCAGCTCAGGAACAACTACGACAAGGACGTCTACAACGGCGACGTGGGGTTTGTCCAGTCCGTCGAGCCGGCGGAGCGCACGCTCGTTGTCCTCTTCGACGGCCGCCCCGTCGAGTACCGCGCGGCCGACCTCGACGAACTCACGCTCGCCTACGCGACGACGATCCACAAGTCGCAGGGCAGCGAGTACCCGGCCGTCATCGTCCTTCTCCACCGCCAGCACTACATGATGCTGCAGCGCAACCTCCTCTACACGGCGATCACGCGCGGCAAGAAGCTCGTCCTCGTCATCGGCTCGCCCTGGGCCGTGAAGCAGGCCATCGAGACGAACGTCGTGCGCGCGCGCCGTACCTCCCTCGCCGAACGCTTGCGGGGCGACGCCGGGGGGGCGGCGGCGCCGTGACGGCGGACCCGAAGCCGGAACTCTGGCTTGCGCCCCTGCGCGGCGTGACGATCCGCGCCTTCCGCACGGCGTTCGCCGAACCGATCCGCGAAGCGGGTTTCGCGGGCGCCTTCGCGCCGTTCATCCCCGCGAACCCCGGTCTGCGCGTCCACGACCGGATGCTCGCCGACCTCGCCCCGTTCCCCCCTCCTGCCGGCTTCCCGCTCATCCCGCAGGTCATCACGAAGGACGCGGGCGCGCTGCGGGATCTGCTGAAGGGGCTGAAGGCGCGGGGCTTCGCCCGGGCGGACCTGAACGCGGGTTGCCCGTTCCCGATGATCCGCCGGCGCGGACGCGGCTCGGGCCTCTTCCGCGCGCCCGACGTGCTGGAGCGTCTGCTTGCGGCGGGGTGCGACGAGATGGGACCGGGCCGGTTCTCGCTTAAGACGCGCCTCGGCCTGGAACGGACGGATGAACTCCTCGCGCTCATGCCGCGCATCAACCGCTATCCGCTCGCCGTCCTCACCGTCCACGCCCGCACCGCGCACCAGATGTACACGGGCGTCTGCGATCTGGCGGCCTTCGCGTCCGTCGCCGCCGCCTCGACCAACCCCGTCATGTACAATGGGGACTGGGCGACGGGCGACGTGCCGCCCGCGCCCCGCGTGATGGTCGGGCGGTCGTTCATCCGCTCGCTCGGCGCGCGGGAGGACGTGGACGGCCTGCTGGGGCGGTACATCGATCTCTCGTGCGCGGAGCTGTGCGGCGACCATCCGGTCCTTGGGCGCATGAAGGAACTGATTTCGTATTGGACGGAGATTCCGCGCTGGCGCCGCCTCTGGCCCCTCGTCAAGATCTGCCGCACGGTGGAGGAGCTGAGAGGACTCCTGAAGGGGAGTGCCTGCGGCGCTTAACGCGGAGGAAACGGAGTTTGGGAGACACGGAGATGTTTGAGAGAAATGTGAAAATAGCGAGCGGAGCGCTGTCGTTTCACTCTCCGTGCCACCCTTCCTCCGTTACCTCCGCGTTGAGCGAAAGCAACAGAACGAGACAAGGGCGGCATCTCCCTCATATTGGGGGCTCCGTTCGTTCCCTCCACTCAATGCGGACGGTTTTTCGTTTCGGGTAATATCAAGATTTCATAAAGTCCCGCGTCTGGTCTTGTAGAATGAAAATGTTCAATACAATCTATATGGATTGGTTGATGGAGTTGATGGCTTTTGTGGCCATCGTCCTACTCGGCATCTGTTTCGTTCTGAAAATGCGTGATTGGAGAATCAGTCCTTTTTGCGAGGTGACGCGGTTGATGCGACGTCCGTGGTTCGAGGTCGTTCTGTTGCTCTTCTTCGTTGGCGGGTTTGTTCAATACGGATCTACCAAAGGAATGAATGGAGCTAATCGCAATCAACTTATGGGGCAGATGCGAACTCCGGCCCAGACCATTGTCCCGATTGCCACCGACTCGATGGGGAACTCATTTCAGACAAATTTTCTTTCGATAACGAATCTTTGCTTTTGGGGAATTGAGCACGGGGGCGAGACGGTTTCGCTTGGAATTGCGTGGCCTGCGACCATATCATTCACAAACAATTGTATCGATATCTTTGGGAGCCATCAATTAACGGGCAATGGCTGGTGGCGGCTTGCGCAGCTTGATGTTAGCCAGATTGGATCCAATGCCATTGTTGAATTTGCGTATGCGGATCTTCCGACGACCGTTATGCATAAGCTGGCGTTTTATCGTCTGGCAACCCAAGACGATTCGGATGGAGATGGTTTGACCGATAAGGTGGAAGAATGGGTCTTAGGTACGAACCCGTTATTGCCAGATACGGATAATGACGGGTTGCCAGATGGTGATGAACTTGAGACTGATCCAAGGCTGGTGGATTCGGATGGTGATGGAATCTCAGATGGAGATGAAAGTGGATATATTGTTAAGGGTTCCTCCTTTGAATGGTACGACACCACTGGGTGGACAACGACATATGCTTATCAGCCGGACGGGGGATTGCACAGTTATTTTAGTACGGTTGTAATGGCTGCGCTGTCTAATAATCCTCTTATGTTTGGTATTGGTTTGACAGGAGCGATGTGTTTTGACGTCGGCAGTGTCTATTTGTATTCCCCAAGTAGTGGGAGTGCGTGGATGTTCCCAGAATGCGTTTACCCGCTAAACGAAAATCATTATAGGATGGGAGATGTTATGGTTGCACCATATTGGTGTGGGTCATCGTTGCTTTACGGTGATCAAACGTCCTATATGAGGACAGGCATTGTAGCTAGCAATAATTGCTTTGTTGTTGAATACCACAATGTCAAGTTGTCATGGCTTTCAAATGAGAGAATGACCTATCAAGTCATTGTTCCGGGTGGAACAGGGAACGTTGTTCGGGTCAGCTACCTTTCTTCAGATATCTGGATTGATGGTGCGAATGCTGTTGTGGGGGTGCAGAATAAAAGAATAGCGACAACAAACGGTTGTTATAACTTAACGTGGGATTTCTCCGAACGGGGGCCTATCCTGCCCAGGACGACCATGGCATACCATTTGGGGCATGGGACAAATCCATTGTGCCGTGACACAGATGGAGATGGGTTTGATGACGGTTTTGAGATAATGGTTTTTCACAGTGACCCCCTGTCGGAGGATGGTGATGAAGATGGCTTGACTGACGCTCAGGAATATGCAATCGGAACCGATCCAAAATCCGCTGACAGTGATGGCGATAATCTGCCAGACAAATGGGAGCATGACAATGGTCTCAATCCTCTGTCTGCAAACGGAGTTGATGGGGGTACAGGTGATCCTGATGGAGATGGATTGAACAACTGGCGTGAGAAATCACTCGGGACGTTTCCGACAAACGCTGATTCTGATGCAGACGGAGTTTACGATGGAACTGAGATGTCTTTGGGAACAGATCCGTTGTCCCAAGATTCTGACGACGATGGACTGGAAGATGGAATGGAAGTCAACCTGATTCATTCCAATCCGCTATCCAACGATAGCGATGGAGATGGTTTATTGGATGCTGATGAGGTTGGCAGAGGAACGAGCCCCATTAGCGATGACTCAGATGGCGATGGACTTAAGGATGGCTATGAGGTGACGTGGGGTCTGAATCCGTTAAGCGGTAGTGGAAATGATGGGGCATCTGCCGATCTGGATCAGGATGGGTTGACGAATCTACAGGAACAATCCGCAGGTAGTGATCCATTGGATCCAGATTCAGATGACGACGGCCTTAACGATGGCTTGGAGGTCTCTATTGGGACCAGCCCTCTTTTGTCTGATAGTGATTATGATGGGCTTTCAGATTTTCAGGAAAGGGACATTGGTACGATTCCAACCCAACCGGATACTGATGGTGATGGTATGAACGATGGTTGGGAATTGGCTTTTGGTTGTATGCGTCCCGCAGTTCAGACCAATGGTGATGTGACGACGTTCAATCCTCTGGTCCACAATTCCAATGATTCCGACCCGAACAACGATTATACGGCGGATCCAGACGGAGATGGATTAACGAATGGACAAGAAAGTGACATGGGAACGAATCCCTGTCTTGCGGATACGGATGGAGATGGTATCGTTGATGGTGAGGAGATTTCGCAACGTAGTGATCCAAACGACGTTACCGATTCAGGTGTTGCGCACAGCCGAGTGGTTTTGTCATTTTGTTTTGGGGATCATAGTGGGAGCCACTCTGAGAAATATTGTCTCAAGTTGGTACCGATCGCAGGATCTGGGCTTGGCGCGACCCCTCGGGCGCACTCGTATGTAAATGCGAATTATGGCGAATGCGAGACAAAGCTAGTCGTGTTGCTTCCTGGTTGGAAATATGACGTAACCTTGGCCCATGCTGGTACAAATCTGCCGGAAGGCCCAGATTATGATTATACCCTGACCTGTGTCCCGTGTGCAGGGGTGGTGCTTGAAGGTACAAATAGTTTCTTTGGCGTATACGAGAATATCGGGAATACGTTTACTGCGAGTAAAAAAGTCGCCAACGTATCCATTGTGAAATCGATTCTTAAGTCCAATGGTGAGGTATTGGACAATGGGGGATATGTCCATATTTCAGATGTTCCACAGATGCCAGAGTTGGAATTGTCGTTGTATCCGTTGAATCTCCCTGGGAATGTACAGGCGTCTTGCATAGTCGATTACAGGAGAAGCCCCGCAGCACAATCGACACGGTATCCAGAGGGCTCTTTGAAATCGTTTAAGGCGAATGAACCATGGGCGATATCGTCGTCATTTGGGGCGGATTTCCGTGGTGGCAGGGGAGTTGTCAGCAGCGTGTATGCGGGTACAACCTATACAAATATTGTATACATTCGTGGTGACAATCCAACGGTAACGGCGGTTGAGATGGCTATGGGGACATCTCCCTGGTATGTAAGGGCTATCGCAAAACGAGAGTCTGGACGGCAGAATGGACGATATTATTGTCAGTTCAATGAGATAGGGAACCTTGGACCTAATTGGACGGATATCCGCCGTTGTCCAAATTTCGGAAGACCAAATGGCTGGGGCATATTTCAGATTGACCCGCCCGTCAACTGTGAAACACTATGGAATTGGCGTACAAACGTCGAACAGGGGAAAGCGACGATTAATCAGTGCATTCGCGAGGCGACGGCGTGGATTAATTCACAAGTTCAACAACAAATGTCCGAAGATCCGAGTCAGCCCATTGCGAGTCAGGTCTTTACGATTGGTGGGATAGATTTCCGGCAGGGTACGTCAAGGACGCCTATCGACGCATGTGCGATTCAACGGTACAATGGTGCATCCCGGTGGGTCATATATTGGCAAAACAGAACGTCTACAACGCCAGGTCGCTGGAGAGTCAGACAGGCGTCAACACAGTACATCAATAATGTTCTGCCATTAGTCGAGTAAAGGATAAACACATTATGAGAAACATCCTCACGGTTGGTTTGTTGTTGTTTGCTACCTTGTCCTTTTCGGAGGAAATGGAATCCGTCGTTCGCGAGAATTGTCAAACAAATGTCCTCTACACGTGGGAAGGTGAGTTCAGGGTCTGTGAAGTGGGCCCACTACTGACAAACGACCTGTATGTCTGTACATTTACCAATGGGAATTGCGAGGGGACGCTCGTGGAAATATATGCGTACCATTCAAATGGATTGGTCCGGGTGTTCCAATCCGACAGAAATGTAAAGGGCGTAACCCCGGTCGTGTTGCAGATGGGTGTGGACGCCAATTCACCCAGCTCCTTGATATGGGGATTGTGGCGACATCCCGGAAACGGTGGAAGCATGCAATACAATGTATATGAATACACCGACTTGACGATGCGGACATTGGTCGCCTTTGAATATATGGAGACAACCGGCGGACATTCCTGGTTCCTGGTCGACGGAGATGGGGAATTGGGAGCAAGCACGAACCTGGACTTTACGGCCAACAGACCTCTGTGGACGAATCGGCGAACGCGATACGGAAATGGTATAATGGGCGGCGGTCATGGCAGGTAACAGAAATCTACACGATTCCGCGAAGAACAAGCAGGACGAGTTCTACACGAACCTTACGCTCGTCGAGGACGAGCTGAAGCACTACCGAGCCCACTTCCGGGGCGCGCGCGTCCTGTGCAACTGCGACGACCCCTACGAGAGCAATTTCTTCAAGTACTTCGCGATGAACTTCAATGTACTGGGTTTGAAGAGCCTGACGGCGACCTGCTACGCGACCTCCCCCGTCGTCTGCACACAGCTCGACCTCTTCGGGGACGGGACGGTCGTGAAGCCGAGGCGGGGCCGGGACGCTTCGCGCCGGCATCAGCCCTACAAGATCGTCATCACCGAGGTGAGGGACGAGAACCAGGACGGGCGCATCGACCTTTCCGACGTTGAATGGCTCATCCGCAACAGGAAGAACGTGCTGACGCGGCTCGCGGGTGACGGCGACTTCCGCTCGCCCGAATGCGTTGCGCTCCTCGACGAGGCCGACATCGTCGTGACGAACCCGCCGTTCTCGCTTTTCCGCGAGTACATGGCCCTCTTGATGGAACACGGCAAGCGCTTCCTCGTCATTGGCAACATGAACGCCGTCACCTATCGCGAAATCTTTCCGCTTATCAAGGCGAACCGGGTCTGGCTCGGTAACAAGGCGGGCCACTTCTGGTTCAAGGTGCCCGACCACTACGAAGCGAAGGCGACGGACTTCAGGATCGACGCGGACGGGCAGAAGTGGCGGCGCATGGGCAACATCTGCTGGTTCACCAACCTCGACTTCCCGAAACGCCACGAGAAGCTGCTCCTCTGGAAGAGGTATACGCCCGAAGCCTACCCGAAGTACGACAACTACGACGCGATCGAAGTCGCCAAGACCGCCGACATCCCGTGCGACTGGTACGAGGCGATGGGGGTGCCGATCACATTCATTGATAAGTATAATCCCGAACAATTTGAGTTGCTTGGCATTGACAAGGAGTTTACGACGGACGGAGGCCGTTTCTTGTTAGCCAAGGATAGTTATACGGGGGGGGGGGCGTTTATATGCTCGTCTCGTGATAAGAAGGAAGCTTTGAGGGAGATCCTGATTAACGAGTATGGCTATAGGGAAGATGAACTTGAATACAGAAGTGGTTTCATGGGAGTCCCCATCACCTTCATGCAATACTATAATCCAGAACAGTTTGAAATAGTTGGCGCAACCGAGAGTGAAGGAGTCGGTTTCTCGGAAGGGCTTTGGGATGCGACGAGTGGCGTGGCGCAACCGTTGGTTAACGGTGGAAAGAAGTACAAGCGCATCTTCATCCGCCGCAAGGGGGAGGTCTGCGGTGCCTAATGCGGAGATAACGGAGGAAGGGAGACGCGGAGATGTTTATGGAAAGAGCCAGGTACAGGGCCCGGACGTGACAAGCGTGTCCCCCCCGTCTAGGGTTGCGGCTTCACGGGAGGGACGCAATTCATTGCGTCCGGTCTCCACCATCTCCGTCGGCTATCGCGTGAAGTCGTTGCGTGGTACGTAGTTCAGAAGGAGGACAAAGAAATGAAGATCGAGCTTCACAGGATTCCCGTGCGCGAGGTCGTCGCGGGCTACGTCGATTCGGCGGAGAATGGCGTCAGGGGTTTCGGCGGCAGGCTGAACATCCGCCCTGCGTTCCAGCGCGAGTTCATCTACCGGGACCGGCAGCGCGACGAGGTGATTCGCACCGTGCGGCGCGGCTTCCCCCTGAACGTCATGTACTGGGTGAAGGGTGACGACGGCGGTTATGAGGTGCTGGACGGGCAGCAGCGGACGATCTCTCTCTGCCAGTACGTGCAGGGCGAATTCTCCATCGATCACTGGGGATTCGCCAACCTGACGGCGGACGAGCAGAGGCAGATTCTTGACTATCCGCTCATGGTCTACGTCTGCGAGGGATCTGACCGCGAAAAGCTCGACTGGTTCAAGATCATCAACATCGCGGGCGAACGCCTCGCGGACCAGGAACTGCGCAACGCCGTCTACACGGGCGAATGGCTCACCGAGGCGAAGAGGTACTTCAGCAAGACGGGTTGTCCCGCCGCGCAGATCGCCGACAGGTATCTTGCCGGCGCGGCCATCCGCCAGGACTACCTGGAGACGGCGCTTGGCTGGATCGCGGCGCGAAACGGGTACGAGATTGAGGACTACATGGCCGCACACCAGCACGACACGAACGCAAGCGAGCTGTGGCTTTACTTCCAGGGCGTCGTCAACTGGGTCAACGCAACGTTCCCGAACACGCGCGCCAAGCTCATGAAGGGGTTGCCGTGGGGGCTTTACTTCAACAGGTTCGGCGACCGGGCACAGGACCCCAAGGCGCTGGAGAGGCGTCTCCTCGAACTCCTTGACGACGAGGACGTTACGAACCAGCGTGGCATTTACGAGTACCTTCTCGACGACGATCCGCGGCACCTGAGCATTCGCGCGTTCTCGCCGAAGATGGCGCGCGCGGCCTACGAACGGCAGAAGGGCGTGTGCGCCAAGTGCGGCAAGACGTTCGCGATCGAACAGATGCAGGCCGACCACATCACGCCGTGGTCGAAGGGCGGCAAGACGACGGCGGAGAACTGCCAGATGCTCTGCGCCGACTGCAACCGCCGAAAGGGCAACGCCTGATGTGTGGTGTCGTACTCTCTTCTGTCCCCGTGCCGCTTGCGGTTGTCGGCGGCGGCGCGGCGGGGATGTTCGCCGCGTCCGTCGCGGTCCAGCGCGGCCTCGGCTGCCTCGTCTTCGAACGCAAGATGCGGCTCGGGTCGAAGGTGCTGATGACGGCGAACGGGCGCTGCAACTTCACGAAGGACATCCCGGTGGAGCGGATGCTCGTGGACCTCGGGGAGCCGGTGGCGTCGTTCGCGCGGACCGCGCTGGCGGCGTGTCCGCCCCTTCGGATCGCGGGTGGGTTCCGCACGCTCGGCGTCGCCGTCAAGCGCATGGCGGACGGGCGGCTCTTCCCGGCGAGCGAAAAGGCGGCCGACATCGTGCATGCCTTCGGCGACCTGCTGCGCGACCGGGAGGTGCCGCTTCTGGTGAATGCGCCCGTGACGGGCATCGTGCCGCTGGAACGGGGCTTCCGCGTCGCGACGAGGGGATTCACGGTGGAGGCCGAGAACGTGCTCGTGGCGACGGGCGGCGTGTCGTTCCCGAAGACGGGGAGCGTGGGGGACGGACAGAACTTCGCGCGCGCGCTGGGACACCGCGTCGTGCCGCCGCGCGCGGGGCTCGTGGGGTACGAGATGCGTCCGCCCCGCCTCGCGCGCTACGAGAACGCGGAGGCGCGCGTGCGGGCGCAGGGCGCCGTGCGGTGTGCGTACCGGGGCGAGGTCGAATTCGAGCGGTGGGGCGTGGGCGGTGCGGCGGTCTACAACTGCCAGCGCTGGGCGGCGCGGAACGTCACGGGGCCCTACGAGGTGGAACTTCTCTTCGGCGGGGAACGGCTCGTCCTCAGGAACCCGGTGGCGCGTCCCGTGAAGGAGGCCATCGTCACGCTCGGCGGCGTGGCGCTGGACGACGTCAACCCCGCGACGATGGAGTCGCGGAAGGTGCCGGGGCTCTACTTCGCGGGCGAGGTGCTGGACATCGACGGTCCGACGGGCGGCTACAACCTCACGCTCGCCTTCGCGACGGCGCGCCTCGCCGTGTCCTCCATCGTGAAGTGATTCAGGGGATGTCCCGGCGGCGTCCCTTGGGCGCGCGGGCGTCCCCGATGTCGTCCCTTTGGCGCGGCGCGCCGGGGACGTCGCGCCCTACCATGGGTGCGGACAGGACGTTGGGCGTGGTAGGGGCCGACGTCCCCGGCGGCCCGCGTGCCCGATGCGTCCGCGCGGGCGTCCCTTTGGCGCGGCGCGCCGGGGACGTCGCGCCCTACCATGGGTGCGGACAGGACGTTGGGCGTGGTAGGGGCCGACGTCCCCGGCGGCCCGCGTGCCCGATG
>URIT01000058.1 GCA_900547945.1 uncultured bacterium
CCCTCCCCGCCGCTGCCGCGCCCGCCGCGCCGGCCCTCCCCGCCGCCGCCACGTCCGTCCGGACGACGGCGACCGATACGGCCGAGCCGGAATGCAAGTACGGCTCGCTGGTGTTCAAGAAGCCCGCGACGCCCGAGCAGATCGCCGCCGCGAAGGCGAAGCTCACAGGAAGGCGGGTGGGACTCGTGTTCGAGAAGGGGGCGGACGCGGAGACGGTGGCGGCGGCGCTCGCGCAGTGCCCGGAGGCGACCACCGTGCGCGTGCGGGACGTGAAGGGCGTCGCCCTCGCAGGGTTCGCGTCCCTTCGGAACATGACAGACCTTGAGTTGCACGACATCGAGAATCTGGATCTCGCGCCGCTCGCGGGGCTGCCCGCGCTCAGGAACATCGGGCTCTACGGGTCGCAGGTGAAGGACTTCTCGCCGCTCGCGTCCTGCCCGAATCTCGACCGCGTCTACTACTACGCCGTGAAGACGACACCCGAGGGCTACGCCTCGCTCGGGACGCTCAAGCAGGTGAAGAAGTTCCACGGCGGGCTTACGAAGATGACGTCGCTGGAGTGGCTGCGCCAGGTGCCGCAGGCAGAGGAGCTGAAGGTCTTCGCCGAGAAGTTCGCCGACCTGACGCCGATCCAGGCGCTGCCGAACCTCACCTACCTGCGCTGCTGGAACATGAAGGGCGACAATCTGTCGACGCCGTTGGGCGACCTCGCGTTTCTCGCGCACAACACGAAGCTCCGCACGCTTGAGCTGCCCGGCTGCCGCTTCACGAACACGGCGGTGCTGGCCGGCCTGCCCGCGCTTGAGAAGGTCGATTTCTCCGGCGCGAAGGAGCCGGTCGACGTCGCCTTCGCGGCGAAGCTGCCGAAGCTTCGGTTGCTCAACCTCCGGGACTGCCAGGTCGTGAACGGCGCCGTGCTGGGCACGTTGCCGAAGACCGTGCGCGTAACGACGAGCAAGAAGACGACGGGATTGCAGTGATTCCCTTGCGGGGGCGGGCGGCCGAGGACGTCCGCCCCTACCATGCATACGGCCCTGCGTGCCACATGATATGCGCGGCCCTGCGCGTCCGCCGTTACCATGTGCGCGCCTCTGCGCGCGTCACGGCCCGCGTGTGCGCGGTGCGAAGGACTGGGGACGCAGGAGCCGGAAATGGCGGCGGGTCGTTTCGATCTGGCCGTTGCGGACGAGCTTGCCGATTTCCGTCGAAAGGGCAGACCGGTCGACATTGAGGTAGTCGGCGAGCTGCTGGCGCGTGAAGGGGATTTCAAACGCATCGCTTCCAGTCGCCTCGGCCCGCATTTCCAGATAGGCGAGCAGCTTTTCCGCCGTCGTGTGCTGCGTCAGGCAGTCGATCTTCCGCGCGAGGAGCGTGTTGCGGTGCGCAAGGGTCTCAAGAAGGCGGCAGACGAGCTGGACGTGGGCGGCGCAGCGCGTGGCGCAGGGGCGGAGGACCTTCTCGCCGCGTAGCAACAATATGCGCGTCGGTTCGGTGGCGACGACGCTGGCGAAGGAACGTCCTTCGCCGCCGAGAATGAACGAGGTGCCGAAGACTTCGCCTCGGACAAGATGCGACAGCACCTTCGCGCGCCCGTCCCGACTGTAGCGCACGACGTTGACCGCGCCGGAGAGAATGAGGCCGAAGAAGCGGGTCCGTTCGCCCTCGTGGAAGAGGTGTTCGCCTGTGTCGAGCATGGCTGTGCGCGCGCCGAGGCAGCTCCGCGCGGTCTTGAGGTCAAGCGAATCGAAGATGTCGAAAGGTTGCGTCATTGTTGGAATTACAACATACTTTCGCCGCCACGTCAAGTATACTGATCGCGTTCGGCATATTATGGATGAGACAAATAAAAGAGTTGATCGGCAATTCGAGAGGAATGGCCTCCGTGCCGCCCACGGACGCGACGAAGCGCGTCCCTCCCGTTCGGGAAATGTTTCCGAGACAAGATGCTTAAACTTAACCACTTAACTACTTAATCACTTAACTACTTAACTACTTAACCACTTAATTTAATCACTTCATCCTCCCATGGCAGACTGCTCAACCATCCGCTCCTTCAGGGACGCGGCGGACTATACGAAGAACTTCATCGTCCAATCGGAAATCGACAAGTACCTTCCCGGCGGGAAGCACTTCGTGGACGAGGCGGAGATCGACCGCCTGATCGCGGAGATCGACGCGAAGCCGGCCGATCCCGTGCGCGTGCGGGAGATCATCGCGAAGAGCGCGTCGACGTGCGAGACGCTACTTCCCGCCGAGACGGCGGAGCTGATGCGCGTGACGGATCCGGGGCTCTTCGAGGAGATGCGCGCGGCGGCGGACCGCATCAAGCACAAGGTCTACGACAACCGCATCGTGATGTTCGCGCCGCTCTACATGTCGAACCTCTGCGTGAACGGGTGCCGCTACTGCGGCTTCCGCGAGGGGAACGCCCTGCAGAAGCGCCGCGTCCTCACGATGGACGAACTGCGGGAGGAGATCGACGTGCTTGCGGGCCGCATCGGCCACAAGCGCCTCATCGCCGTCTACGGCGAGCATCCGACGACCTCGACCGCGTACATCGCCGAGACGATCGAGACGTGCTACAGCCGGAAGGTGCCGGCGCCGCGCACGGGGGCGCTCAACGCGATCCGCCGCGTGAACGTGAACGCCGCGCCGCTGCCGATCGCGGACCTGAAAGTGCTGCGTTCCGTCGGCATCGGCACGTTCCAGGTCTTCCAGGAGACGTACAACCGCAAGCTCTACGAACAGATGCACCCGGCGTGGAGCGTGAAGGGGAACTACGACTGGCGCACGACGTGCTTCCACCGGTGCCTGGAGGCGGGGGTGGACGACGTGGGCTTCGGTGTCCTCTACGGCCTTTGCGACTGGCGCTTCGAACTGCTCGCCACGATCATGCACGCGCGCGACCTGGAGCGCTGGTTCAACATCGGTCCGCACACGCTCAGCTTCCCGCGCCTGGAGCCTGCGAGTGGCACGAAGGTGCCGGAGGAGTCGCCGTGGCTGATCGACGACGAGACGTTCCGCCGCATCCTCGTCATTGCGCGCCTCTCCGTGCCCTACACGGGCATGATCGTGACGGCGCGCGAGCATCCCGAAAGCCGCAACCGCGCGCTCGACTGCGGCATGACGCAGCTCGACTGCTCCTCCAACATCGCGATCAAGGGCTACAGCGACTTCGCGGACGAGGCGCACCAGGAGAAGGAGCGCCAGCAGTTCATGCTCGGCGACAACCGCTCCATCGAGGAGATGGTGAAGTACCTCGCCGAGCGCGGCACGATCACCTCCTTCTGCACGGCGGGCTACCGTTGCGGCCGCACGGGCGGGTGCATCATGGACGCGCTCAAGACGGGGCGCGAGGGCAAGTTCTGCAAGATCAACGCGGTCCTCACCTTCCGTGAATGGCTCGACGACTTCGCGCAGGATCCCGCCACCCGCGCCGTCGGCGAGGCGCTCATCGAGAAGGAGCTGGCGGGCATCAAAAAATGGGTGCCGAAGTTCTATCCCTCCGTCCTGAAGCAGTACGAGGCCACCTGCCGGGGCGAACGCGATCTGTTTTTCTGAAGACGAAAGGGCACCGCCATGTCCACGCCATCCTCCATCCCCGCTTCCATCCTGGACGAATACTTCGAGCTGCTGCGCTTCGAGACGGTCGGCGCCGACCCCGTGAAGTTGCGCGACTGCCTCTGCTGCGCGACGTGGATCCAGAAGTGGCTGACGCCCCTTGGCTTCAAGGCGGAACTCATGCAGGCGCCGGGGCTCCTCGGTACGCCGCCCGTCGTGTTCGCGGAACGGAAGGGCGACGCGGGTGCGCCGACGGTTCTCTTCTACGGACACTACGACGTACAGCCGGCGGATCCGCTCGACGAATGGAAGACGCCGCCGTTCGTGCCGACGCTGAAGGGCGATGGGCGCGTCTACTGCCGGGGCGCGCAGGACGACAAGGGGCAGTGGTTCGCGTGCCTCTGCGGGATGCGCGCGTTCCTCGCGTCCCGCGCGGGCCGCCCCGTGCCCACGCTCAAGGTCGTGCTGGAAGGGCAGGAGGAAAGCGGGTCCACCGCGCTCGCGAAACTGGCGCCGACGATCAAGGATCGCCTGCGCGCGGACGTGCTGCTCGTCTGCGACACGGGCGCGGCGGCGGATCTGCGCCCGGCCATCGTCGCGGGGCTGCGCGGCGTGAGCCACTTCACGGTGCGTCTCACGGCGGCGGACCACGACCTCCATTCGGGCGAGTTCGGCGGCATCGCGCCGAATCCCGCGCAGGGCATGGCGGAACTGCTCGCCTCGCTCCACAATGCGGATGGTTCGATTGCCGTGCGCGGGTTCTGCGACGGCATCGTGACGCCGACGGATGCGGAGCGTGCCGCCGCGGAGGCCGCCGCGCTGGGCGACGCGCGTTACGAGGAGGAGATGGGGTGCCCGCCCGTCGGCGGCGAGGCGGGGCTCACGCTCACGGAGCGCAACTCGTTCCGTCCGACCATCGAGGTGAACGGCGTCCACTCCGGCTACGGCGGGCCTGGCTCGAAGACGGTCATCCCCGCCGCCGCGCTCGCGAAGCTCTCCATGCGGCTTGTGCCGGGGCAGGACCCCGATGCGGCGATGGCGTGCGTCGAACGGCATCTGCGCCAGCACACGCCCCGGGGCATGACGCTCTTCGTCGAGGACCTGACGGGCGAGGCGGCGGGGTTCCGTCTGCCGCTCGCTTCGCCGGTCTTCCGACTCGCGGCGCACGTTCTCGGCGAGATGGACGCGCGTGGGCCGGTCTTTCAGTGGGACGGCGCGTCGATCCCCGTCGTCTCCACACTGGCGTCCTGTAGCGGCGCCGCTCCGCTCCTCGTCGGATGGGGCCAGCCGCAGGACCGCATTCACTCGCCGAACGAATCGTTCGGGCTCGACCAGTTCGCGCGCGCGATGGCGTGGGGCGAACGGATCCTCGCAGCCCTCGCGGACTGAGGTCTGTGCCGGGACTGAATTTCAGGCCGTCGCCGTTCTCGGCGACGGTTTTCTTGTGCCCGCCGCACATGTGCGCTGCGGGACCCCCTTAACAAGACTCCATGATTATGGAAGGTTGATTGAATAAAATCAATCAACCAAAATTAATAAAAAAGGAGTAGAGAAAATGGCGTATCCGCGTTCCCTCGTTCGTTCTTCCTTCGATTCCGACCGCATCGCGGCGTGTCTGACCAGGAAGACGCCTACGCACCGCGCCGCCGCGAAGCGGCACTACTACGCCGAGTTCGTCGGGAACACGGCCTCCGTCCGCTGGGTCAGGGGTCGCGTCCATGTGAAGCTGGAGCGGGTGTTTGAGTCCGAGGTCGAACATGCGCACTACCGGGATGGTCTGCTTGAGGTGAACCTCGTTAGCGGTGCCCACTACGTCCTCGACGTTGCCTTCGGCAAGGTTGTGTCGGTCTCCGGCCTTCCCGAACTCCCGAAGCACCTCCCCACCACCCCGGCCGCACGGGCCGCGTAAGGCGGTTTGGAGGGGCCAGGGAGGGTTGCGCTCCCGCGCGACCGTAACCGGGAGGTGGCGGGGGGGGGGCGGCCGGGAAATCCGAATTGGGGTTGGAATCCTGATTGGAGATGGTCCCCATGTGTGGGTTGGTCGACCGAGGACCACGATGCGTTTCTCACGATGCGTTTCTGCGGATTTCACATCGGAACGTTCCGACGTGAAATCCTCCTGGATGGCTTTCCCATACCAACGTCGTGCATTGGTGGGATGGAATGAGGGTGATGGGGGGAGACATGGAAATTCTTCGTGTGAGGGCTTTGGGAGTAAGATCCCGTGAGCCCTGCGGTCCTAGTAAAGGTGATTGAACCGTATCTGTATCTGGTGGTAAGATTGTCAGCGATGTCCTTTAAACCGACCTTGTCGGTGCATAAAGGGGTATGGTAGACTACCGAAATCGTCGGTTCACTTGAAACCTGGAAATTTTCCTTATGCGGAACCGTACGACGTGTGGGATGTGTTCCCATGAGGGGCATATTTCTCCATCGTGTTTCCCGCATGGTTTTTCTGGGATCTTCCTCTGACCGGTTGTCATGAAAGTGGAAATGAAATGAAAGGGAATGAGAAAAGAACATGAAGAATCATCCGTTCTACGGCGCGATTGTCGGCGACATCGTCGGTTCGCGTTTCGAGTTCAAGCCGATCAAGACCAAGTCGTTCGAGCTGTTCGACGACGCATGTCAGTTCACGGACGACACGGTGATGACCGTGGCGATCGCGAACGCGCTTCTCGACGTGCGCGCGATGGGGCGTCCGCTCGGCGAGGCGGCGGTTGACGCCATGCGGAGCCTTGCGGAGCGGATTGACGAACATGGTTTCGACGTGGGCTACGGCTGCCGATTCCAGCAGTGGGTCTTCGCGGAGACGCCGCAGCCGCCCTACCATTCGTATGGCAACGGATCCGCGATGCGCGTGGGGGCGGTTGGACTTTGGGCCGCGACGGCCGAGGAGGCGATCGACCAGGCGCGCGCCGTGACGGTCGTTTCGCACGATCATCCCGAAGGCGTCAAGGGGGCCGTGGCGACGGCCCTGGGCGTCTGGTTCGCGGGACATGGCTGGACGAAGGAGCAGATGCGCGCCCGGCTGGGGGAGTTGTACCCTGAACTGCTCGCCGCCGACTACACCTTGGAGCGTATTCGCCCGGACTACGCTTTCGACGAAACATGCCAGCGAACCGTGCCGCAGGCACTTGCGGCCTTCTTCGAGTCGACGTCCTACGAGGATGCCATCCGCAATACAATCTCCCTGGGTGGCGACGCCGACACGCTGGGCGCCATTACGGGTGCCGTCGCGGGTGCCTTCTACGGTGTCCCGGATGCGTTCGTGGCCCGTGCCCGGACGTTCCTCGCCCAGGATCTTCTGGACGGAGTCGACCGTTTCGAGGCGGCGATTGCCTCGATGTAGGAGCCGGTCTTCCTCGGTCATGTGAGCCCTTTGATGGCCTCGTGATCGCACAGCTCGATGATGACCGGTCCCCCATGCGTTGTCGACCTAAAGGACCGTTTCCTTCCCTGACCGTCGCCGTTTTCGGCGACGGTTTTCTTGTGCCCGCCGCACATGTGCGCTGCGGGACACCCCCTTAACAAGGCCGTACGGTTATTGGGGGGGGGGTGAGTGGAATCAATCAACCAAAATTAATAAAAAAAAAGAGTAGAGAAAATGGCGTATCCGCGTTCCCTCGTTCGTTCTTCCTTCGATCCCGACCGCATCGCGGCGTGTCTGACCATGAAGACGCCTACGCACCGCGCCGCCGCGAAGCGGCACTACTACGCCGAGTTCGTCGGGAACACGGCCTCCGTCCGCTGGGTCAGGGGTCGCGTCCATGTGAAGCTGGAGCGGGTGTTTGAGTCCGAGGTCGAACATGCGCACTACCGGGATGGTCTGCTTGAGGTGAACCTCGTTAGCGGTGCCCACTACGTCCTCGACGTTGCCTTCGGCAAGGTTGTGTCGGTCTCCGGCCTTCCCGAACTCCCGAAGCACCTCCCCATCACCCCGGCCGCACGGGCCGCGTAAGGCGGTTTGGAGGGGCCAGGGAGGGTCGCGCTCCCGCGCGACCGTAACCGGGCGACAGTCCTCAAACGGGAATTCTGTCGTGACCGTCGGGGGCTGTCGCCAAAGACGAGAGTGTCGCAACTTGTTGTGACCGGGTTCCTCCTCTGCCATGAGTTTCTCCTCTGCCGCGAACGGTGGCGGGGGGGGGCGGCCGGGAAATCCGAATTTGGGTCGGAATCCTGATTGGAGACGGTCCCCATGTGTGGGTTGGTCGACCGAGGACCACGATGCGTTTCTCACGATGCGTTTCTGCGGATTTCACGTCGGAACGTTCCGACGTGAAATCCCACATCAAGTCAGTTCTTCATTTATGACGTGTTCCAATCAAGAATCGATTCATTTATTCAGTTTCGATTTGAGGAAAACTTTTCCGCAACGTAATCTCATTTCCCGAGACTCCACATGAACCATGGATATGGTGTATTCCTCAACATTGTGTAAATCCTGTTAATCCTGTCGAAAAACAGGCATCTCGCCCTCTGGAAAGCAATCTAGGAATACCGTCCCGGCGTTTCAACCACGATTCCGCCACGGGACGGTGAATCGGTCGCGCAGGAGCGCGACCCTCCCATGCCACGGACGCCACACGCCAAGGTGGTCGTTGGATTTACGTGCGATTTCACAGCGGAATGTTCCGACATGAAATCCTCCTTGAAAGACTTTCCGCGTAAGATTTCGTGTCCTTTGCGTAGTACATTGATGGAAGGTGGTTGAGTTGCATCCAGCGATGAAATCGCCGACCATGGCTCGGAAGCCGACCTTGCCAGTGTGCAGAGGTTGTGGTAGACTGTCGGCGTTGACTGCGATTTCTTCGCGGGAGACGATTGCTCTTTACCAAAGTGGACCTGGGCGTCTGCCCTGGTCCGCACTTCAACCATGTTGCGTTCTGCGCATCGTTGGCTCACTGGAAACCTGGAAACTTCCTTTATGCGGAGCCATGCGACGTGCGGGATGCGTCCCCTCAAGGGGCGCACCTCCTGTCGTGTCTTCCGCATGGGCTTTTCCAGGGCCTCCAGTGAAACACGGAAGGGAAGGTGTGTCCCCTTTTCTTTTCCGTGAATGAAACTGGGGACGTGGAGAAGATTGATGAGATCAAAAGATTTCATGGAATGGATGGAAGCCGATGGTTTGAATAAGACTACGGTTAAATCGCGATTGGCTAATTGCCGGACCATTGAGAAATACCAACATGTTAGTCTTGATGAAGAATATGATCTTGATCGGTGTGAACATCTGATCACGTTGTTCACATATACAACTGATGATGAACGGACTGGTAAAGAACCACGTCATCAAGTACCTATCAAGAGGGACATTCGTAATGGTAGCGCCACATATAAAGCTTCTATAAGAATGTATGTGAAATTTAGAGATTCGGAGAATGGGGAGGTTGTAACTCCGTGTCGTCCAGAACCTCGTCGTGTTCCACATGTTCGAAATATAAAGAAAAATGCCGTAAAACCTAATCGCGAGTCATACGGTGAATTCCTAGAGGCATTTGGTATTATGCCACAGGCGGTTTCTGATTTTGGATTGAACTATTCGGTGTTTGCGGAACCGGACGTGGCCTGGGAACAGTGGAAAAGGCTGAAGAAGGATCTATTTGATGACTTGTTGTACATCAGGGCGAAGAGAGGTGACGATCAAGACCGTGAATTTCAGTTCTACAAACGCTTGCATACATATCTTTTTGAGAACGGCAGACTGGAGCGTGATACTACCGGAAACTATCACCCGCGGCAGAATCTGCAGCGCGCAGTAGGTTGGATGGTCACAATTCATCCAAAGCAGGGTACAGGTGTACTCGTGAACTTTCAAACGTCGCATGTTCTGAGTGGTAGGACACATAATCCGTTACTTTATTCCGCTGTATGGAATATAGCCTTTACGCCTAAGATTATTGATCCGTTTACAGGTGATGAGGCATATGGGGAGGTTGCCAAATTATTCCGGGAAGCATTTCTGAAGAAGATTCATGCAAGGTTTGCGAAATGCATAGAAGATTACAATCGTGTTATTGATGAACAAAAGATTCTAAGCCGAATCAACGATTTTCATGACGAGTTCTTCAAAGATGACGAATTAGTTCGTTTTAAAAAAGCAGCACATGATCAGTGGGCTGCCGTGTAGATCATGATCCTAATGGCATAGGGGTTTACTTTAGTGAAAATCCAAAGGAAAGGTTACTTGATCGGTGTACTTATTCTACTGGCTTTCTTTTGGCTGGTAGGGGAAATCGGCAATCGCTTTGAGTGGGTACGGAAAAACTGCCATTCCGTGAAATCGAGCTACCGTGCGGCACGTACGGATGCCGCACGAGACTGGCGGATTCAGAAGGACCGACGGGCACAGGAAGAAACATCCGCCAAGATGGCAGAGGAGGCCTCGCGCCAGAAACGAGAGATGGTCGAGGCACAGCGGCAAGCCAGCGAACAAAAGGAAAAAGCCCTGCGTGAGTTCGCCTTGAAGGAGTCGCCGGTCCTGTGGAGATCCGTCGTCCAGATGCGTCGGGATATCGCCGAACAGGATCGCCGTATCGGAGAACTTGCACAGGCCCTTCGTATGATGGGAAACGACCCCGAGGCCGACATGGACTATCAAAAGTTCGTGGAACAGCGTGTTCGCCTTCAGGCCTCGTTGGACGGTGTCTTGGAAAAGGTGAAGGAGGCCTACATCGCCTCATGTAAATTCGCCGCCGCCATGGGACGGAAGGAACGGGCGGCGTTTGAGGAACACGCAACGAAAGAGGGTGCGGTCGAGGCCGAGGCCACAAGTTCGCGTTACAACAACATGCGATTGAACAAGTAGAACATGGTATAAAAAAACAAGGAGAGTATGATGGCAAAGGTTATCCTGTTAGTAGTTGGTATCGGCATCGCGATTGCGGGCGTGTTCGTTCTGTCTTCGCAGGACAGTCGCCGTGAGGTTCTGGACCGTGTTGACGCCGCCGCCGGTTCGCTTGCCAATGACGGAGATGCGTCGGCGCCGCGCATTGTGCGCGAACAGCAACGTAAAGAGCGTAAGCGGCAGAACAATACGTGGACGCCCGAGAACCAGGTAAACCATCCTGTTGAGTACTGCCAGGCGCAGCTTGAAGAGGTCGCCAAGATGGAAAAGAAACTTGATGTCCAACTCCACCGACTGGCCACTTCAAAGAGTGCGGTTGAACGAACGCTTGCTGATGCCGAAACGCAGACGGCTTCGTTTACGAAGTTCCTCACGGATGCCAAGGTGGCCTATCGGACCGCCGATGCGGCGAATACATGGCCGTTGACCATCAACGGCTGTGTGTTGACCAGGGAAAAGGCCCAGGAAAAGATCGTCGAGGCCGCGAATCGCCTTTCGGTGCTAAAACAGACGAGTACCACGTCCAAGGCAAACCTCGTTCGCCTCGGAAAGAAACTGGACGGTCTTCATGC
Source organism: uncultured bacterium (assembly GCA_900547945.1). Classification (GTDB taxonomy): domain Bacteria; phylum Verrucomicrobiota; class Kiritimatiellia; order RFP12; family UBA1067; genus RUG572. The sequence goes on from URIT01000058.1 coordinate 10,981, forward strand.
CGAAAGACGTGCGCTTGTCACATTGCGGGAACGGCTCACGACCACGATTTCGGACATCAAGACGAAACAGATGCTGGATGCGGAGAAGGGAATCAAGGATGCCCTCAACGCCATCAACGATTCCCTGGCCTCGCTCAGTCCCGCGAGTTCCGATCCGTCCCTGGCGGAGCTGATCCAACCGGACAATGCGTCCGTTCGCGAAGCCACGTTCAACGCCATCATGGCCCAGCCTTGACATGTCGGATGATAACGCCATCGTTGGCTGCCTGGGCGGGCTCTTTTGCGGTTGGCTTGCGCTGTGGCTGCTTGCCAACGCCGTGGAACTTGTCCACAAGGTTCCAGGGGCGGGAAACGTTATCGATGGGGTCCGCTTTACCGTGGGGTTGATTGTCTATTTCGTGGTAGCGTTACTTTCAAGCATCGGAGAACTTATTGCATGGTGTTTCTGAAGGAACTGGAACTGTAACTGAGATTCAATTTTAAGGAGAAGATGAAATGAGTAGTTTTTCAGTAACGGCAACAAAAGCTGAACTTTTAGAACGGCATAGAAAGGCAATGAAGGAGGTAATGAAGGCGATGTCTCCTTTGGATAACTATGGTTATTCCCATGAGATTAACTATTCGTCTTGTCCAAAGTGCCATGGAAAGGGGCGCTTGAAGTGTGGAACATGTCATGGCGAAAAGCAACTGACTTGTCCAAAATGTAATGGCAAAGGAAGATTCACAAACTGTAAAAAGTGTAACGGGAAACTGGTGATACCATGCAGTACCTGTAATGGGTCCGGTTCGCTTGGGAAAAGGTGTTCTGTTTGTCATGGGAGTGGGAAAGTTGAGAAGACTCGTTGGATCAACTGTGGTAATTGTCATGCAACTGGGTATGGAGACCATGGGAGGACTTGTGGAATCTGCCGCGGAAGTGGCCAAATAAAAGAATATTACAAGGAGATCTGTCCTAATTGCCACGGTACTGGATATGATGGAACGAAACGTTGTTCAGACTGTGCGGGGAAAGGGGAAGTCACGTGCCCGCATTGCAGGGGAACGGGACGCGCCTACTGTTCAACGTGTAGCGGGACGGGGAAGGTAGTATGTGATCATTGTAATGGGAAAGGCGATGTTAGATGCCCCTCTTGCGCGTCTCGCCAGAGAAAGGAAGAACAAGAGCGGGATGCCCGTCTAAGAAAAAAACAACGGCGCAAGAGGATTATGGCCCGTTGCCGGCGTCTTCTGTTCTTGGCCATTTTTATCTTCCTTGTAGTAAAGGGTCCAGAGTTGATCGGGTACAATATCGTTGGTAATACTCTGTGGTGGATTCGTGAAGTCTTTGTCATTTGGCGTTACTGATCACATCCAAACGAAATGAGGTAGTGAAATGAAAGCTGGCTGCTGTGGTTGTTTGACGTTTTTCCTGTTGTTGCTTTCAATTGGTATCGCCGGGCCCTGCACGCGGGATATGAAGGGTCTTCTGGATCATCTGGTCACGACGGCGAATGCCCAGTTCGAGGCCCGTAAAGCCGCGTATGGCATCAAAACGGAACCGCCAACCGAAACGAAGGAGACTGCCGGTACTGAGGAGAAGGCAAGTGAGGAAAGCAGTTCCCATGAAGATGCGGTAGATCAGGAATACTAGGTACATGAATTTCCAGTAAAAAAAGGAGAAGTACAATGAAATGCCCAAACTGTGGTGAAGAGATTCCCGATACAGCAAAGTTCTGTGGGGAATGTGGTACAAAGATCGAGAAAAAGGTTTGTTGTCCTGAGTGTGGAAACGAACTGAAATCGGGGGCGAAATTCTGTCCCGAGTGTGGAACGAAGGTTGGGAGTTCCGCAGATACGAGTTCTTCTGCATCCAAGGAAACGAAGAAAGAGGCGAAGGCCACTTCTCCGTGGGGAGGAATGCTCAATGAGGAGATCTTGACACGACAGCTTGACGACACGCAGCGTGAAGCCATTAGAAGCGTTCTGCTGAGGTTCAAGAATGAACATGATTGCGATCGCCTGCTTGTCCGTGATAAAAATATGAGCCATGAAGACAATCAGGCTTTTCGTGAGAAGTTTGAAAACTTCAGGAAGGTTGTCAATAAACGATTCGGGTTTGAAGCCATTGAGAGTGATGTCCTTCAGAATACTTTTGCCATATTGGACTATGGAAACGAGGGCACGGGACGTCGAGCAACGGTGTTTTCGACAAGCGGAATCTGCGTATGCGGCAAGGAGTTCCCGAAGTTGGTTGACGGGGAACCGCGTGGAGGCATTATCCCGTGGGTTTGCTTCTATCAGTTCTCGTCGCCGAATAATGAGAAGAGCTACTGCCTGTGGGATTTCATGGAGATGCTGCGTTCGGACAATGTCCCCGATGAGATGCGGGATGAACTGAAACAGGAATCGGCGGATCCTTCGTCGATACCCAGCAACATGATGCGTTTCTCCAATACAGGGTTGGACGCCGATGCCGTCGAAGAACTGATCCAGAACATCAAGGCGGCTATGGATGGACGGGTGACGCCCTCCTCCGAAAATGAGGAAGAAATCGGAGAAGAGGCTCCAGAAGAGGAGATTGAGGAAGAGGAGATCATTGAGGAGGAGGAAGAGTAAAGCGAAGCAATGTTCGGCATTGAAAGTTAAAGGAAACGAAATTCCCTAGAGAAGAAAGGTGCCTACGTCAAACGACTTTGGCGTAGGCAACTCATGGCACAACAGGAAAGTAGACTATGAAATGTCCAAAATGTGGGAGAGAGGTACCTGATGGGCGTCGAGGCGCCGGTGTCTGTGCATGCGGTTCCGACTCATGTGCATGTGGTTCCGGGGCCTGTGCATGCGAGTCTGAATCAAAACAGGACGAGCCCCTTACCAAACAGGAAATGATGCTGTTGAAGGTCGAACGCTTCTACGATGCCCATGAACTATTGGTACGAGTCCTTATGTATTGTAGTGCCGCAGCCTTTCTCGCCTTGACCTTCCTGGTGTTTTGGAAGGGAACGCGGTTTGTCATGCGGTATTTTGAATAGGCGGTGTGGTTGCCGTCCCCATTGCCAGTGAAAACAAAAAACGGAGAAAACAAAGAACGAAATGGATTTTGAGAATTGGCTGTTACAGCGTTTCGGGGAACAGAGTTCTGTGGGGGATGCCATTACACGGTGTAGGGGAATTGAGACGGCCTTTGGTATCGATCTCGAGAAGGTCAACCTTGAGACGATTGGATATCTTCTGACGTATTCAAAGGAGGACGAAAGGATGAATCGCCCACTTCCTCCTGGCCTACAAATAAATGGAAAGGTGTATGAGGGGATGAGTTCGTACAAGAATGCCATAAAACGGTACTGGGCGTTTCGTAACGGGCAGAACTCCAATGTCGACATGCACAAGCTCAAATTCTAGTCAGTGCGATTGAAAGGCGATTGAATCGCGGGAAATCGTGAAACGGTTGGTTTCGGCTCGTGGGCGGGGGGATTTCCAGAATCAGGTCTGACCTGATTCTGGAAATTTTTACAGTACGTTGTGGGCGTCGCCCGTACGTGGAGGGTACAGCGGACACAATAAATTGCGTCCCTCCCATGGGAGGCGATTTACGGAGGGCGGGATCTTGGTGAAATCTGCTATACTGTTCCTGCTCATACAGGAAGTCAGATTGCCACCAACAACTATGCCCTCCAAGTTCCCCGAGACATCCGCACGGCTCATCGCCGCCATCGGTTCCAGTCCGCAGTCGCCCCGCTGGCACGAGTTCATCGCCCGCTACTCGCCCGCCCTGCGCGCCTTCGCTGCGCGCCGCTTCCCCACGCTCGACGCGGACGACCTCCTGCAGGAGACGTTCCTCGTCCTCGTCCGGCGTCTGCCCGACTACGTCTACGCCCCCGACGCCAAGGGCGCCTTCCACTGCTACCTCGTCGGCATCCTCCGCTGCATCGCCCTCAAGACCCTGGCGCGGCGCATGCGCGAACAGGCCCGTCTCGAAGATGCCGGAGAGGACATCCTCCACCCGTCTCCCGATGACGCTGACGACGCTTCATGGCGACAGGCCGCCTACGAAATCGCCCTGCGGCAGTTCCTGGCCGATCCGCGCGTCTTCGGCCAGACGAAGGAGGTCTTTCTGCGCGTCGCCGTGAAGGGCGAACCGCCAATCTGCGTTGCCCGGGACTACGGTCTCGCGTGCAACGCGGTCAACCAGATCAAGGCCCGCACGCTCACCCGTCTGCGCACGCTTGTGCAGACGCTCGCGCGGCGCGACGACCTCCCCTCCCTTGGAGACTGTGCCCCATGACACTTGACGAATTCACCCAATGGCTCGCCCGCTCGGGCGCCGCGTGCATCGCGGACAACGCCCCGCACCTTCTCGCTGCCGACGATGTCCTCGGTGCCTGGCGCGTCGTCGCCTACCTCGCGCGCGGCGGTTCGGCCGAGGTCTACCGCGTCGTGCGCCCCGCCGACGGCCAGGTCGGCGCGCTCAAGATCGCCCGCCATCCGGAGAACCCGGAATGCACGGCCCGCTTCGCGCGCGAGGCCGAGTTGCTGCAGCGCCTGGCGGGCGATGGCTTTCCGCACCTGCTCGACCAGGGCGCCCACGACCGCCGCCCCTGGATCGTCCTCGATCTCCTCCGCCCCTTCACGCTGCCGCGCACGGACAAGGCCGTGGCCGCCTGCGCCATCGAAGTCGCGCGCGCCCTCGACCGCCTCCACCGCGAGGGCTATGTCCATCGCGACGTCAAGCCGACAAACCTCCTCACCCGCGACGGCACGACGCCGATCCTCGTCGATCTCGGCTTCGCGAAGACGTTCTCCGACGAACCCGCCGCACCGACCGTCATCGACTCCGTCTCCATCGAGCAGACGCACTACCGTGGCGTCGGGACGCCCGGCTATGCCGCGCCGGAGCAGTTCATGGACCGCGCCGTCTCCCCCGCGACGGACATCCACGCGCTCGGCGTGCTGCTCGACGCCTGTTTCCGGGGGAACCCGCCGCGCTGTTGGCAGGCGATCATCCGCCGCTGCACGTCCTCGCTTCCGCGCCAGCGCTACGATTCGATGGCGGCTTTCGTCCGCGCTGTCGAGACGCGCCACGTGGTCCGCCGTCGCTGGTGCCTCGCCGGGGCCGCCGCCGCGCTCCTGCTCGTCGGTGCGCTTGCCTACGAGGGGGTCGTCTTCGCCGTTGAACGGTACGAGGACATTAAAAGCCGTGTCTTCGTGCGGGCGGACGCCGCGCCGGGAGGCGATGGCACGGCGGAACGACCCTTCAATTCGATTTCAAACGCCCTCGCCGCCGTTCCCTGGTTCGGTACCGTCCATGTCGGCCCCGGGCGCTAACGGGAATGCCCCATCGTCGAGAAATGCCTCACACTCGTCGCCGACGAGGGGCCGGAGAAGACGATTCTCGACGGCAGCGGCGAGAAAACGTCCGTTGTCACGTTCAGGAGCGGCGCCACCGGCTCCCTGTTGGACGGCTTCACCGTCACGGGCGGACTGGGGACGTTTATGCCCGGCTCGGAGAAGGACTCGACGGATTATGACTTCGTGGGTGGGGGTGTTTTCTGCAGTGTTGCGACCACAATCCGGGACTGCCATATCGTGGGAAACGGACGACGGCGCATCAGGGAGGGCGAACCCGATCCCAAGAGACTCGGCTACAGCATAAATACAGACGAAAGAACAACATCAGGCGGGGGCCTCTACGTCTACAGCAACCAGGAAAGAGACGGAACTAACCGCATGGAGGTGACGGTTAGCGTCCAGAACTGCACGATTTCCAACAACTTCGCTTGGGCCGTGGGCGGAGGTGTGGTGGTAAGCGGTCGGAACGTTGCCCTGTTCCTGAACGCCAGCTCTGTCGTCGACAATGCCTCCGATGGATTCGTCGGCGGTCGTTTGGGCGGTCTCGCCCTTCAAGATCATGCGTATGCCGAAGTGAACGCCTGCACATTCGCCCGTAACGAGGGTCAGCAGATTGGTGCCCCCGGTGGTGTCGATGCGGAAGGTACACGCCTCGCCGTCGCGAAGTCGCGCATAGAAGGTGGTCTTCGACGGGGAAATCTCTATCGGATCATCAGTGCCGATGCCGCGAGCCTACGCAATTTCAAGGCATTTGCGCCTCCAGGGCCTTAATGCATTTCTGACTTATCTGATAGGGTGCATCGTTCGTGGCGCTTGGAAACGATGCCGAAGATTCTACTCTGGATACAATCTGGCGGTAGAGCGCCAGCGCCTGAGTCCGATCGACGGGAACGCCGACGCCTTTTTCGTAGTTCCGCGCAAGGCCCAACGTTCCCCAGGGATTCCCCAGTTCGTGCGCAAAGCGGTACCAGGTGATGCTGGCGACCCCGTTCGTCGGCACCTTCGTACTGTCCCGGTACGTCGCCCCGAGTTGGCACATGGCGGGTTCATCTCCCAGCTCGGCGGCTCTGAGCAGGAGCCACGTCGCCTTCATTTGGTTTCCGTACGTGTGTTGGTAATGGAAACCGATTCGCGACAGCCACTTGCGCTTATCCGTACCGATGTGGTTCACGCAGTTTGAACCACGCGAGAAGTCAATGCCCATCGACCGCACGTAGGCGTCCATCTCCGCTTCGGTCTTTAACACGATGTCTCGTGGTATGCTGAAGTTTCTGTACCGGCGGCACGCTTCGTCGCCTCGCCTTCGGATTTCCGCTCGTTCCCGCATGACGTGTACGCAGCGGCGAACACCGAGCCCCGCACCCGCCAACACGGCCAGCACCACGGCCGCCGTCCAAAAGAAGATATGCCTTGAACGATTCATGTGACCTGAGTATACCATAATTCAGTTCGATCAGTTTGATGGGGGCGTCTCCCTCCAATGGCACACCCTTATTCCGATTTTCGGGACGGTTTATCCCGATTTCCCGTCCGACCCCAATAAACGCGGGGAGGGGGGGCTGCGGAGGCCGCAACGTCAGCAAAGGCCTTGCGAACGTTGTGTCCTTTGCGACCCACAATATCTGATTGCCGAGGCGATGACGCTTTCGGAGATGGCGGTTCTGGCAATAGACGAGATCTTATTACGCACTGAAATCTCAGGCAGAGGGGAGGAGGGGGCTCGGCGCAGGGCGTCCGAACGGGCCCGGCGCGGGTACGGCCGCGACAAGCGCGGCCCTCCCGCATGATACCGCGCGACTTCACTTCGGAACGGGCCCGGCGTGGGTACGGTCGCGACAAGCGCGGCCCTCCCGCATGACGCCGCGCGACTTCACTTCGGAACGGGGCCCGGCGCGGGTACGGCCGCGACAAGCGCGGCCCTCCCGCATGACGCCGCGCGACTTCACTTCGGAACGGGCCCGGCGTGGGTGCGGCCGCGACAAGCGCGGCCCTCCCGCATGACGTCGCGCGACTTCACTTCGGAACGGGGCCCGGCGCGGGTACGGCCGCGACAAGCGCG
>URIT01000059.1 GCA_900547945.1 uncultured bacterium
GTAGCGCGTCGCGAGCGGTTCGGGGACGAGGCGCCAGCGCGTGACGAGCGTCGTGCGGCCCTCGGCGTCCACCTGCGGCTCCTCGGCGAAGTCCTCCGCCACGCGGAAGCCGCCGAAGCGGTCGCGCAGGTCGGGCAGCAGCACCTTCCGGCCCGCCGGCGCCGTCGCACGCACCGTCACCTCGACGTCGCGCCCCACGTCGACGACCTCGGGCTCGGCCTCGACGACGAGGCCCACGCCGTCACGCCCCAGGTCCGCCACCTGTCCCGCCAGGCCGCGCGACACCGGGAGGAAACCGCAAAGAACGCAAAGAACACAAAGACAATGCCTCATTTACAAGATCTCCTTGGAAAATCTGCCTCACCTCTTCGCGGCGCGGCGCTTGAAGAGCGCGCGGATCGCCTGGATGTACGGCCGGTCGGTCGAGACCGGCACGGTGTCGATGCCGTTGCGGGCGAAGAAGCGGTCGCGGTGTTCCTGTTCGGCCCGGGCAACGGACGCGAACTGCGCGCGCACGGCGCCGTCCGATGTGTCGACGAGCACGAGCTCGCCCGTCTCGGGATCCTCCAGTTCGGCAAGCCCCACGTCGGGGAGGGCCGCCTCCGCCGGGTCGCTCACGGGAATACATACGACGTCGTGCCGGCGGGCGACGACGCGCAGCAGCTTCTCGACGGCCTCCGCCTGTGCGCGCGGCACCATGAAGTCGCTCACGAGGAAGACGACCGCGCGGCGCTTCTGCACGCCGTTCAGGAAGCGGAGCGCCCCGGCGAGGTCCGTGCCGCCCGTTGCATCGTCCTCCGCCGCCAGCACTTCGCGCACGAGACGCATCACGCTCTGGCGGCCCTTGCGCGGCGGGATGTACTTCACGATTCGATCCGAGAAGAGGGCGAGGCCGATCTTGTCCTGGTTGCGGATCGCCGTGAGCGCGAGGAGCGCGGAGACCTCGGCCGCAAGCTCGGCCTTCGAGCGCCGCACGCTCCCGTAGGTCTGGGAGCCCGAGACGTCCACGAGGAAGAGGACCGTCAGCTCGCGCTCCTCGCTGAAGCGCTTGATGAACGGCACGCCCGTCTTCGCCGTCACGTTCCAGTCGATCGCGCGCACGTCGTCGCCCGCGACGTAGGGGCGCACCTCGTCGAACTCGACGCCCTGCCCCTTGAAGGTCGAGTGGTAGTCGCCCGCGAGCTGGTCGTCGATCAGGCGGTTCGTGAGGATCCGTATCTTCCCCACCTTCGCCATCAGTTCCTTTACGTCAGTCATTGGTTACGTTCTCCCGGAATGTCTGGCAATGCCTTTAGGACAAAGTCTGGCGCAGTCGTCATCTTGACAAGAACAGACATTCGTCGCCCTGCGTCCTTGACCGATGATCCGCAAAGCCAAACCGTGTTGTCACAGACGATGAAACGGTCATGCGTCCCATTCCACGGCACAAGCCGAAGCGCGTCGTTCGGATACTGTTGCCGGTAGCGCGAATAGGCGAGCTGGATGTCTCGCCTCATCACGTTTCTGCCATAGACGTGGCATGTGACGCCAACGCGGCGCTCGGCGAGAAGGGTCAGCACGCGCTCGTCGATGTAGTTGTCAATCAGGAGCAGCAGCCGCCGCGCCGCCTTGATGATCTTGCGAAGCGCATCATGCGCCGACAGGAACTCGCCCTCGCAGAACACCCGTTCAGGCGCGGGAAGGGCCGAACTGACGATAAAGTCGATGCGCTCCTCGACCGAAGACAAGCGTTTCTCATGGTTGGCGAAGCGACGATCCATTTCCTCCGCAAGGGCGTCGCGTTGAGGCGAAACCGCAACGCCTTGAATGAAATAGTCTCGCAAAATCCTCGTCGCCCATCGCCTGAAAAGAGTCCCGCGAATCGACTTGACGCGGTAGCCGACCGATATTATGACGTCCAGATTGTAAAGAGCCACAGGACGCCCCTTGCGACTTGTTTGCAAAAAATGCAAACAAGTCTCCTTGTCCACTTCGCCCTCGGCAAAGGCATTGCGTATGTGGCGGCTGATAACCGAACGGTCACGTTCGAAAAGAGCGATCATCTGTTCTTGAGACAGCCACACCGTCTCGTTTTCAAGCCGAACCTCCAGCCGAACAGTCTCGTTTGGCTGGTAGACGACGATTTCGCCTTTCGAGGGCTCAGAACTTGAGGCTTGCTTTCTCATGCGGATTCCTGTTCCACCTCCGCCCCATCCGGCACGGCCTCGCACGCCTTCGAATAGTCCGTGTGCGGCCCACCCGCCAGCGACAGTTTCACGATGTCCACCACTTCACCGCCGACCAGGTTGTCGGCTTCCCACTCGGCGTCGTCGGGCGACTCCGCCATCACCTCGATACGGGCGGTGTAGGTCTCGGTGACATCAACAAGATAACGGCGTTTCATGGTTCAAACACCTCCTAATCTGCATGCCCACAGCCTGTGCAACAGGCGGCGGAAACGCATTCCCGATCATCCGGCAGGCCGCCGACGCGCGCGTGGAACGCGAGCTTGCCGCACTTCGGGAGCGGCAGGTTGTAGAGCCGCTTCGCGACAATCCAGTCCGCGTTCTCCGGCCGGTACGTCCCGACAAGGACAATCTGGTTCCCCGCGCGCTTCATCTGCTCTCAACCCTTCGGATTCTCGCCTTCAGTCCCGCGATCTCGCCCGCGTCGAGTTTCGTAAAGGCGAAGCACTTCTTGCCGAGGTCTTTCAGCGACGCGCCGATGAGATAGAACTCCCTGTCGTCAAGGACGAGAAAGCGGTCATGGAACGCCGCGCTTGTCTTTACGGAGAGCCCCCCATATTGAGCGTTGAACTTCGCGACTTCGCTGTCCGCAACTTTGTTGCCGCGCACGGACGTCACAACTCCCACCACGACCCCTTTTCGCTTTTTCGCAAGGATGTCGAGTGTTTCCGTGCCAATCCAACTGTCAATCAACAGAATCAATCTCTTCGCCCGGGCAACCAACCTCTCCACCAGCGAACAGGCGTCCCACAGCTGCCCATCGTAGAATACGCCCTGCAAGGGCGGCTCCTTCGTCTGAACGAAGAAATCAACCTTGCCCTCAAGCGTCGACAACCTCTCCTCGTGTCCGGCAAGCCGACGGTCGACCCGATCCTCCAACAGGCTTAGCCTCTGGTTGACCGCATAGCCCTTCAGCAGATACTCGCGCAAAACGCCAGTGGCCCATTGCCGAAACTTCGTGGCCCGCAACGAATTGACGCGGTAGCCGACGGCGATGATCATGTCGAGATTGTAGAATGGAACAACTCGCGAGATCATCCGCCCACCCTCGTTTTGAACCTGTGCAATTTTTGCACAGGTTGACGACGCATCAAGTTCGCCCGTCTTGTAGATGTTGTTTATGTGACGATTGACGACCGTTCGATCCACGCCAAACAGCTCGCCAAGCCGAGACTGATTGAGCCACACCGTCTCGTTTTCCACGCGAACGTCCAACCGCATCGTCTCGTTCGGCTGATAGACAATAATCTGATTTTCCATGTTCTCCCTCATGTCATCCATTCACACGGGAGCGAACGAAGACGATGCCCTGTCATTCCTCCCTCACGGCACCGGGATCGTCGAGAGGATCTTGTCGATGATCTTGTCCGAATCGACGTTCTCGGCCTCGGCCTCGTAGGTGAGGAGGATGCGGTGGCGGAGGACGTCGTGCGCGACCTCCTTCACGTCCTGCGGCGTCGCGTAGGCGCGTCCGTGGAGGAGCGCGTTCGCGCGCGCGGCCTTGTTCAGGCAGAGCGTCGCGCGCGGCGAGCCGCCGACCTGGATCTGCTCCTTGAGCCCTTCGAGGCCCTTCACCGTCTCGGGCTCGCGCGTCGCGAAGACGAGATCGAGGATGTAGTCGCCGACCTTCTCGTCGCAGTACACCTCCTTCAGCGTCTCGCGCAGGGCGAGAATGTCGTCCATCCCGCACACGGCGGAGACCTCGGGGGCCTTCGCCTGCTGGGCGAAGCGCTCCATGATGCGCCGTTCGTCCGCGCGGCTCGGCGTCTCCACGAGGCACTTGAACATGAAACGGTCCACCTGCGCCTCGGGGAGCGGGTACGTCCCCTCCTGCTCGATCGGGTTCTGCGTCGCAAGCACGAGGAACGGCTGCGGGAGGCGGTAGGTCTCCTCGCCGATCGTGACCTGGCGCTCCTGCATCGATTCGAGGAGCGCCGACTGCACCTTCGCCGGCGCGCGGTTGATCTCGTCCGCGAGGAGGAGGTTCGTGAAGACGGGGCCCTTCTTCGGCGTGAACGCGCCCGTCTTCGGGGAGTAGATGAGCGTTCCCACGACGTCGGCCGGCAGCAGGTCCGGCGTGAAGGAGATGCGCTTGAAGTCGAGCCCCAGCACCTTCGCGAGCGTGTTCACGCTCAGCGTCTTCGCGAGGCCCGGCACGCCTTCGAGGAGGATGTGGCCGTCCGAGACGAGGGCCAGCACGAGGCGGTCGATGAGCCGTTCCTGCCCCACGATCACCTTGCCCACTTCGTTCTTGATCTTCTCCACCAGCTCGCCCTGCGCGGCGATGCGGTTTGTCGCGTTCTGCAGATCCATGTCGTTCATTCTCCTTTTGAAATTTTAATTGAATTATACGCCGAAACCGTTAGGCGCGCGTTAGACGCCACGCGAAAGAACGGGACGGCACCGGGAGGGCCGCAACTTGTTGCGACCGCCGCCTTCCCGTCCCTCTCACTTCTTGCCGGCCTCCTCGAAGACGGGAAGCGCTTCCTTCTGCGCCTCCCGCTTCTCCTTGAGGCGCGTGCGAAGTTCCCCTGCAAGTACGTCGTCTGAAATCGACAGCCAAATGCCGCCTCCTCTTCCTACTGAAACCGCCAGGCTCCACCCTGCCCGCATCAACCCTGCCCGCCTCAGCCCCAGACCCGGTCTTTCAAGGATCTCTTCTTCTTCCACCCCAAACCGCCCGGCAAGATCCTTTCTGACGGCCTCCGCCTCCGCTTCCAGGGATTTCCGCGAATACTTCCCGTCTGATCCAAAGGACATGCTCACCCCGTAGAGGCATCCGTCGCAGACCTCCAATGTACAGTCCGTGAAATATCGATACGGCTTCGCCAACTTCACGTTCTTCCACTCCCTCTCCCCGCCCAACACCTCCTCACCAATCTTCTGCCCCATCTCATACCCCGTCAACGCCTTGAAGGCGACGCGATACTTCGGGAGGAACACCATGCGCTCATCGCGAACCTTGCGTTTGGCCTCTTCCTCGCGCTCTGCCTCCTTCTGGGCACGGCGGGCGCGCAGGCCCGCAAGCGACGACCTACCCGGTACGGCGGACACCGCCGCCCTTTTCGCGGAGGCCACGACGTTCGACAGTGCCGCGTCGACGACCGCCCGGTCATTCCAGAACTGCACGACGAGTTCGTCCCGGCGCCTGTCGCACCACGCCAATTCCTCAAAGTTCGTCTTGCTTCCGAACTGAACGAGCCGACCGTCCGAGGCGTATTTGTAGTAGTTGAAAACACCGACTCTCGACACACCCGATCTAAGAAGAACCGCCTTGCCACAGGTATTCGTCCAATCGTCTGGCATGAGCAGCATGCCGAACTTCTCACCTGCCTCGCGCGTGGCCTCCGTATACGCCATCTCCCGGATTTCGGATTCGACGGCCTCCCGGTGTTTTTCCGGGACCTTTGCGCAGGCCTGCCGCGCCGCTTCGGGGACGGCAGGGCGCGACAGGCGCTCCGAAAACAACAGACGCCCCTGTCCAAACGCACAGCACCCAACGGCGAACAACGCGCAGACAATCTTTCCTCTCATCGTGACCTCCTTCGTGGCGACACGTCTTCCCCGAAGACCCCGGCCAACGGCGGCAGACGCATCCAGAAACAGTATACCATAGTGTCCGGTCTCCCGGCCTTGCGCCGCCTCCCGTCCAAGAATTGACCTTGGAGCGGAGGGGTGGCGGGAGGGGGTGGGCCGTTTACGAACACGCGCCGGAGGCGCGTGGGCGGAACAGGACCACCCCCTCCCGCCGCCCCTCCGCGTCAGGGACGCGGGATAAACGCCGTCTCGACCTTCAGTACCTTCTTCATCGCCCTGGCGAGCGCCTGCACGCCGAACGTCTCGGTCTGGTAGTGCCCGGCGCAGATCATCTGCATGCCCACGTTCTCCGCCGCGATCGTCTCGCCCCAGTCCGCCTCGCCCGTGATGTAGAGGTCGCAGCCGAGCGCCTTCGCCTCGGGCGCGAAGCCGCCCGCGCCGCCGCTACAGACGCCCACCTTCCGCCCGTTTGGCAGCGTCCCGATGCAGCCGATCGTTTCGCCGTGGTAGACGAACGCGGGCTTCAGGCCCTTGAGGCCGAGGTAGCGGGCAAGCTCGTAGTTGTTGCCGTAGCGGTGGTTCGCGTCAAGCGGCAGGTGGACGGCATAGAGCGCGAGGTCGGCGTCGAGCGCCGCCTTCACGACGTTGTACACGCCGCCCGTCAGGCGCTGGATGCCCCCGCCCCACGAGATGCCGTGGTGGACGACGAGCAGCTGCGCGCCCGCCTCCACGGCGGCCTCGACCGTCCGCACGCTCGCATCGACGCCGAAGGCGACCTTCGTCACCTCCGTCCCCCGCCGGGCGATCTGGAGGCCGTTGTTCGAGACGTCGGAAAACGACGCCACGTCCAGCGTCGCATCAATCCAGTCCACAATTCTCTTCAGTTCCGTCATTCGCGCTCCTCCCGCTGTACGAAGGGCTCCACAAGCTTCCACCCATCGGCGGCGCGGACCTTGATGCGTTCGGCGGCGTCACGCGCGCCGTCCACGACGGTCTTGCGGTTTTTCCACCCGAAATATCCCGCGACCAACAGCAACACGAGCGTCACGAGGACGAGCAGCTGTATGATCACCTTGACGACCTTCGTCACGAACTTCAGCAGCACGAGCAGCACCACGAGCACAAGCCCGCCGGCCATGCCCTGGGCGAGCGGACTGCGCATCAGCCAGTCCAGCATCCGAGCGCCGTCCTCCTTCGCCTCGGGTACCATCTGGTTCACCGCATCCGCAACCGCCGAACCGTCCAGCAGCGGCCCCTCCGCCTCGCCGCACCCCGCGCACAGCGCAAGCCCCAGCACCGCGCATGCCACGCCCATCCACCAGACGCCTCGCATCGCCTTCATCGTCCTTTCTCGTTTCCAAACGTTCAAACGAACCCCATTCCCGACGCGCCGCCCGCGACCATCCACGGTCTACGCACCGCTCGAGATTCTATCAAACGCCCTTTGCCCCCGTCAACAGATCTCCCCCGCCGGACTCCGCCCCCGGGCCGTTCGGCGTGCGGATGAAGACGTGGCGCGCGCCGCCGGAGGGATTGAGCAGGTTGCGCGCCGCGAGGAGCCGCCGTACCTGCCGCGCCACGGCGGCGGAGGGATCGACCACCGTCGCCCGCCCCGCCGCGACGCGCGCGATGAGCGGCGCGAGGTGCGGAAAGTGCGTGCAGCCGAGCACAAGATGGTCCGCGCCCGCCGCGAGGAGCGGTTCCACCTTCGCGCGCACGCACGCCTCCGCGCGCGCGCCCTCCAGTTCGCCGCGTTCGACGAGCGTGACGAATTCGTCCGCCACCACGGCCAGCACCGTCGTCTTCTTCGCGAAGCGCGCGCGCGTCTCGCGGTAGATCCGCCCGTTGAACGTCCCCTGCGTCGCGAGCACGCCCACCACGCCCGTCTTCGAACGGAGGGCCGCCGGCTTCACCGCCGGCTCCATCCCCACGAACGGCACGTCCGGCCATTCCGCGCGCAGGGCGTCGATCGCCGCCGCCGTCGCCGTGTTGCACGCGACGACGACGAGCTTGCAGCCCTCGGCGAGCAGCGTGCGGACGTGTCCGCGCGCGAGCGCGCGAATCTCCTCCGCCGGCTTGTTGCCGTAGGGGCAGTGCGCGGAGTCGGCGATGTAGAGGGTGTCCTCGCGCGGCAGGAGGGCGCGCACGGCGTCGCGCACGCAGAGCCCGCCCACGCCGCTGTCGAAGAAGCCGATGGGATCCGCCGCGCCCACGGCGTCACTTCATCCGCAGGAGCTTCCGGTAGTCCGCGACGGACGGCGCGCCCGACAGGCAGGGGCGGATCTCGGAGCGCTCCGCATCCGTCACCCCCACGAACGGCAGCCGGCTGTCCGGCGGCTCGAACGTGCCGAGGAAATACTCCCGCTGCGCCGGCTCGTCGATGTTGAGCCGCACGAACACAAACGCATTCGTGTCGATGCGCACCTCGCCCCGCCGCACGAGTTCGTAGAAGCGCTGGCAACGTCCGCACGCCTCGCGCCCGATGGAAACGAACACCTTCTTGTTCGCCTCGCCCGCCTTCCGGCACACCGCGTCGAAGTCCTCGTTCTCGGCGAGGTAGGGCGGCAGTTCGCACACGGCTGGCTTTTTCCGCAGTTCGGCGATCTCCCGCTTGAGTGCGTCGTGGGCGGGGGACTGCGCCTGCAGCGCCACCACGGCGCCGACCGCGCACACCGCCAGAAGGATCCGCTTCTTCATGCTCCGCTCCTTTCGCTTCGCCTAGGCACCGGCCTTCTTCCCGCCGATGCCGAAGATGTTGCCGTACCGCTTGAAGTTCAACGCCTCCACGAAGGAGGCGATCTTCGTGACCGTGGAACAGGGGTCGATGGAGGCGTCCATGCAGTCGCCCTCCAGGGCGAGCAGCGGCACGCCGACCGCGTCCAGCGTCTCGCGCAGCTGCTTCGAGAAGGCGCGGTCGGCGAGCGAGCAGCGCCCGAACCCGTGGGTGTAGAGGATGACGCCGTTGAACTGGCCCGCCGGAATGGCCTTCTTGACGTACTCCACGCGCAGCGACGGATCGAGGAAGCCCGACTGCAGGAGCTTCTTCGCGAGCGAGCGGTAGGGATCCTTCGGGTCCAGCGGCTCCCACGCGACAAAGTTCGTCTCCTCGAAGACGATGGGGGCGTTGCAGGTCTTCTCCACGAAGTCGAGGTGCTTCGAGTCGTAGAACGGCGGCAGGTGCAGCCAGAGGAGGCGGTGCGTGTCGCCGAGCGCATAGCGCTTCTCGGCCCATTCCTTCTTCGCAAGCAGTTCCTCGTAGTACGCCTGCTGGATGTCCACGAGGTCTTGCGTGCCCCAGAGCTGCGAGAAGACGACGGCGTTGTAGATCGCCTCGCTGCCCCGCACGAGCGGCGGCGAAGTGAAGCGCAGGTGGGCGCACTTCTTCGCGAGCGCGGCGGCCTCGTTGGAGAGGCGGCACGCCTCTTCGAGGCGCGCGGGGTCGAGTTTGCGCCCGAAGGCCTTCTCCATCAGCGAGACGGATTCCGCAAGGCCGTCCGCCATCATCTCCACGGCGTTGCGGCTGTGCCCGTTGATCGGCGTCTGCAGGGAGTAGAGGCGGTCGGGGATGTCGAGTTCGCGCACGAGGTCCGCGAACACGCGCTCCGCCTGCTGGCAGGGCTGCATGGTGGAGACCACGTAGTCGGGCTTTTCAAGCTCCATCCCCTCCAGCATGCGGAGGAACGAACAGGTCTGCCCGTCGAAGCCCTTCTGCGCGGCGCGCCCGAGCGCCTCCTTCACCTTGTCCGCCTTGCGCCCGAAGAGGGCCGCGTAGGTCTCAAGCGTGCGGATGCGGCAGTCCATCGCGTTCAGGATCTCGGTGGGGAAGAAGAGGTTGCGCCACACAAGCGGCTTCGACTTGTCCGTTGAGAAGAAGTCGCGCTTCGTGGACGTCACGCGCAGCCGCACGGACCTGCCGCGCGACGGCTCGTACTGCACCTTCCCCCGGCCCGCCCCGTCTTTCCTGAGCCCCGCATAGTCGCGCGCGAGGCACGCCGCCCCCAGCGCCCCCATCACCTGATGGTGCTCCGGGATCACGATGTCGCTCCCCGTCAGCTCGCGCAGATAGTGCGCCACCGCGCCGTTCGAGGCGACGCCCCCCTGGAAGAGGATCCGCCGACCGGGACGGTGCAGCAGCAGCTGCCCCACGCTGTTGAGGATCGTGCGCGCCTGCGCGCGGCACGCCCCCGCGAGGAGATCGCCGATCGGGATGCGGTTCTTGAACTTGTTGATCGATGTGGCCGAAAGGACCGCGCAGACGGAGCTGAACTCGGTCGTGGAGTCGTAGTTGACCTTCCCCGCAATCTCCTCCACCGGCACGCCGAGCTTCGCCGCCACGCTGTCGAGGTAGCTGCCCGTCCCCGCCGCGCACACGCCGGACATCATCGACGTCCAGAGGTCCATCTTCGGGTTGAACACCATACACTTGGAGTCCTGTCCGCCGCAGTCGATGATCGCGTCCACGTCTGGATAGAAGAACTTCGCCCCCGCGACGTGCGCCGACACCTCGCTCACCTGGAAGTCGAACGGAATGAAACGGTTCGTGTCATCGACGATTTGACTGCCCGTCACGACCGTCGCCGCCATGTCCTTGAACGTGAACCCCGCCTTCTTGAGGAAATCGTCCGTCGTCTTGCGCACCGCGCCCATGCTGCAGTTCCCGCACCCACTGCACCGCCCCGTGCAGGCGAGCCGCCCCGAATCGACCGGCTGCGTGCGCTGATACGTCGTCGCCAACACCTTCCCGCCCTGCGAGAGGATGACGGCCTTGTAGGTCGTCGAACCGATGTCTATGCCTAAATACAGCTTCTCGGCTTGGTCTGCCATTTCGTCCTCATCTCTCGCATTACACTCTCAAAGCCCCCACGGGGCGGAATTGGCAGACAGTATATCATTTCGGTCGAATCTGCGCAAATCCCGCCATTAGAACTGAACTATCTCATTCATGACAAAACAACTCGAACCATCATGAAGCCCCATGTAAAACAAGGCGTTCACGCTTTTTCGACTCCCGCCCCCTCCACCTCCCGCCCCAAACCAGACAACTCTACCGAATTTCCAGTTTTGGTTTCCCGTTCCCCTTCGATCCCCCTCCCATACACGATTCCCCTCGTGCGATTTCACGTCGGAACGCTCCGCAGTGAAATCCGCCATTCCCCCACTCCCCTATAGGGCCATTCCCCCACACCCCCATAGGGACAGTTCCACGGGAGGCCCCCTGTCTCGCGCTTACGGTACCGAGTGCCGCTCGGGAGGGTTGCACTCCTGCGCGACCAGAAGGCCCCGGACCCGTCCCCTCCGTTCACAACACGTTGTCACGGCGCGCGAAGTACCCGCGCCGCCTCGGCGCGGAGCGTCCTGGGGCGTTCGCCGCCCGGCCGCCCGGTCGCGCGGGAGCGCGACCCTCCCGCCCACGCCCTATCCCTTGTGGAGGACGAATCGGTATGCTATACTGGCATCCATTCCAACCCCGTTCCCCGAAAAAGGCAGCGAAAATCGAGAACTTTACACGAGATTTGAAGTCACACGCACAATCAAGATCATGCCCGGAAACACGCCTCCAGACACCCTTTCCTCCAAACTGGTTCCGCTGACACAGAACCAATTGAAGGCGATTCTCGATGCCGCACGCCGCGACGACCTTCTCCATCCGCTTCTCACCGCCGCCGCCTACACCGGTCTCCGCCTCGGCGACCTCTGCAACCTCAAATGGTCCGCCGTCGATCTCGCGGCGGGGTTCGTCACCGTTCCCGCCACCACCACGCACCAAACCGTTAAACTGCCCATCCTACCGCCTTTACGTGAAGTTTTTGAGAGCCGACATGCATCTCGTGACAAAAGCCGCGTCTTTGTCTTCCCGGAGGCGGCCCGGCGGTACAACTCCAGGAACGAACACGGCGTTCCCACGCTTCGCGGTTCCCTCCTGACCGGAGTGAAGGTCTTCATCGGCCAGGCACTCAACGCCGTTCCCCTCCCAGACAAGCCGGACGAGGCAAAGTCCCTTCCGCCCGTCCCGGACGTCATGGTCCAGATTCAGAACGCGGGGTTCACCCCCCGGAAGGCCACTCGTATCGCCACGACCTACCGCCTCTTTCGGGAGGGCCGCAGCTACTCCCAGATCACCGCCGTCACGGGTCGCAGCAAGGGACAGTGTTCGGAAGACCTGCACACCGTCGAAACCCTCATCGGGTACCGCCTCCGTCCCGGGAAGCCCCTCCACGCACCGAACACCCCGACCTCCGTCGATCTCATCCAGTTGACACGTCGCGCCACCCAGGGTGCGCCCCGCCAGACGAGTCTCTACGGTTGGCGCTCCTTCCGCCCGGTGTTCTGCCTTCTGGCTCTGGAGGCGGGCCTCCCCACCGAAACCATCGAGCAGGTCGTCGGACGGGCAACGCTGGCCCAGACCCTCAAGTACCTCCACGATACAAAGGATCTCCCCGCCACGGGCGGACTCGCCTCGCGTGCCCTCGCGCTGGCACGCGACGTCATCACGCCCAGGCAGACGGCCCTCGTCAACGCCGTCCTCCATGCGGCGGGCATCGAGGCCGAGGCCGATCCCGACCCCAAGCGCGCCCTCTCCCTTCTCGGCACGGCGGTCGTCAACAAGACGCGCGCCCGCATCACCGCCGCCCTCCGGGCCGCCGGCATCCTGGACTCCTCCGAGAAAACGTGACCGCCGGCCCCCTTTTGTCTCCGATGGGGGAAACGGCCTCTCCCCGATTTCGAACGAGGCTGTGAGACTGCCGTTGAGGGGGACACGGAGAGAGGCGCGCAGACCCTCACACCAGCATTAGCACGGCGAAGAGGGCGAGGGTGAGGCCCATGAGGGTGTCCACGAGGCGGGCGTGGCGCAGGTACCACGCCCGCAGCAACGCGCCGCCGAAGAGCCAGACGAGATTCGCGCCCGGCCCGGCCAGGTAGAGCAACGCGCCGACCAGCAGGTAGTCGAGGGGACGGTTCCCGCGCGTGGTCACGAACGTGCCGAACATCGTGATGTTGAAGAGGATGATCTTCGCGTTCGTCAGCTGCACGACGAAGCCGGACAAAAACGAACACGTCGTCCGGGACGATTCCCGCAGTGCCCCACCGCTTCGCGCGATGCCCCACGCGAGCCAGAGGATGTACGCCGCCCCGATGTAGCGCACGTAGACAACGGACGCGCCCAGCGACGTCCCCAGCGCCCCGCAACACGCGGCCACCCCCCAGAGCGCGACAGAGAACCCCGCGACAAGCCCCCACCACATCCGCAGCGCGGCGCGCCGCCCGTACTTGAACGTGCAGGAGAGCGCATAGAGGTTGGCCGGGCCCGGCGTGTAGCCGACCGCGAAAATGTAGGCGAGAAGCGCCGCGCAGGACGACGCCGTCATGTGCGCGTTCCTCCCGTTACACCCTGGGGAGTTCCCAGCCCGGACGGTAGGTCGTGCGCGTGAAGGCGTTCGCCGCCGCGTTGTTCGTCGCCCGGTGGCCGTCCCACAGCAGCTTGCACTTCCCCGTCTGGGCAAGGACGTTTCCGAGCAGGACGGTCTTCACGAGCGGCACGCCGAAACGGAAGTCCGCATTCGCGCGGCGTCCCTCGCGGATGGCCGCGAAGAATTCGTGGACGTGGCTCTTCTTGATGCGCGGCAACCAGGGTTTGGGCCGCTTGATCCCCTTCTTGAGCGAGGACGGCACGAACTGCATCGCCGAACCGAACTCGTTCTGCCAGAGGATGCCCTTCTCGCCCATCCAGAGCGTGCCGATCTGACCGAGCGGAAGATTGTACTTCCGCTCCAGCTCCTCGACGATGGGCGGCAGGTTCTGGTATGCACGCTTCGTGGCGATGCCGATGCGGTTCTGGTGCGCGGCGTCGACGGGCACGCCGTCCTTGATGCCGTCCCACCAGTGGATCGTGACGGGGTCCATCCCCTTGCGGGCGGGGAACGTGAAGTCGATCGTCTGGCGGAGCGGCCACGAGCCCGGCGCGCCCTCGCGCTGGTCCAGCAGCTCGGCGCTCACGGGATCGACTTCGTTCAGGCGCAGGGCGAAGAACGAGGCGTCCATGATGTGGTTGCCCATATTGCCGATGTTGCCGTTGCCGAAGCCCTTCCAGTCATACCACTTGTGGGGACCGTAGCACGTCTTGTAGGGACGCATCGCCGCCGGGCCCACCCACTTGTCCCAGTCCAGCCCCTCCGGCACGGGCGCATCCGGCGGCACGACCGCCTGGGCGTTGATGCGGTCGTCATAGCACCATACGTCATGCACCTGCCCAATGGCGCCGCTCTGGATGTACTCGACGATCTGCGCGAGGATGGGCGAGGAGTGCCCGTGGTGACCGCACTGCGTGACGACGCCGGACTTCTCCGCCGCCTTCAGGAGAAGATCCGCCTCCTCGATCGAGTAGGCGATCGGCTTCTCGACGTAGACGTGGATGCCATGCTCCATCGCGAGGAGTGCGGGAAGCGCGTGCTGCTGCTGGTTCGTCGCGATGATCACGGCGTCGATGCCGTCCGCCAT
This sequence comes from uncultured bacterium, assembly GCA_900547945.1. Lineage (GTDB taxonomy): Bacteria > Verrucomicrobiota > Kiritimatiellia > RFP12 > UBA1067 > RUG572. Next base: position 14,259 of record URIT01000059.1, read on the forward strand.
CTTCGCGAAGAGTTCATGGTAGTCGGCAAACGCGGGAATCTTCTCGTAGCCGCGTCCCGGATACCGCTTGCAGAGACGCGGACGAATGGCCTCCAGCGCGCGCCGGTCGGGATCGACGAGCGCGACGATCTCCACGTCCTCGCACTTCGTCGAAAGGACATCGCGCATCCGAAGCCCGCAGCCGATCAGCGCCACGCGGATGCGCCGTCCCGCCGCAATCGTCTTCGCGCGCGGCGACGCACACCCGATGTTGAAGAGCGGCAGGACGCTTCCTGCGGCGGCCCATTTCAGAAACGTTCTTCTCTGCATGGAGTTCTCCTTTTTCACGTCATCGTCCCTTGACGTCACGTCAACTTGAACGCAACATCCAACGCACATTTATTATAACCCCTCCCTCGCCTTACGTCAATCGTAAGGGGCGCGGTGGCGGGCGGCCGAGGACGTCCGCCCCTACCAAACAAACGCACACGGCACGCGAGGGCATGCGCGGTGGCGGGCGGCGGGCGGCCGAGGACGTCCGCCCCTACCAAACGAACGCACACGGCACGCGAGGGCATGCGCGGTGGCGGGCGGCCGCCCTGCCAGTGACATGAGGTACGGCAGGCCGACCCGCTACGTTGGTAGGGCGCGACGTCCTCGGCGCGCCGCAACAGAAAATGAACGGCCTCCAGCGGAGGAACCGTACGACGTGCCAACGCGCCGGCTAGCGGAAGATGAGGGTGAGGCCGCCGACGCCGCGCGTCACGGTGAGCGTGCCGCCGCCGGGGGCGAAGAAACGGTCGAGGCGGCGGCCCGACGCCCCGCCCTCGCCGCAGTAGGCGCCGGGCGCGAAACGGATGCCACCGCACGTCAGGTAGGGGATGGAGGCCTGCACGCCGTCCGCCAGCACGACCTTCGCGCCGGTCGCGATCTCCAGCGTCGACCGTTCGCCGACGGGCAGCGCGTCGTCGGCCGTCAGCGCGAGCGCGCCGGCGACGACCGCGACGTTGCCCGTGCTGAGGTTCTGCGCGCCGAACGTCCACGTGCCCGCGCCGTCCTTGCGGAAGGAGACGGCGCCCGTGATCCGGCACTGCATGCGCTTGGTCGTCGTGGCGACGTCGTTCGAGACGGTCAGCGTCGCAGGCGCGTCGCTCGTGATGGTCTGGGAGGAGACGTCGAGCGAATCGGCCATCACGAGCGCCGTGATCGTCTGGTCGAATCCGTTCAGGTCGAGGACGGGGTGGAACCCGGAGTTTCCCCACGTCTGCCCCATCTTGACCGGCGCGGGCGCGAGCGTGTCGGGCGCGCAGCAGCGGACGACGTTGACGTTGATGACGAGTTCGCGCCAGCGGTTGCCCTGCGCGAAGAAGCGCGTCACGTTGAAGTCGGTCTGATGGTATGTGGCCTGGGGGATGTCGAGGCGCGAGTACCAGTCCACCTTGCCGTTGTCGCGCACGTAGACGCCGCACACCTTGGGATTCTCGTCGTTGTCGCCCCGCACGGTCGTCGTACACCCCGGCTCGCCGAAGACCAGGCAGCCGTCAGTGGTGCGCAGATACATCCGTTTTCCACGAATGCTGACATCGCCCAGCCATGTCAGCGTCACGCCGAGAGGCCGGATCATGTTGCTATCCCTCTCGTCCGTGTAGTCGATGGAGAGTGTATGCCCGCGTCCGGCTTCGCCGCCCTGTCCGCTGAACTCCAGCGGTGCCGACGTGTTACCCACGAATACGTCCCCGTCGCCCAGCGCACGCGGATCGCGCACGGTGACGGCGCCGTTCACATACAGCCCGCCCGTCATGTCGTTCGTGCCGGCAAGCTGCGCCGTGCCACCGATCCACACCGCCCCCGGGCCCGTCAGGCGGCTTGTCGGCAAATTCGTCAGCGCGCCCCCCGCCCCCACGCGCACGGTCGTACCCGCGAGCGAACCCGCCAGCACGAGCGCGCCGCCGTTGACGAACGTGTCGCCCGTGTAGGTGTTCGTGTTGGCGAGCGTCAGGACGCCCGCCCCCGCCTTCTCCAGGCCACCGACGCCCGCAAGGCCCGCGCCCGAGAACGTGTAGTCCCGCGCGCCCGAAACGCGGACGCTGCCCGGCCGGACCGTCCCGGCCACCTCCACGTCCGTCCGCTCCGCCGCCTCGCCGAAGGAAACGGCGTCGCCGTCCTTGAACGTCACGCCCTCCGCCGTCCAGTTCGCCGTCGTGAAGTCCCAGGCGCCGGACACCGCGCCCGACCAGGGCAGGGACCGTGCGGCGACGGTCAGCGTGGCGGCCGTCTCGCCGAGCGTCACCGTCGTGCCGTCCGGCCACCCCGCCCCGATCGCGAGATACCCTTCTCCCGTCCGTGCCCCGTAGGTCAGTAGCGTGTAGGTGCTCGGTTCCAGCAACGTCGCGTCGAGGCGCACGAGCGCCACCGCGCCCGCCAGGTTGAGCGTCGCGACATGGAGCGGCGTCCCGCCGGCGAGGTTCGCCACGGCGAGTGTCGCCCCCGTGGCGAAGGTGACGTCGCCCAGCTTCCCCGTCCCGCCCAGCGCCGCGCCGTCCTTGACCTGCGAGCGCCGGGCGGCGGCGTAGTCGCCGTCCACGAGGAGCGTGCCCGCGCGCACCGTCACCGCGCCCGTCGCGCAGGAGGAGCCCGCGAGCGTCCAGGTCCCGACGCCCTCCTTGTAGATCCAGGCGAAGTCCGTCAGGATTTGGCCGGAGAGGACGCCGTTCCCCTCGCCGCCGACGAACAGCCCCGTGCCGAGATTGGCATCGGAGCCCTTCACAAACGTGAAATCGCCCGTGAACGTGGCCGTCGTGCCCGCGACGTCGTTGAAGATCTGTCCGGCCCCGCTGCGGTAGGTGGGCCCGTAGACAACCACGTCCCCCGTGAAACGGGTGTCCTCCGCCGCGTTGACGACGAACTTGCCGGGCGTGTCGTACCCCGGCTGCCCGAGCCTCAGCCGGATGCCCGCACCGCCCGCCGCCGCAACGCTGTCCACCTTCAGAACGCCCTCGCTCATCTCGCCGGCCGGCGCCGCCGCCGTGAAGACGTTCGCGGCGGACCGCAGCCAGATCTGTCCGGTGCCGTTCGCGCGGCTCACGCCGCTGAAGCCAACAATCGGGCCCTCGAACGTCAGATTCCCCCGCATCTGGTCGGCGGCGCGCAGCGGCCCGCCGTTTCCGCCCGTCACCGTGCGCTTGAAGAGGAGGTGGTGGTTGAAGATGCCGAACCCGCCGAACTTGGAGCGCCCGTTCGCGTTCTCCGGCAACTCGATCTCCAGGTCCAGAACGTCCTCGACCGCGTTCTTGGCGTCCGCCGTGTAGATGGCGTAGCCGCGCTTGTCACCGCCGTCCCCGACGGAGAACGCCGTACCGCCCGTCAGGACGATCTTGTTGCCGGAGAGGGTGAACGGCGCGGAAAGTTCCGCCGTCTGGCAGGTGTTCGAGAAGACGAGCGTCTCGAAGGCCGTCGTCGCGGGGTCGTAGTCGTTCACGGGCGCCGTGCGCACGTTGCCCCGGAAGACGAGGATGTCGCCGGAGGCCGGCGCCGCGCCGTCCTCCCAGTTCGCGGGCGTGGAGAGGTTGTCGTCCGCGCCGCCGCCCGTCCACACCTTCTGCGCCGCCGACGCGCGCGCGGCCAGCAGCCCGGCCAGCAGGCCGCCCGCGATCCGCGCAACCGAACACCACTGCCCGCTTCCTGTCTTCGTCATGCGTCACCTCCGTTGTCGAACGTCAAGCCAAACACCGCCTCGTGCTTCGGCAATCGAACAGTGTGGGCCACAAAGGACGCAAAGCCTTTGCTTTCCTTGCCTTTGTGGCAAAGAACCACCATGCTCCGTTGCCACATCGCTAGCCACAGTTTGAAGTGTACACCATTCGTCCTCTCCCTGTCAACGGCGTTTTGTAATGGGTTAGTGGGTTGCGCAGCCCACCAGTCGAATTGAGGGTGCGCCCGCC
>URIT01000060.1 GCA_900547945.1 uncultured bacterium
GCCTCTCGTTACGTTGCAATTCTCTTTGATTCCAGACTCGCTTTTCAAGGATCGACCGCCGCCGCGGCCCGGGGGACGTGCCCTTGGGGGCGGCGAACGAGGACATAGTTTAGCAGATTCCCCCCAAGCGCGCAAGGGGGCATCCGAAAGTTTTTCGCATTTCCCGCATAACGCGCAATCCGGGCCCCGTCCGCGCCCGGATTCTGAGCTACGGATCCTCTCGCGTGAACGCGGCTGCGGCCCCACCTCTACAAAAGGAGAGGCGGCCCACGCACAGGCGAATATGATATAATCCGCACGTCATGTTCGCTTCTCTGATCGCCGCGATGCTTCTTCTGGCGCAGACCGCCTGGCATGCCAACTGTCCCGACGTCACGGCAGCCGACTTCAACAGCGGTCGCTACGACGGCCAGTGCGTGCGCCTGCACGCGACCGTCATCGATGCCTTCGTCGACGCGACCAACGCCGACTACGTCTTCCTTGTGCTCCGCTGCGCCGACGGATGCGTCTACGCCTTCATCAAACGCGACTTCCTCTCCCTTCCGCCCGAACGGCTCGTCGGCGCCGAAGTCGCGCCTTGCGGATGCGTCCGCGCGCCGCCCAACTCGCCGCAGCACCGGCAGGCGCAGCGCCTCTTCGACATTCCCCGGCGCGACACGTTCGTCGTGACCCGTCCCGCGCCCGGCATCGCCGAGCAGCCCGACCTCGCGACGGCCGAATCGTGCCGCCCCGACGAACTGCCGGCGCTGGGGCGCCGCTCCGTCCGAGGGGTCGTCGCCGCCGTCTGGAACGGCGGACGAAGCCTGCTCCTCGACACGGGCGGGCGCATCGTGCGCGCCGACCTCGGCCTGACGGCGCCGCCCGCCGTCGGCGACGCGGTCGTCGCCGTCGGCTTCCCGGAAACGGACCTCCAGAACCTCAATCTCTCGCGGGCCGTCTGGCAGACGCAGACCAACCGCGTCGACGTCCGCCGCCCAGCCCCCCGGGCGATCGCGTTCACGGACCTCCTGCGGGACATCAAGGGCCGCCGCGCCATCAACTGCGCGTTCCACGGCCGCCCCGTCTCCTTCACCGCGACCGTGCGCAGCCGCATCGACGAGGAGCCGTCCGGGCGCTTTCTCTGCGGAGACGCGCACGAGAACGTCTCCGTCGATCTCAGCGCGTCCTCGGCGCCCCACCCCGACCTGCGCGTCGGCGACACCGTCCGCGTGACGGGGGTCGCGATCCTCGACATCGACAACTGCCGGCCGAGCGCCGCGTTCCCGCAGGCGCGCGGCTACGTCGTCGTGCCCACGTCGGCGGACGGCCTCGCCGTCGTCGCCCGCGCGCGCCACCCGCTGCCGCCGTCGGCCTGGTACGTCCTCGGCGCCCTTCTGGCCTCGATCCTCGGCGTCGGCATCTGGAACCGTTCGTTGCGCCGCCTGGCGCAGATGCGCGGCAAGGACCTGGCGCGAGAGGAAATCGCCCGCGCAGAGGCCGACCTGCGGACAGGCGAGCGCATGCGGATTGCCGCCGACCTGCACGACGCGCTCTCCCAGAGCCTCACGGGCGTCGCCCTCGAAGTCGAGGCAGCCCTGCGCACAGACCGCCGGAACGACGCGGCGCGCGCCGCCCACCTGGCACGCGCAGGAGCGACGCTCGCCTCGTGCCGCGAAGAGCTGCGCAACTGCCTGTGGGACCTCCGCAGCGCCGCGATGGACGAGGCCGACATGAACGAGGCCGTGCGCCGGACGCTCCTGCCGCACATCCGGGGCATCGCCCTTTCCGTGCGCTTCAACGTTTCGCGCCGCCGGCTTTCGGACTTCACCGTCCACACGCTTCTCTGCATCATCCGCGAACTGGCGGTCAACGCGATCCGGCATGGCGGCGCCACGCGCCTGCAGGTCGCCGGCACGATCCGGGGTGGGCGGCTCTTCGTCTCGGTGCGCGACGACGGATGCGGCTTTGACCCCGCGACCGCGCCGGGCGTCACGGAGAGCCACTTCGGCCTGCAAGGCGTGCGCGAACGCATCAGCAACCTCGCCGGCGTCTTTACGCTCGTCCGCAGGCCAAGAGGCGGCATGCGCGCCACCGTCGAACTGGCCGTGCCGCAGGCGAAGGGGGGAACATGAAGAAGATCTCGATTCTGCTCGTTGACGACCACGCCATCGTCCGAATGGGGCTTGCCTCCCTCTTCGCGACCACGGACGACCTCGCCGTCGCCGGCTCCGTCGGGGACGGCCCCTCGGCCCTTCGCGAGGCCGACCGCCTCCATCCCGACGTCATCCTCCTCGACTTCCTCATGCCGGGCATGAACGGCCTGGAGGTGACGAACGCGCTCCTGACCGCAGACCCTTCGCGCAAGGTCCTCATTCTCACGACGTTCGGCGAGGCGGAAGGCATCCGGCGCGCACTGGCCGCCGGCGCGCGCGGGGCCGTCCTCAAGAGCATCCCCTTCGACGACCTCGTGGCGGCCGTCCGCACGGTCGCGGGAGGCGGGACGCACGTCTCGCCGGAGATCCGGCAGATCATCGAAGAGGAAAAGCCCCTCAGCGCCCTTTCGCCGCGCCAAAGGGAGATCCTGCAGTCCGTCTCGCACGGCCTGACGAACGAGGCCATCGCCGCCAATCTCGGCATCAGCGTCCCGATGGTGCGCCAGCACCTCCAGGCGCTGTTCGCGAAGATCGGCGCGCAGAACCGCGCCGAAGCCGTCGCCATCGCCCTGCGGCGGATGCTCCTCAAGATTTGACGGCGGCTTTCGACGCAGCGTTCGGACGCCACGCGCCGAGGCGGCCGCGACAAGCGCGGCCCTCCCGTGTGGCGCCGCGCGATTTCACTTCGGAACGGGACGCGGCGGGCGACACGACCCACCCCTCGAAAAAATCGGGGAAAGGGTACACAGACGTCAGTCGTCGAGCTCGACCGTCCAGCGCATGGCGGAAACCCGATAGGTCGACCAGCTGCCCGTACCGTCGTAAGCGAGGCCCGTGCGATAACCGGCCTGGACCGCCAGATACTTGGCATACACATTCTCGTCTTCATCGCCTCCCTTAAGCCCACGAACGACACGGTCGGTCGTGAGGGAATCCGGCCCGGTGGGATCGACGCCGTCGATGCGCGTCGCCGCGTCCAGTGCATCCAGCGTCACCTCGCCGCAGTTCCCGAGCATGTCGTAAAGTCCCCAGGCGTTCGGCAGTCGCCCGTCGCCGACCTTCTTCAGCAACCTGGGGCTCGCGAAACGGAGGAGGAGATTCGTGTTGGCCACCGTCGAATCCCCGTCGCCGTAGAGGCCGACCGCCCCGGCGCGGCAGGCGACCTCCCACTGCGCCTCCGTCGGATAGTCGAGCCGAAGCCCCGTCTTCTCGCGGAACGCGGCCAGCGTGTTCGTCGGCGAGACGGCGTGCCCGTACGTCGGCCAGCCGATCGGATAGACGTCATCGCCAAGCGGGCCGCGCATGCCAGCGGGGTAGTCGTCATAGGGCTCGTCCGTGTACTTCGTCCCCACATAGGCTTGCCGACCGCCCGGCATCGGCGTCTGCTGCGCTTCCTCGCCGATCGTCGCCGTCCCCCAATTCGGATCCTTGTGCTGTCTGTTGACGACATTCCACTTCAGGCAGCTGTACTGGCCCTGCGTCATCGGATAGACGGCGATCCAATACGCCTTCGTCAGCGTGACGAAGGCGGACGTCGACGAGACGTTCCCGTCTCCCGTCCGGGCGGCCGTCTGCGGCGGGACGTAGCGGAAGACCATCTTCGTGCGCGCATACTGGCTGTCGTTCGTGACGGAGAACCACACGTCCTCATAATCGACGTGCGTCACGGCCTCGCCGTCCGTCGGATCGTCCGAGACGCGGTAGGTGACGGGGAAATCCTTGTGGGTGACAAGCCGCCCGTCGCCCGCATAGACGTATTCGCGCTGCCCGTCCTCGCCAGCCGTCTTGAGCAGATCGACGACCAGGTAGCGCACGGGCCTGTCGGACGCGGTGACGACGGCGCGCAGGGCTTTCGGGCGCTCCGCGAGGCCGGACTGCGCGAAGTCGAAGACCTGGTGGCGGCGGCCCGGCAGGCGGACGCCGCCGTTCCCCGGCAGCGACGCCGGCGCGACGGCCAGCGGGCTGTCGCCGTCGTAGAGCGCGACCGTGACGGCATACCCGCCGTATTCTTCCGCGTCGAGCGTATAGTCGATGTCGACCTTGTCCTGCCACGGCCAGCGCGGCGAGACGGCGATGTCGGTGACGGTCGCGGCAAGGGACGAAAGGCCCAGCGACAGGAACGAGGCGAAAACGAAGGACTTCTTCATGACAGGCTCCCTGCTCCGTTGACGTTCAGTTCGCGTTGATGACAAGGCGTACGCCGTTGTAGTAGGAATGGAACCAGTCCGTTCCCGTGGGCAACGCCGTCCCCTTCGGACGCAAACCGCACGACACAAGCGCACCGGCGTAATGTCCGCCACCCCGGCAGAAGCTCGCGCCACGCCATGTCGCATAGGCGCCGACGGGATCCGTGCCCGACGGCCAGGCCATGTCATTGAATTTCTCCACCTCAAGGGACGCGGGGTTGTCAAGCACGCCTTCGCCCCTGCCCAGCATGTCGAAAAGGCCCCACGCATTCGCCAGTTTCGCACCCGGCGACAGCGGCGTGTTGTCGCCCACGTAACCGATTTTCTCCAGCAGACTCGTGTTCGGCCCCGGCACGTCGCCGTCGACGTAGTAGTAGCCCGTCGTGCCGGCGCGGCAGGCGACCTCCCACTGCGCCTCCGTCGCGAGGTCGAAGCCAAAGCCGTATTTCGCGCGCGCCCGGCCGACAAAGCTTGTCGGGCAGACCGCGTGACCGTACTGGATCCAGTCCACGGGAAAGGCCGCATCGCCATGCTGTCCGCGCAGGTCGTCCAGGTAGAGCTCCCGATTCTTCCCCTGCTCGGAGGGATTGCCGTTCACCTCCGAGTCCCTCCGCCGCCAGTCCCCGTAGCGCATGCAGCCGTATTGCCCGTGCGTCAGCTTGAAAACGCTGATGAAATAGGGCTTGGTAAACGTGACGTCGTTGCCGCCCGACGCGATGCTCTCCCTGCCGACACGGTAGGCGCCCGGCTTGACGAGGCGAAAGGCCATCTTCGTCAGGGCGTAGGGCGAGGCCGCCTGCTGTTCGTTCCCGTTCGAGAACGTGCGGTTGGTGACGGCGAGAAACGCCTCGTCATAGGTGATGGTCGTCTGGCGAGGCGTCGTGCCGTCGGCGTCGAGATAGTCGACCTTCTGCACAAACGACTCCAGGCGCGCATCGCCCGAACAGATGTACTCGACCGCCCCCGGTTCGCCGACGCGCTTGGCGAGGTCGAGGACGAGATACCGAACGGGTTTCGGCGTGATGTCAAAGGAGACGCGGAAGCGCTGGACGGCGACCGTGTTCGTCAGGAGCGAACGCGACGGGTCGTAGGTGATCGTGTAGGAGCCGTCTCCGTAGGCGGGGCGGACGCCCTCGAAGGCGAAGACGCCGGGATGGTCAACCGCGCGCGCGCCGTCGAAGACCTTGAAGTCCCTCAGCGCGTAGGAGTCGCCATTCGCGCCGGCGACGGTGAAGGCGATGTCGACCTTGGGCGAGAACGGCCAGCGCCGGCGCACGGAGTCGATGGTCAGCGTGACGGCGTAGACGGCCGGCGCAAGCGCGGCCGCCAGGAGCAGAGTGCAGAGGGGTTTCATGTTCATGGCACACGTCCTTTCCCTAGCGAATCAGCCAGACCAGCCCAGGCCCCGCGACGGCGAGCGCAACCGCAAACGCGGGCGAACGCGGCTCGACGGCAAAATCGAGCGTCGCCGTGTGCATTCCGCGTCTGCGCGGCACGCAAAGATAGCCGTCGGCGTAGGGAAGCGCGGCCTGCTCCCCGTCCAGCCCAAATGTCGCCGCGCCCGCAAGGCCCACATCCCAAGCCACGCGGTACGGAATCGCGCCACCGCCGAGGAGAGCCGCCCTGCCGTCCGCATTCCAGCCCTTCAGCGGCACGCCGCCAAACGAGCCGGGGTTCGCGTAGAGCTGCGCCGTCTGGATCTCGCCGGAGTCGAACGTCAGCGACACGTCGTAAACGGTGTCGGCGGAGGGCACGCCCATGTTCCAGCTGAAGGAGGACACGGCTGGATCCTCGAACGTCTGCCGCAGGGCAACGGCCTTCCCGTTCGCGACGATCTTCAGTTCCGCCCGCGTCGCCCCCGCCGGCCACGCCCAGTTGAGCGGCACGACCGTCTCGTGGAGCTGCCCCCAGTCCAGGTTGTGCCCCTCGGCAACGGCGCGGATGGAGACTGTCGGCGACGAGGCCGCAAAGGCGACCGCGGCCATTCCAAGACAGGCGACTGTCGCCCATCTGCGTTTGCTCATTTTGTGCATGTACGAGACCTCCGCGTTGACGCTGTGGATTATGGCATAAGCGAGCAGCCCTCATCTACCTCTATTTTCGTAGATGGGGGAGATGACTTTTGGCTGTCCTCTTCAATTTCATCAATTCCCCTGTCCTCGGAGTCGTGCACATCGTGAGAAAGTATATCAGTAAACTTTTAAAATCCATATCAATAGAAATCAAAAAAACATATCAGTCATCCGAAAACATCCTGCGAGATATGGTATAATATCTCTCAGAAAAAGGATGAATATGGATAAAAAACTGTATCGCAACAGACTCGCGGACAAACGGCTTGATTTCTACCTTTCAACTTTTGCTGCTGTTTGCGTCGAGGGTCCAAAGTGGTGTGGAAAGACCTGGACGTCTTCGATGCATGCGCAGAGCGCGTTCTTCGTCGGAAGTCCGAAGGACAACTTCGCGAATCGGCAGCTGGCTCGTCTAGACGTCAATCAGGCGCTGTCAGGAGAGACGCCGCACCTGATTGACGAATGGCAAGAGGTGCCGGCAATCTGGGATGCCGTCCGCGCGGCGGTTGACGAGGGTGGCTCGTGCGGACACTTCATCCTGACGGGATCGGCGACGCCTCAGCGGAAAGGCGTCCTGCATTCCGGAACGGGACGGATTGCCCGCCTCGCGATGCATCCGATGTCGCTTCAGGAAAATGGATCTTCGGCCTGCGCCGTTTCTCTCAAGAACATCTGCTCGGGTGCGGCAATCGGGGTGAAGTCGGTCAAGCCGCCGGAGTTGGAAGAACTTGTCGAACTCGTCATGCGCGGTGGCTGGCCTGGATCGCTGGGCAAGACTTCCCGTCAGGCACTTGTGATCCCACGCCAGTATGTCGAGAATGTCATCGACATTGACATGGCGAAACTTGACGGCATCGAGCGCGACCCGGTGAAGATCCGCAAGTGCCTTCGCTCGCTGGCGAGGAACGAATCGACAACGGCCAGTACGAACACGATTCGCAATGACATCGCGGAGTTCGACGATGCAAATCTCAGCATTAACACGGTGACGGACTACATTGGTGCATTCAACCGCCTCTTTCTGTTACGGGACACGCCGCCGTTCTCTACGTTTCTGCGCTCTCCCGCGCGCGTCAAACAGATGTCCAAGCGGCGGTTCTGCGACCCTTCGCTCGCGGCGGCGCTCCTACAGGCGACGCCCAAGATGATGCTACGCGACTTGCGCACATTCGGCCTGCTCTTCGAGTCGCTTGTGATGCGCGATTTGGAGATCTATGCCGAGGCGATGGAAGGGACGCTCTACCATTATCAGGACTATGACGGGGACGATTTTGACGCCGTGATCCAGACGCCGGACGATGGCTGGAGCGCATTCGAGATCAAGCTCGACCCTGAGCAGGTTGACGAGGCGGCGCGGACGCTCGTGCGCATCGCGTCCAAGTTCAAGAACAATCCTCCGCGCGCGCTGGCCGTCATCGTTGGGAAGTCGGGCCTAGCCTATCGTCGCGAGGAGGACGGCGTCTACGTCGTGCCGATTACGGCCCTTTGCGCCTAACGTGTTTACCCCCCCCCATCTACGAAAATAGAGGTTGGTGGCAAATTTTGAAGACTTCCCATCTTGACTCATCTTTCGCAGGAGAAAGAGGAAGAGAACATCAAAAAGTCATCGCAACATCTCTTTTCTTATCAGAAAAAGACATTTGAATGTCTTTCCCTGCGCGACAGTCCATCGCATTTTTGGCCCGTCGGCCCGACAGCTCGCGCTTCGGGGCGGGAAGTGGCGCGAGTGAGGAGCGAGGGTTTGCTGGCGTCGGGCAGAGCGAATCATCTTTTCATGCAGGAACCCTGAAGAGGCCATTGACAGTTCAGGTCAAATATGGTTTAATGCGCACCATCTGACGAATTAGAGTAAGATCGCACTGATAAAATGCCAGATAAGGCGAACTATGTTTGAACCGACTGACACTGTTGACGAAATCCTATCCGGCTTGGGCGTTCGGCTGGCCAAACATCGGTTGAGCCGTCGGCTGACGCAAGAGGAGCTTGCGCAACGGGCTGGGCTGTCCAAGCGTACGGTCGAGCGACTGGAAAAGGCGACCTCGAACGTGCGACTCTCGGCCTTTGTCGCCGCGTGTCAGGCCCTGGGCCTGACCGAGGGCTTTGACGCGCTCGTGCCGGCGGTCGAACTCGGCCCGCTGGCGTTGGCCAGAGGCGAGCGACTGCCCAAGCGCATCCGCAAGGCGTCCCGCAAGGCGAGCGCGATCTGGGGAGAGCCGGCATGATCGAATCAGCTGACGTCATTCTTTGGGGAACGCGCATCGGCTGTGTCGTCCGCCGCGACGGCGTGCCCTACGCGGAATTCGAGTACGCGCCGGATTTCATCGGCTACGGCATCGAGCCGTCGCCAATCGAGATGCCGGTCGCGTCGCGGGTCTACAAGTTCCCTTCGCTGCCATACGCCTCGTTTCACGGACTTCCCGGCATGCTCTCCGATTCCGTGCCGGACAAGTTCGGAAACGCCGTCATCGACGTTTGGCTGAAGACGCAGGGGCGCGCGCCCGGCAGCCTCTCGCCGATCGAACGGCTCTGCTACACGGGCAGTCGCGGCATGGGGGCCTTGGAGTATCGCCCTTCGCTGTTTTCGGAAGGGAACCCCGACGAAGCCCTGCACGTCGACCAACTCGCACAGCTTGCCGCCGATGTCCTGCGGTCGCGGCGCACGGCACGTGCGGAACTGGTTCCCGGCATCCAGCGGTACGCGCCCATTCTGCGCGTCGGCGCCTCGGCCGGCGGCGCGCGCGCGAAAGCCCTGATCGGATGGAACGAAGCCTCGGGCGAGGTGCGATCGGGACAGGTCGCCCTGCCGTCCGGCTTCGGCTACTGGCTGATCAAGTTCGACGGCCTCGCCGGAAACGGCGACAAGGAGGACGACGACGCGGCTGGGTACGGCCGTGTCGAATACGCCTACTCGCTCATGGCCAAGGCGGCGGGCCTTCGCATGACGGAGTGCCGCCTGTGGGACAGGCGCCATTTCATGACCCGCCGCTTCGACCGCACGGCCGACGGACAGAAGCTGCATGCGCAGACGCTGGGCGCGCTGGCGCATTTCGACTTCAACGATCCGCTGCGCCATTCCTACGAACAGGCCTTCCGCATCACGCGCCGCCTTGTCAACGACATCCGCGCCGAACAGGAACTCTTTCGCCGCATGGTCTTCAACGTCCTCGCCTGGAACTGCGACGACCACGTGAAGAACATCTCCTACCTGATGGACAAGTCGGGCGCGTGGAGCCTCGCCCCTGCCTATGACGTCTGCTACGCCTACAATCCCAACGGCGCCTGGACGTCCGGCCATCAGATGTCCGTCAACGGCAAGAAGACCGATATCGGACGAGAGGATCTCCTTGCGGCGGGAAAAGTCGCCGGTCTCAGCGCGCGCACGTGTCTCGGCATCATCGACCGTGTGCAAGCGGCCGTCCGAGACTGGACGCGCTTCGCCGCCAAAGCCGAAGTCCGCGATGAATTCATTTCCGCGATCGACAGGCGGCTGGGGGGATGAGCGTGTCTTGTGGCGCTGACGGCATCTTCCAGACGTCCCCGCACAACCTCGTCCTGTCCCGATTCCGAAGAGCCCGTCATTTCGCCCCACGTCCCTTCTTCGTCTTCGCCTCGGCGGCGTTCAGGTAGTCCAGCACGTGCGGCTGGTTGATGTCGGTGTCGAGCGACTTCCGGTACCACGCGGCGGCCTTCGCCGGCTCGCCGAGCGCGTCGTGGCAGTTGCCCAGCGCGTTCATGACGTTGAGCTGGCGCGGATCGGCCGCGTGCGCCCGCTCGTAGAGCGCGATCGCCCCCCGGAGGTCCTTCGCCCGCTGGCGGGCCGCGCCCTGTTCGTAGAGCCGCTTCGCCATCGCCTCGTCATACGTGGACGCGGCACCGGCCTCCGCCTCCGCGGGCGTGCCGATCGAGATCGCCAGGAACATCGCCACGGGACGGTTCAGCGACTGGAAGCGCAGCGCGCGGACCGGCTTCGCCGGCGCCGGGTTCTTCCAGGCCGTCGAGAAGACCGACGCCTTGCCGAAATGCGCCTGCGGAACCGTGAACGCCAGCTGGGTGAGGGTGTCCGTCTCGCCCTCGGACGGGTTTCCCGGGTTCGGGTCCGTCCAGCCCCGGAGGTTCTGGCCTCCCGTGAACAGGATCTCGTATTCGGAGCCGTCCGCATACTCGACGAAGACGCTCAGGCAGTGCAGGTTCATCGTCCAGGCCGAGGCGTTCAGGAAGAAGAGCCACGGCGCCTTCTTGCCCTTCATGTCGATGCGCACCTGCTCGTAGTCGTTGCCGCGCCGGCGGAACTGCGACGTGAGGGCGAAGAGCGAATGGGGCCGCTCGATGCGGTAGCGCGCGCCCCCGAAGTCGTGCAGGCCCGCCGGCAGCTTGAACTCGCGCAGGTCGTTCTCCGGCCCCTGGTCGCTCCAGCCGCCCTTCCCGTCGTTCTCGACCTCATCGACGAACGCGCGGTTGAGAACGCCCGTCAGGTCGACGGGCTCGAAGCGGAGGCGCTTCGGGAGCGACAGCGAACGGCTCGGCGCGACGGCCACGCCCAGGTTCGCGATGAGCGTCGTGAAGACGCGCTCGGCCAGCGGCTTGACGGCCGTCTGCCTGACGTCCATGTTGAGCGTGGAGAGGAGAAGCCCGTCCCGGCGCGCGAGGTAGCGCGGATAGAGAAGCGCCGTCTCGCCGAGGATCTCCGCCGTGCCGAGCGGTTCGAGCATGAGCGAGACGTCGTTGACGGCCCCCGGATTCTCGCCGCCCCATCCCAGGCCCAGCTTCCGCCAGAAGAAGTCGCCGTTCGTCAGCCCCCGCAGTTCGGGGTGGTCCGCCGCCGTCTTGACCGCGTTGCCGCGCCAGGCCGGCGCGGGAAGGCCGTCGAGGCGGACGCCCCAGACCTTCGGATCGGGATTCTGGACAAGGGCCTTCACGCCCTTCGCCGCCCGGAGCGCGGCCGCCGCCGCCGCGTCGCGCCCGTCCACGAAGAACGCGGCGAAGCGTCCGTCGTTCTTGGCGATGTCCGCCGCGTCCGCCGCCGCACAGGCGACGCCCCACGCCCGCAGGGGTTTCAGGAAGCGCGTACCGACGACGCCGAGCGTGCCGCGCGCGGACGTCCCCGCCGCCGGAAGCGCGATGAGGTTGCGCAGGAGCTGCGCGGCCACGGGATTCGCCTCGGGCTTCAGGACGAGGCGCGTCGCGTAGACCGTGCCCTTCCCGTACGGGATCTCGACGAGCGCCGAATAGACGAGCCCCTTCGGCCCGCCGGCCTCGATGACCGTCTTCACGCCGCCCGACGCGGGCTTGTCGAAGTAGCCGAAGCCCGTGACGTGGTTCGGATGCCAGAGCGAGAGGTCTTCCCGCGCGATGCCCTTCAGGGCCGGATGGTCTGGACGGAAGGTGAAGTTGAGCGCGGCGTTGCGCCCCGTCAGGCGCAGGGTGACGGGCAGCCCCTCCGGATAATCCGCGCGCGGCAGGAGGACGAGCTTGCCGCCGGCCTCGACCGCGCGGAGCATCGCGTCCGTGACCGGCTGGTCGCCGCCGACGACGCACGGATCGCGCAGGAGCGCCGCCTCGTCGCCGCGACGGGCGAAGGACGTCACCGCGAGCGTCTTCTCCAACCGTCCCCGGATGCCGTAGACGAGCGCGTAGCGGCCGGCCGCCGGCACGTCGAAGGCGATCTTCACGCGCCGCCCCTCGCAGCCCGCGAGCGCGAGCGCCTCGCCGCCCGTGCGGACGGCACGGCCGCCCGCGTCGCGCAGCTCCCAGAAGAAGCCGAGCGATTCCGCTTCGGGGATGTCGTGGAAGACGTTCGCCTGGTAGGCGACGCGCGTCCCCTCGTAGAACGCATGGACGCGCTCGACGAGCTGGACGTCCAGAAGCGGCATCGCGCGCGACGTGCCGTCGCTTCCGCCGCGCCACGGCTGGATGGACGAGACGTTCGCGTCGCGCTGGCCGACGAACGTCTCGAAGTTGACGAACAGGTGGTGCGCCTCAAGGGTGTTGAAGCCGCAGTAGCCCTCGTCGCCGAAGAAGCGCGTCGAGCCGTGCGGACGCTGGATGTTGACCGACCAGCCCGTCTCGTGGACGGAGATGGGCTTCGTGCCATACGGGATGAGCGCGTCGCCGTGCGCGTTTCCGATCGTCTTCGTCTGTCCGAACGGCATGCCGGCGCCGACCGTGAAGTCCTGTCCGATCGGCCGCCAGTAGAACATGTCCGGATACCACGTCGCGGGATCAAAGGTGCAGCCCGAGATCGGATAGTGCGTCGAGAGGATCTGCGTGAGGCCGCGGCAGTCGAGGTCGCTGCCCGTCTCGACGAAGCGCGTCGGGTCTTTCGACAGCAGGGCCTTCACGCTCGGCGCAATGAGGTCGTAGGCGCGCCGGTCGTTGATGATCCAGAACTCGTTCGAGACGTACCACAGGAAGATCGAGGGGTGGTGGCCGTAGGCGTCGACCATCGCGCAGTCGCTCTGCTCCTTCGTCTGCCAGTAGACGTCGTTGCCGAGGAAGCGCGCCTCCATCTGGCCGAACGGGCAGTTCGCCGACGTGAAGCTGCACGGCAGGCCCTGCTCGTCGCAGAAGTCGTACCAGATCTCCGGGTAGCGGATGTGGCGCCCGAAGCGCGCACCGTCCGCGAGGCCGGCTTCCAGGCGGTCGAGCAGGTATGCGCGGCGGTGTTCGTGCGCGCCGTTGCTCGCCACGCCATAGCCGCCGAATGCGTTGCATCCGCCGCGCGCGTAGCCCCGGTAGGGCACGCCGTTCCAGAGGATGTCCATGCCGCGCGTCGTGAACTCCCTGAACCCGAAGCGCGTCGAGAGGACGTCGCAGACGCGGCCCTGCGCGTCCTTCAGCGTTGTCTCCAGCTCCAGGAGCGGGAACTGCCTCGGTCCCCAGAGAATCGGGTTCATCCAGAGGACGCGCACGCCGTCCGCAAACGGCGGCAGCACCTCGCGTCCCTGCCGGAGGACGCGGTGCGAGACCGAACAGCCCGCCGGGACGTCCGTCGTGACCTTGATCGTGCGCCCCGTCACCGACGTCTCGACGAAGGGCCGCTTCACGAGCGCGAGGGCCAGGCGCGCCTCCAGGGACGGGTCCGTGAAGTTGACCGGTCCGCCCGGCAGCCGCCAGTCCTGGTAGGTCGGTTCGCGTTTCTTGGCGAGGTCCTCGTCGGTGTAGCGCGACAGGACACCCTGCGCGGCGATCAGGATCTCGTTCTCGCCCGGCACGAGCGCGTCCGTGATGTCCGCCTCGACGGGCAGCTCGTACGCGGCGCGCGAGACGGCCTTGACGAGGCGGCCGTTGACGAAGATGCGCGCGTTGCTCGACAGGCGTTCGGCCTTGAAGAGGGCGCGCTGCCCCGCAAAGGCCGGCGGCACGGCGACGCGCCGGCGGAACCAAGCCATCTGCACCTCCTTGCCGTCCACGCGCGGGAACCGGCCGCGCAGCAGGACCGGCCGCCAGGTCGCGTCGGCCGGCGGCGTCTCGCGGAAGCGGCGCCCCTTCGGCGTGCCGTCGCCGAATCCGAACGCCCCCTCCCAGCCGCCGTCGAGGAGCACGCGCGGCCGCCGCCCGGCGAGGCGGTCATGCGAGGCGGAAAGGAGCCGCCGCATCGTGCGGCCCGCGCCGCACATGGTGACGCGCACCTCGGCGCGCGTCTCGCCCGTCGGGTTGGCGGCGAAGGGAACCGTCTTCCCGAACGTCGGATTCGCCGTCAGGTCGAGGTCGCCGCGCGCGACCTCGTTCTGCCAGTAGTCGGTGACGACGTAGGTCGCGCGCGCGTCGAGCGCGCGACCCAGCAGCGACGTCACGTTCACGACGAGGGAGGTCGGCGTGAGCGCCGTGGCGGAGAGGTCGCAGAACGCCTCCCCCTCGATCCACTCGTTGACGCGCGGCACGACGTCGTCCGCAAGGCGCTCCTTCAGGACGCGCAGGCGCGTGAACGACGTGTCGGGGCCGAAGAACGCGACGACGTCGCCGGACTTGAGCGGCTGCTTCTCGAAGGAGAACCACTGCGCGCCGTTCCCCTCCTCCGGCACGCATGCGCGGTACGCCTGGCAACGGCGCCCGTTGACGTACACGCGGACATCGCGCACGAAGCGTCCGTCCGCCTTCGGGATGCCCGCGTCGATCGCCAGGTGGTAGTCGCCCGGCTCGATCCCCTCCAGCTCGATGTAGTGCGGCGCGTTGGACGGGAAATGCGCACGCCCCGCCTTGACGAAGCGCGCGGCAATCGGCCGGCGTGAACCGTCGTCGGCGACGGCGTACAGGTCGCCGACCGTGTACTCCGTGCGGGCGTGCGCGGCCAGCGCCACGAGCGCGGCGGCCAGCGCGGCGGGAAACTTCGATGTCTGCGCTCTGTCCTGCATCTTGGTGCCTTCCCTTCTCTCAACGAACCTGGATCTCCAGCGTGTTGACGGCGCGGTCGAACGCCGCGTAGGGGACAAAGCCGTCGCACGGCTTTCCGTTGAAGACCAGCGTCGCGGCCGTCCCCGCGCCCTTCATCGTGACGTTCAGCCGCCGGCCGCGCACCGCCAGGCCGCGCACGGCGAACGGCAGACCGTCGTTCATCGGCCGGAAGCGCAGGCCGTCCGTTCCGATCTCAAGCCCGAGCCAGAGCTCCAGGGCCGAGGCGAGCCAGGCCTTCGCCGTGAAGATCTGCTTCATGCCAGGCGTGTCCTCGTAGTAGTCGAGGATGTCGGCGTTCTCGACCTCCAGCGTCTGCCCCTCGGGGTAGGTGAGGATCTTCCAGTACGAGCCGTGGATGCGCCGGAAGTCCTGGAGCGAGGCGACGTCGCGCGCGCGGTTCATCACGTTCCAGTAGTAGCGCTCGGTGACGGGGAAGTACTCGCCCTGCTGGACGCCGTCCTGCATGAAGGCCGGCGAGCGCCAGTGCAGGTTGCGGATGCCGTAGTTCGCGAGGAAGTTGTTCTTCATGAACGAGGCGATGCGCCCGATCTCCCCGCCCTTCAGGTCGAACGCCCACGGGGAGATGTAGAGGACGTTGAACGCCTGGTGGATCGCGACGCCCTTCTTCGTCTCGCCGTCGGCCCAGTTGTAGAAGTAGCCGGCGTCCTCGTCCCAGAGCAGCCGCTCGAACGCCTCGCGGATGCGCGCGGCCTCGTCGAGGTAGCGCCGCTCGCCCGTCAGCTCGGCGAGCGCCCGCACGCCCTGGTAGAAGATCGAGTTGTCGAACGCCGAGAAGTCGTTGGCCGTCTGGCCGAGGCAGAAGGGATTGTCCGGGAACATGTCGTACCAGCGCACGAGCGCCTCGCCCGGCCGGCGCATCTCCAGCGCGCGGTCGACGACGAGGCGCGCGAGCGGCAGGCAGCGGTCGCGCGTCGCCGCGTCGCCCGTGAGACTGAAGTAGTTGAGGAGCAGCAGCGCGTAGAACGGCTGGGTCGGCGGGGCCAGCCGCTCCTTCACCGTGCCGGCGAAGCCGTAGTTGTAGGCGTGCATGATGCCGCCTTCGGGATGCGCCGTCTCGCGCAGGAAGTCGAGCATGCGGCGGACGCCCGCCGGCTGGCCCGCGAGGGCGAACGCATCGGCGTGGACCATCGCGTCCCATCCCCACGTCCAGTAGACGGGCGAGGCGCGGTAGGCGCCGGGGCGGCCGGCCTCGTGCGCGGCCATGACCGGCACGACGCAGCCGAGGGCCGAGTCCGTCGCGCGGTCGCCCGTCTCGAACGTCGCGCACGTCGCATAGACGTCGGCGAACCGCGCGTGGACGCGGTCGATGCGCGCGCCGGAGAGGTCTTCGCCGGGCCGCTCGGCGAAGACGAGGTAGTAGACGAAATCGTCGCCCGCGTCCCGCGCCTCGACGTAGAACTTACGCTTCTGCTGGAAGCGCCAGAAGTCCGCGTCCTTCTTCTTGTCGCCCTTCAGGTAGCGGCCGTCCTGCAGCGGATAGACGGCCGGCCGGCCGAAGAGGCCCATGCTGACGGGAATCGTGACGGCCTCGTCGGCCGCCCCGCCTTCGCCCGTCTTGAGGACGTCGCGGAATTCCGCCGTGAAGCGGCCCTTCGCGGCCTCCAGCCGGAAGTCGCCGTGCGTGCGGTTCGCGCGCGCCTTCCAGGAGAAGCCGCTCATGATGCCGCGCGCGCGGACCTTCTTCTCCTGGGGATTCGAGAGGACCCGGACGCGCTGGAAGACGACGTTGTCGTCGAGGACGAACTCATGGCCAAAGCGGACGCCGGCGACCGTGCATTCCGACGTGTAGCCGTAGGGATGATGCGTCGTCTTCTCGAACGTCAGGCGGTAGGGCGTCTCGTCCACGAAGACCTGCACGCGGAAGAGCTTGCCGAAGACGCCGTTCTCGTCGGTGGCGAAGATCTCGTGGGCGCCGATGCCCTGCCCGCCGTGGAAGCTGAGGCGGCCGATCTGGCCGTTGCGGCTGACGTAGCACGAGATCCGCCCGTTCACGTACTGGTTACGCAGCACGCCGAAGCCCCGGCTCGCATACGGCAGCGGCAGGTCGCCCGTCCATTCGTCGATGTGGGCCGGGGCATCGGATGCGGCGCCTGCGAGGTGCGCGCCCAGGAGGACGAAGGCGAGGTGTTTCAGGCGGAGGCTCATCTGTCGGGTTGTCCCTTTCGTTCCGTTGGGGTGTGAAGCGCGTCGACGGCCCGCCTTTCGGGGAGGACGGAATTGTCCGGGTCGTCGATGTAGACGAAGAAGTCGCGCCGCGCCTCGATCAGGCGCTTGTCGCGGTGCGGGCTCTCCGGCAGGGGCGTCTCCAGCCGATAGCCGAGCGCGCAGGAGAAATACCACGTGCCGGGTTCATAGGCGGCACAGGCGGGAAGCGGCTCCTTCGTGCGCGGATGCACGCGCGCCCCCTCGGCCCGGGCGCCGAGATCGACGTGGAAGAAGTAGGGCCGGGGCGTGTTGTTCAGGTACTGCGCGGCATAGCGCTCGAAGTGGCGCGACGACATCTGCGTGTAGGGAGAGGCATGCGGCCGCCCGATGGAGGAGGCGAAGTCGCGCGCAGACGTGAGCGTGCAGTCCAGCACGCCGTCCCAGACCATCTTCCGGTCGTCGCGTCCGAACCATTCGACCTTGACGTCGAACGTGCGGTTCGTCCCCGCCAGCAGCGGATAGTCTTCACGCCACGTCCGCCCGCCGTCCGTCGAGAACAGGAGAGAGGCGAAGTCGATCTCCGCCGACGCCATCTGCACGGCCAGCGCGAACGCGGCCGCCAAGACTCTTCTGGAACTGCCTGAAAGATGCCTCATCTGCCGCATATCGTAGCAGAAGCCCCCGTCTTGCATCTACCTCTATTTTCATAGACGCCCCGCCACGCCGCGCAGAGACAAAAAAGAACCCCGGCGCCGGCGCCAGGGGGTGAAAGCGCGAAAGGCGCCCGGCCAAGCGGCCAGACGCCTTCCCCCTCTCCGGGACGGTGCCAAGAAGACTGGTGGGCCTGACAGGAGTCGAACCTGTGACCTCGTCCTTATCAGGGACGCGCTC